>CBFDBC010000079.1:0-14114 GCA_965602945.1 uncultured bacterium | reverse complement strand
TTCAGCTTTAATTGAAAACAATGTTTCCATTCCTATTGTTGAAAATAAAATTGAACCTGAGCCTCCATTGATTGAAATTCAGTTTATTGAAGATTTGTCTCTTACCAAAGAATCATGGTGGCCTAGGTCAATCTTAATTAATGATACTGGGGATATTTTTGTAATATCAGAAAAAGAAAGAAGACTAGATAAATTTGACCCTCAAGGAGATGCTACATTCATTAAGGAATTTCCTAAAGGACAAGCTCCAGGAGAGTTTAATAATTTTGACCCAGATTTTTCTCATGATGACAGAATGTTTGTTGTGGATGGTTCTCAAAGACGTCTTACAATCTATGATTCAGACTTTGAGATTCAAAGCATTTCTAAAATAAATCTTTGGGGAGACATCCTTAGGCTTGATTCAATTGGGAACATGTATTTTCTTCAGATGAAATTTCTTCCAGGTACAAGGGATTGGCAAAAGCTAATATTAACAAAGTGCTCACCTGATGGAATCCCTGAACATGAATTACATGACTATGAGTGGGGGCAACGTAGAGACAGTACTGGAACTTATCATACTGATGCCTATAGGACACAAATCAAATATAAGATTCATAACAACAATAATGTCTATTACGCTACCTCAGACAAATATGAGATTAATGTTATATCTCCTGATGGGAAATGGATAAGAAGAATCACAAAGAAAGGCACATCAAGGAAACTCACTCCTAGTGAGAAAGAGAGTTTTAGGCCAAAGAAACCCAACCCAAGATTTGTGACAGACATCCCAGTAAATATGCCCTATATTGCTGACCTATTTATCTTAGAAAATGACTTTTTGTTGGTAATTACTTTTGAAAGCATGGAGGAAGATAGATTTTTAATTGGTGATGTGTTTGATGGAGAAGGAATCTATAGAGCACGTGTGCACGTTCCAAAGTATGATAGGTGGAATTTCCTTCTTGCTCCAAATAAAGGTAAAGCAATCTCGAAGAATGGTTATCTTTACACTATTGAATCTGATGAATCAGAAGAAAATTTCTGGGTTAAGCGTTATAAAATAATCATGAAGGGCCTCGGTTATGCAGCTATAGGCATTGTTGGGCTATCATGGACTTTATGGCTCTGACCATTAGCCTTAAGTTTTCTGCATCCATCCTCCATTCAATAAATTTATTAGTAGGCCATTGTTGTGGCTTCTAATTTCCATCTCTCTCATCTCACAACCTTCATATCATAGTATGACACTTCAAGCCAAAGCATATCATGAATCTATAAATTATTTTCATTCTCATATTATGTCCTGGTATATTATATGCCTTTGAGCATTTCTTGTTGCATGCTGTTCAAAAATAGTCCTCTGTCACTTTTGGCTCCATCTAGCATAAATAGTGGAATCACCCCATAAATGAAAAAGCCAGCATCATGGGGACTGCTGGCTTGGTGGTGGTGTGGTTCAGTCTAATTAATAGTGAGGCCTCTCAAATCACAATATTGCCAAAGATAGTGGTTATACAAGACAGCCTGCCTTCTCAACCGTTGATATCTCTTCTCTTCCTCATAAGAGGTTTTTAGCATAGGAGAATCCTGAGCAAACAGATGATGACAGCCACCTCTGAGGTCTCTCTGCCAGTGTGCTCTTGTCAGAATCCTCTCCAACCTGGTCATTCTTTTGTTCAGCCATTCCTCTGTTCTTGGTCTTCTCATTGTCTTGCTCCATCAAAGAGTGGTTGGAGCAGGGTAGGGTAGTGGCTCAATTTTTTCAGACAGTCAATAGCTAGGTTCTGTTGTTGTCCTGCCCGAGGAGCCATTTTTATTTCTTCTTCACTTCCGCTTTTTTCTCTTCTACGATGTAGTAACCATCCCGAGATATAAGATGGTCCAGGTTCGCAACTCCATAGGCGATGACGGCCGTAACCACTGCGCTGTGTTTTTGATAGTCAGGGATCATCTGGTTGTACAGGTCCCGTTCCGTGTGCCATATCTCACCGTAGCTGAAATTATCTCCTCTCGGAAACCCGCCCTCTATGCCCATAGTGGGGACCCCTTTCACGGCGAACGGGCCGGAATCTGTGCCGGATGCTCTCTCCGGCAGCGGCCGCGGCTCTCTCTTGAGGACTTCAAACGGGAATTCAGGATTTATGCCGTTGATCGGGGCGCAGATCTTCTCAATATCCTCTCTCATCGCCTCTGTCACTCTGATCCCGGTAGGGCAGGAGGGGCCGCCATCCCGATTGAACATGTTCGATATCTTCGCCAGCTTGTCCGGGTTGCGCTCCACCCAGCTCTTCGAGCCGAAGAGCCCGA
This sequence comes from uncultured bacterium, assembly GCA_965602945.1. Lineage (GTDB taxonomy): Bacteria > Acidobacteriota > Aminicenantia > Aminicenantales > Aminicenantaceae > JAUXEH01. The sequence continues at coordinate 11,819 of CBFDBC010000079.1, read as the reverse complement.
ACTCTTCGCCGGCGAACAGGAAGAACAGCATGGTCCGTTTGGGCTTGCCGCCGGCTTCCATGACCAGGCGAGCCGCCTCTATCGCGTTCGTCACCCCCACACCGCAGTCGACTCCGCCGGTCGCGACGTCATACGCGTCCAGGTGTCCGGAAACGATGACATATTCTTCCGGGAATTCGGTCCCTCGGATGATCCCGATCACATTGTGATATTTCACGGGACCCATTCTGAAGTGGTTGCGGATATCGAATTCCAGCAGAAAATACCTGCGCTCCTCGACCTTTTTCTTGATTCTTTCGAACTGGCTCGCCTCCAGTTTTATATCCGGAACAGTAGGCAGGGTTTCCCAGGTCATATTGAGGATGGCATCCGTGCTGCGGGTGGCCCGCAAGGGGACTGGGGCTGACTGGATGATCCCGAGTATCCCGGCTTCCTTCATCTGGGTGTAGAAGAGAGCCGGTTCCTCTTTGAGAGGGATCAGCTCCTTTTGTGCCTCCGGGTTATCTCGATTCGCCCTGTTTTCCCGGCGTATCACGGAATTTTTTTTCTCGATCTCTAAATTTTCTTCAATGATCTTGGTTCTTTTCTCATCTGCCGCCGGCAGGGTGTCTATGGGCCTTCCACCGGTTGAAGAACCCGATATCAGGATCCACGCGCCCTTCATGGCACCCTTCATGTTGTCGAACTCCCGCTGTGACTTGGGTTCCATGAGAACGGGGCCGCGCTGCACGCCTTTGGTCCCTGCGGTGTACGAGGGGGTTACGAAATGCAGTACCATGCCGTCTTCCGACAGCATCCTGCCGAACCAGGGTCCCCGGTTGAAGCCCACCGGGAGTTCCCCGGTCTCGTCCACGTCCACTTCCATGCCCCATTTTTTGAATTCGCTCGAGGTCCATCTCACCGCGTCCTCGTAGGCGCCGGAACCTATCACCCGACCTCCGATCCGGTTGCTCAATATATCGAGATGGTCCATCACCCGATTATCCGTCGTCCCGATCTCAATGATCTTTTTGACGACAGGGTCTGTTTGGGCCAGGGATGTGGAACAGATCAATAAAGGCAGGATCAGAAGAATAAGAATGTGTCGTTTCATGAGATGCCCTCCATTACTAAATGAAAGTTCTATATGTATTCCAAATTCAGGACAGGGTCAAGTCCTATTCCCGCCCCGAACAGCACTGGAGGTCCATAGGATTTCGTGGTCCGTCCCCATTCAGTATCGGTAGTGGTCGGGCTTGAATGGGCCTTCCATAGGAACGCCCAGGTAGTCGGCCTGCTCCTGGGTCATCCGTGTGATCCGTGCATTCAGCTTGCCGAGGTGAAGCCGGGCGACCTCTTCATCCAGGATCTTGGGCAGAGTGTAGACCTGCAGCTCGAATTCTTTGGAGGCCAGCTCGATCTGGGCCAGGCACTGGTTGGTGAAGCTGTTGCTCATCACGAAGCTGGGGTGCCCGGTGGCGCATCCCAGGTTCACCAGACGGCCCTCGGCCAACACGAGGATGGATCGGCCGGACTCCAGGGTCCACTTGTCCACTTGGGGCTTAATGGTGGTTTTGACACACCTTGGGTTATTTTCCAGGTAGATCATCTCGATCTCGTTGTCGAAGTGTCCGATGTTGCAGAGGATGGCCCCGTCCTTCATGCGCTCCATGTGGGCGCCTGTTATGACGTTGTAGTTGCCGGTGGCCGTGACGAAGATATCCGCCTCATCTACGATGTCTTCCAGGGTGACCACGGCGTAGCCCTCCATGGCGGCCTGCAGGGCGCAGATGGGATCGATCTCGGTCACATAGATCCGGGCCCCGAAGCCCTTCATGGACTGGACGCTTCCCTTGCCAACGTCGCCGTAACCCAGGATCACGACCTTTTTCCCGGCCAGCATGATGTCGGTGGCACGCTTGATGCCGTCGACCAGGGACTCGCGGCAGCCGTACAGGTTGTCAAACTTGGACTTGGTGACGGAATCATTGACGTTGATGGCGGGAAACAGCAGCCGATTTTCTTCTGCCAGCTGATACAGCCGGTGTACCCCGGTGGTTGTTTCCTCCGAGACGCCCCGGATCTTGTCTGCGATCTTGGTCCAGAACCTGGGATCCCGCCGTATGCTGTCCTTGAAGCGGTCTATCAGGATCTGGAACTCTTTGACCGGATAGTTTTTATCAAGCAGGGAAGGATCGTTTTCCGCCTTCACGCCTTCGTGGACCATGAGGGTGGCATCCCCGCCGTCGTCCACGATCAGGTCGGGCCCGGTTCCGTCCGGCCATACGAGGGCCTGCTCCAGGCACCACCAGTACTCTTCCAGCGTCTCTCCCTTCCAGGCAAAGACCGCGGCCTCCCCGTTCTTGGCGATAGCGGCGGCGGCATGGTCCTGGGTGGAGAAGATGTTGCAGGATGACCATCGGATGTCCGCACCCAGTTCGGCCAGGGTCTCGATCAGCATGGCGGTCTGGATGGTCATGTGGAGGCTGCCGGTTATCTTTAGCCCCTGCAGCGGTTTCTGCGGCCCGTATTTCTTCCGTACGGCCATGAGACCGGGCATTTCGTTCTCGGCAAGCCTCATCTCTTCGAGGCCCCAGTCGGCCAGGGACATGTCCTTGACTTTGTATTTCAGGTTCGGGTCGAGTTTCAAGTCGTTCATATCAGTCTCCTTCATTGCTATTTTTAACGGACCGGAGGATGAATCCCTCGAGTCCTTTATTAAGGGCGAAACGTTCGCTTTCTTCTATGTGGAAGCCGCTCTCTATCAGCCACTTCTCGATCAGATCAGGTGAAAATCCGAGCCAGTGGTCACCGAATCCCTCGCGCAGGGTCTCGTCCTCATGCCGCATCAGGTCGACGATCAGGAACAGCCCTCCGGTTTTAAGGATGCGGTGGGCTTCGCGCATGGCCCTCCACGGCTCGGGCAGGTGGTGGAGCACCATGTTGGTGACGGCGGCATCCGCCTCCCCGTCACGCAGGGGGAGATGCTCCAGCTCCCCGATGCGGATGTCGACACGCTCAGGATCGGAACCATAATTCTTCCGGGCCTCCTCAAGCATCCTTGCGGATTTTTCCACGCCTATGACCCTGTCCGCTTTCCGTTTCAGGACCGGGAGCAGGTCACCCGTGCCGCACCCCAGGTCAACCATGATCCTGACCTGGGGCAGGGAATCGAGGATCATCCGGTTAATGTCGAGTTCCCCTATGATCTCCATCTTGAGCCGCTCCCAGCGGTCCGCCACTGTGTCGAAAAAACGTGTTGTCCTTTTGGACCTCTCCGCTATCATGAGCTTCGCTTTTTCGAGGTCCCCGTGATAGAGGTGGTTCTGATCGAAAAGATAACGGACGGATCGGATAAAATCCGCTCCCGGGCCTTCGTCGACAGCGGAATAGAAAACCCAGAGCCCGTCGCGGCGGTGGGTGACAAGGCCGCTTTCGGTGAGAATCTTCAGATGGTGCGAGATGCGCGATTGACCCATTTCGAGGATCCGGACGAGCTCGTTGACATTCAGTTCATGCTGGAGGGATAGGTTCAGAAGTCTGAGCCGAGTCTCATCGGAGAGAGCCTTGAACAGGTTTACGGGACTCATATAAAACACTATATCAAGATATAATGATATGGTCAAGTGTTTTTGTAAGGCTGCTTACCTTCCATACGATAGACTATCTCTGTATGAACCACTCCGGATAAGGATTAATCAGGGGAGCAGTGGAATATGAGGCTCTGGCTATCTTTTTTCCAGGCGGAGGATGCCTTTTTTCCCGTCGATCTCCACCTCGAAGTGTTTGAGGAAGCTCTGTCCCAGCAAGCCGACGCCTGGCTGTCCCGGCATGTCGATGACCAGGGCCTGAATGTTGTGTACACGCTGGCCCTTGATCTCCATCTGGTTGATGGACACTTCGTATGCCAGCATGTATCCGGATACCGTCGACACACGGTGCACGGGTGTGTTGTCATCGATCCGTATGCCCAGTGACTCTACGATCTCTGAAGGTATGGTGACGACGTTTGCACCGGTGTCGACCATGAATCTCTGTACGACCCGGTTGTTGAGGAGGATATCGATGGGGATCACGTCGGCTCCCGCAGCGAACCTGACAATCACCTTGTTTTCCTCGGCCCGGCGCTCCAGGATGATCACCTCGAGGTTGCTGGCTTGAGTTTTATAATCAGCCGGAAAGCTTCGCATCTTGATGAGATCCTCGGCCCGGCCCCATTCCTTGCCCTTGATAGCCAGTTCCACGCCCAGCAGGTGAAGCTCCACATCATCCGGGAAGGCCCGTCGTCCGGCCTCAAAGGCTTCCCAACCTCTTGAGATGAGTTCCTTTTCCATATCGCCCTGGATCCAGTCTTTGTAAAGCTTGAGCTGGAATGCATCCAGTGAAGGCTTGCTTCCCTCGGTTCGGATGCTGATCGTGTCCTTCAGCCCCTCGAAGAACCGAAGGGCCCGCCTGTAGTCGTAGGCGGCCAGATGAGCCTGTGTCGCTATCTTCAGCAGCTCAGGATCCCCGGAGGCACTGATGACCCGGCTTTCCAGAACGGCGGCCACTTCCTGGACCTGTTCCGTCTGGAGGAGTCTTTTCCCCAGGCTGAGGAGCCGACTGTTTGCAGACGGAAGCCTCATCTGAGGAGGCTTGTCCTCCGCAGCGAGTTTGGGAAAAAGCTGTATTCCCTCTGCCAGCATTTCCAGCGCACGCAGGCTCTCAGATCCGTCGCGCATTCCCAGGGCTCTGACGAACCGGCTTTCCTGAGAATCGGAAAAGGCCACACTCGCCAGGTCTCCTACGCGGATGTTCGGCTCCAGCCCGGACGTATCCGATCCGGTCCATAAGAAACCGTAATCCCAGCCCTGGCCGAAAGTCCACCCCACGACTCGACCCTCCTGTAGAAAGATCCCCGGCCGCATGAGGTCCCCGGGTATCGGCAGGCGGGCGTAGGCCCCGAAGGGTTGGGGGCGCGACTCCAGTTCTATCCTGTTCACCGGTGACCCGGGAGCGAGCGCCTGCCAATACAGCGCAGCAGCTTGATCCCAGGACGAGAGCGGCGGGTGGCTCCCGGGGATTGGTTCGGAGAGCTTCCAGATCCCCAGAGGCGCGCCCTGCAGCCAGGACCCCTGCTGGATCCGGATATCTTCGATGCCGGTGCTCTGAAAGCTCCAGGCATCTCCCCCTATCACGGCCCAGGTGGGCAGGGCGATCCAGGATCCGTCTAGAACAGCGCACTCAACGTGAATGACCTCCTCACCCATACGGGTGCGGATGATGACCCGGCCGTAAGAGAAGCGTGCAGGCGGCTGGTCCTCCGGAAGCACGGCCGCCTTCCCCGCTTCGGCTGCCTCCCGGATCCCGGATGTTTCCGGAATCTTATTGGATCCGTCGGAGCCTTTAAAAAGAACGAAATAGGCCACGGCTGTCAGGGCCATGATGGCCACCAGATATCCGTACCAGGGGATCTTAATCCTTGAAGAAGGCTTGGATGCCCTGAGGGGGCCGCCGCATTTCACACAGACGTTCGTAGAACGCTTGTTTTCCATAAGACATCGGGGACAGCGCATGGATTTATCCTTTACCATGGATTTAGTCGAAGTGAGGGCTTGGTTTTGGTGAGAGATGTCCAAAAAAATGTATCAATCGTTCCAGTTTTCGGCCAGTATCTCACGCATCCGGGGAGTATTCTCGTCTGTGTCACCCAGCTCCGACCGGATTTCCTTCAATCTGTCCTTCAACTCCCGGATGATGTCCCTGTATCCCGGGTCGTCGTAGGCGTTGTGTTCTTCCGCGGGATCGGAAACCAGGTCGTAGAATTCCCAGCCCGGAGGCGTGGCTTCCGCGTGGGCCCCTTCCATGTCCAGCGGGTCACCGTAGAAAAAGATGAGCTTGTAGCGATCCGTTCTGATACCGAAGTGGGCGGGACGCTGGACCTGGTGGAGCCAGTAACGGTAATACATGGATCTGCGCCAGGTGATGGGCGTTTTGCCCTGGAGGTTCGATCTGAAGCTGTTGCCCTGCATCCGGTCCGGAACCTGCAGCCCGGCATAGTCGAGGAACAGCGGTGCGAAATCCGTGTTGAGGATGATATTTCCGAGCTGACTGCACGGCTCTATCTCTCGAGGATAGCGGATGACAAACGGCATACGCAGCGGCTCCTCGTACATGATACGCTTGTCGAAGAAGCCGTGTTCTCCCAAAAAATAGCCCTGATCCGAGGTGTAGATCAGGACGGTGTCGTGTGTCAGCCCAGCCCGGTCCAGATGGATCAGCAAACGGCCGATGTTTTCATCTATCCCAGCCACTCCCCGCAGATAATCCTTGATGAATTTCTGATAGATCTTCCCACGGGCGGCCCGGGAGTCCAGGCCGTTTACGTCGAAAGGGGCACCCGGATAGCGGCCGCCGGAATCCCGTGTGTAGCGCAGGCCCAGGATTTCGAGTACCTGACCGGGAAAGCTCCGCCCTGAAGGACCGGGGCCGGATTCGTAGAGGTTTCCCGGTTCGGGCAGCTCCTCGCCCTCGAACAGATCCGCGAACCGGGGGGCATAGGCGAAGGGCTCGTGCGTGGCCTTGAAATGACACATCAGGAAAAAAGGCCTTGTCTTGTCCCGGTTTTCCAGCCAATCCAGGCTCAGGTCTGTTATGACATCGGTGGAAAAACCGCTGTACTCCGTGCCGGGGGCCCAGTTTTCGGCAGATCTCAACACGGGGTCCTGGTAGCGACCCTGACCCGGGAGCACGTTGTAGTGATCGAAACCGGCGGGCCGGCTCTTCAGGTGCCATTTGCCGATCACAGCCGTCTGGTATCCGGCTTGTTGAAGCTGTTTGGCGACATTCTCAGCCGCCGGATCCAGGGCCTCGGAAAGGGTGTACACGCCGTTGCGGTGGCTGTACTGACCCGTCAGGATGCTGGCCCGGCTGGGGACACAGATGGAATTGGTGCAGAAACAGTTGAGCAGCAGGCAGCCCTCTTCGGCCAGGCGGCGGATGTGGGGCGTGGGAGCCACGGCATCCAGGTGTGATCCGTAGAGGCCCCAGGCCTGGGAGGAGTGATCGTCGGACATGATGAACAGGATATTAGGGGTGGGGGAGCCCGTATCATGCGATGGCCTGCAGGCCCAGGCCGACAACACTGCAAGAACAGCCAATCCGGCTGCCAGGGATCCTTTCCGTATCTCTCTCGACAGGTCTCTGATCGATCTATCTTTCATGATGCCGTCCATACGGTGTCGAGCCTTATTTTACATTGAAGGTGTAGGAGTATTTGATCAGGAGGGTGCGGCTCTCCGTGTAGGGAAGGTTGGGGATCTCCCGGTAGCGGTTGGTGTTGATTCCGTCGTTGTAGACCAGATAGAGATCGTTCCCTTCACGCGGGTTGTAGCGGAACCTCACGTTGGTGATCATGACATCCGAGGCGCCATTGTACTGCACAAAGGCGCTGGCCGTGACCTTCGTCGAAATGGTGGCCAGCACACGAAGCCGGGCCAGATGGGCCGTGAATCCCTGGTCCCGTTCCGGGAATTCCACGCGGTTGTACTGATAGAATCCCTCGAACTGCCAGGTAGAGTTCAGGTTCCAGATCGGCATCACTCCCAGGCTCACACGGTGGCCGTCATAGAAACCTCCCGCCTGGACCATGGCCACGAAAGCCAATGTCCTCCCCATGGGTGAGTTGAATGTCCCTTCGACACCGACAAAGGAATAGCGGCCGATAGGAACCTCCACGTTCTTGGGGAGCTCGAAGGCTTCTGAGAGATATTCCTCGTAGTACTTGGGCTGCAGGGAGCCCCCGAAACCCGATTTTGCGGCTCCGGTCCAGCCCGGGCCGATCTCCGCGGATTCCACCTCGTTGTCGACGTTGCTCAGCGTAAGAGATCCGTCCAGGAACACCTGGTGCCGCTGCAGGAAGGACCGCTCGCCGGGGAGCCAGCCGTACAGGACACGGTTCCCGAAGCGGGTGTAGTCCTCACGCGCCTCGAAACCCGCACCCGGCTCATAATCCACCCCTGCCCGGGAATAGCTGAAGTCATAGGCCGGGCCGTTGACGGTCCGCCGCTCCCAGGAGATCCGGATCTTGGCCGGATCCAGGGAGTCGAAGCGGTTGGCCTTGTCGTCCTGGAACGTCTGGGCCCAGTTCACCGTGAGATAGTCCTGCCCGAACATCCGGATGATCCCGTCCAGCCCGTAGGCCACGTTGTAGGTCCCGTCCCGTCCGATCCGGGAGGTCAGCATGCCGCCTACATAGGAGTTGCGGTTGAAAACCCTCCTGCGCAGCCTGAGCACGCCGAAGTTTTCTGAGGGGAGTGCGAGCTCGTCCACCGCGGCGGTCTGCATGTTCAGAAAACCCAGGTCCCAGGAGCCCACACGCCCGACGAGGCGGACACCACCGTAGATGGGGATGATATCGCCTTCATAGAGCCCGATGCGCCGGCTGTAGAACAGTCGGTTCGGACCCCCGAAGTTGAACTCGAAGGTGCTCGACCGTTCCTGGAAGAACAGGCGTTTTTCCGGGAAAAAGAGGGAGAAACGTGTCAGATTGATTTGCTGATCGTCCGCCTCCACCTGGGCAAAGTCCGTGTTCAGCGTGAGGTCCAGGGTCAGGTTGGAGGTCAGGCCATATTTCACGTCCAGGCCGATCTCCGTCACGGGATCCTCTTCACGGATGTACTCGGTCTCCTCGTCATTCAACTCGTTGCTGAGGCCGTAACCGCCCAGCACATAGGGCGTGATGTACAGCGGCCTCCGGCTCTGCACTCCCTTCAGTACGACGTCCTGGGCCTGGGAGGGCTTCCAGGTGCTCCAGTCGCCCCAGTCCGGAGGGATGGCGGGGAATACGAACATCTCGTTCTTGCGGGGGATGAACCTCCAGGCTACGATCCCCATGACCACCTCTCCTCCTCTGTCCTGGAAGCGGAGGCTTGACAGGGGGATACGCATCTCCACGAACCACCCATGGTCGTTCCATTCGATTTCCACGTCCCAGAACGTGTTCCAGCTCAGGTTGATCGGGGGCTCCTGAGTGACCGGATTGGTAGGCTGGCCGTCGTTGTAGACGGAACCGTCCCAGCGCAGTCCGGCCGGCGTGGTGAAAAAGCCCAGACCGTTCTCCTTGTCGTTGAAGGTGTCGAAGAGGATGCCGAACCAGTCGTTACTGGGGCTCATGGTGTCTCTTTTCTTCGTGTAGGCCTGGATCTTGTCCGCTTCACGGTCGAAGAGACGTGCGGCGACATATAGGAACTCGTCATCGAATCCGACCAGGACCTCGGTCCTCTCGGTGGGAGGGCTGCCGAAATTGGGGGAGTGCTGGACCATGACGAATGGCGTGACTGCCTGCCACGCAGGCTCATCGCTCGCGCCGTCCAGGGTTATGGGGCCGCTCAGGTGCGGCACGAGGATCGGGACAGTCCTCTTGTCCTGAGGCTCGGATGTGCTGCCGTTAGGGGAGAGGCTCTTGCCCAACGCAAACGATGCGGAGGCTATAAGCACCACGACCAAAGTACCTGCGAAAAACAGCCTCTTTTTCATCCTACATCCCGGTTGTTTATGTGTTCCAGCTTCGTGTGTTTTATCCCGCAGGATAGCAGAGACATTTGTTCGCGTCAATCTTGGGGACATGTGGGGGGGAAATATGTATAATCGAGATACCGCATGTGGCATTCAAATCGAGAGAACAGCCTGCATCAGGGAGGAAATCACCATGAGCTCTATGGATCGAAGGGATTTTTTAAGTAAATCCGCAATGGCGTTTTCGGGGCTGCTGGTGGTGCCCCGGCATGTCCTGGGCGGCAGAGGCTATCAGGCGCCCAGCGACAGGCTCAATATTGCGGGCATCGGAGTAGGGGGACAGGGAGGAGGTGACATCTCCCGGATGGAGAAGGAAAACATCGTGGCGTTGTGTGATGTGGACTGGGAAAGGGCCGCACGCACCGTGAAGAAATTCCCCCAGGCGAAACGATACGAGGACTTCCGGGTCATGCTGGACAAACAGAAGGACATCGATGCCGTGGTGGTCGCCACCCCAGATCATGTCCACGCGGTCGCGGCATTGACCGCCATCCACCTGGGCAAACACGTGTTCTGTGAGAAACCGCTCACCCACACCCTGTATGAGGCCCGCCTCCTGACCGAAGCCGCGCGGAGCACAGGCGTGGCGACACAGATGGGAAACCAGGGGCACGCCATGGAGAGCATCCGGCTCCTGCGCGAGTGGATCCAGGACGGGGCCATCGGCGAGGTCGGGGAGGTCCATGCCTGGACTCCCCATCCGGTATGGCCTCAGGGCATCGGCAGGCCGGTAGAGACACCTCCCGTACCAGACACTCTGAACTGGGATCTCTGGCTGGGTCCGGCCCCGTACCGCCCGTATCATCCGGCATATGTCCCGCAGAAATGGCGGGGTTGGTGGGATTTCGGGACTGGAGGACTGGGGGATATGGGGTGCCACATCTTCGACCATATCGTCTGGGCCCTCAAACTGGGCGCGCCCACGAGTGTGGAGTCCAGCTTCTCCGAGTTCGTGCCGGACAAGATGACTTGGGACAAACCCCGGAACACGGAGACCTATCCCAGGGCTTCCATCGTCACCTACAAGTTTCCGCCCCGGGAGGGATTTCCTGCACTAACCCTGACGTGGTATGACGGAGGACTCATGCCCGCTCGCCCGATGGAGCTGCCCGACGACCGCCAGATGGGAGACACCTACGGCGGGGCCCTCTACGTGGGAACCAAGGGCAAGATCCTGTGCGGGTCCCATGGGGCCAACGGGCTCCGCATCCTGCCAGAGGAGCGGATGCAGGCCTACTCCCGGCCGCCCAAGACCCTGCCCCGGTCCATCGGCCACTATGAAGAGTGGATCAGGGCCTGTAAGGGCGGAGAGGCGGCGGACTCCAATTTCGATTATGCCGGACCCTTGACCGAGACCGTCCTCCTGGGAAACGTGGCCCTCCGGACCCGAACCAAGCTAACCTGGGATGAAAAGGAAATGCGTTTCCCGAACTGTCCTGAGGCGGACACGTATGTTCACCGCACCTACCGCGAGGGCTGGAGCCTGCCTGAGTGATCCGGTTTGCCGGACATGGAGCTGAAAATGATGCACAGAAAAAACACAATATGCCGGATCATGCTCCTGGCATTCATCGCTCTGGCGGTAGCGGGTCTCACGGGGTGTAAGTCTCAGACCGGCCCGCCGAATTTCGTCTTCATCCTGGTGGATGACCTGGGTTGGAGCGACCTTTCGTGCTATGGCAGCTCGTTCTATGATACACCACGCATCGACGGCCTGGGCGCCTCCGGGGTTCGCTTCATGAATGCCTATGCCGCCTGCCCCGTGTGCAGCCCCACGCGCGCCAGCATCCTCACCGGCAAGTTCCCGGCCCGGCTCAAGACCACGGACTACTTCGGCGCTCCCCAGCCCGGAACGGTCCAGAAACACTGGACACGCAACAAACCCCTCCTCCCGGCACCCTATGTCGACCACCTCCCTCTGGAGGAGCTGACCCTGGCCGAGGCCCTGAGGGAGGCGGGGTACGCCACTTTCTTCGCGGGCAAATGGCACCTGGGAGGGGAGGGTTTCTACCCCGAGGACCAGGGCTTCGACGTCAACCGGGGCGGCTGGGAACGCGGAGGCCCCTACGGAGGGAACAAGTATTTCTCTCCCTATGGCAATCCCCGGCTGTCTGACGGACCGGAAGGCGAGCACCTCCCGGACCGGCTGGCAGAGGAGACCTGTCGCTTCATGGAAGAAAACCGGGACGGTCCTCCCTTTCTGGCATACCTGTCGTTCTATTCGGTACATACACCACTCATAGCCAGACCAGATCTTGAAGAGAAGTACCGGAACAAAGCCGAGA
>CBFDBC010000078.1:0-14180 GCA_965602945.1 uncultured bacterium | reverse complement strand
ACGCGTATCGGTCGGGTTCTGATACTGGCACTTTGGGCACTTCATCTTTGATCTCGCCCCATATGGTGCTCAAGATGGTATCAGGACCCGCATAAAAGGTCAATCACGAAACAGAAGGGGGTGAAGTGAAGAAAACTCTCTAATATTGCTCGGAAAAATGGATCATAGCTGGCCAAGCAGTTCCGGATCTGTCTCCAACAGGAGATTTCTTAACATCAGTGTGATCTTCTCGACATTGGAAAGCCCCTCCCAGGCTCGCAGCCGGCTGATCAAATAGTCGGGCCTATCCGTGATGATATTATCCACTCCCTGTTCGATCAGTGAAATGGCATTGTTCCAATCATTGATCGTCCAGACATGGACTTGTTTCCCTTGACTATGAGCTCTTCTTATAAGTCGGTCGGTGACCTGGGCTGCACTGATGCTCAGTACATCGGCACGAGTTCTGAGGACATCGCCTGCAGAGCGAAACAGGATGAGTCCGGTGTCTACTTCAGGTAATATCTCTTTAACCTCTAACAAAGCAGAATGGTCCAGTGAGGTGACAATGCATTCTTGTACGAAATCGTTTTCCGCGATTATTCGAGCGACTTTTCCTGCCAATTCTGGATCAGGACGGTTATATTTCAATTCGATATTCAGTTTAATTCGACCCCGAGCATACTCAATCGCCTGATCAAGTGTTGCGATCCTCTCATCCTTGAATTTCGCATCAAACCAGCTTCCGATATCGATTTCTTTGATATCTGAAAATGTACTCTCATCTATCCTTAACTTTCGGCCGGCGACCCTGAGCAAATCTGCATCATGCAACAACACGACAATCCCATCGGCCGTGGTTTGCACATCCAGTTCCGCATAATCTGCACCATCTTCAACAGCTTGTCGAAGCGCACTAAGAGTGTTCTCGGGCGATTCAAGGGAACTTCCGCGATGGGCGGTGATTTTGACCTGATGATCAAAATCAAACCTCTTGATTTGTAGTACTTCTCCAGAAATTGTGGCAACAAAGAAAACGATAACGACTGCCCATCCGATGATTCCGTGTCTTTTTGTGTGTACTTGAGTATAGCCCTGTCTTTGCTTCAATAGGATGAATCCATCAGGAGAAATTTCTGAATAAAACTCCAGGATCAGAAGAGCTTGGATCGCTTTGCCTATAGTGGCCAAGGCGAAATAGCTTATAGATATCGTTCCCAGAGCGAGGATGACAACGGGGAGGACATATTTGAGTTCTAAATGCGCGTTCGCAAGTAGAAGTCCCGAAAATGACCTAATGAGCCATGCGAGTACCAACCCTACGGTAATAACAACCAGCCAGAGGAGTCCCAGGGGGATGCCATAGGATAGGAATCGCTGGTGCGTCTGTTGCCAACTCTTCCTCAGGGCCCTGGCAGGTGAAAGATTTTCAAAGATCAGGGATGGTACAGCTAAGAGCCAACGAATATAGAGCCATACCACCAAAAGAACAAACGTCAGCAAAAGAATTGAGGCAATGACGATTGCGCTCCACCACTGCCACGGTTGAGATGTCATATAATAATTGATATCCGTATCACCCAGAAGAAGGACACGAGTAAGTGCAAGCCCGCCAATAAATGGAAGGCTTAAAGAAATGACAATTGTGCCCTGAAGCAAGCCCAGTCGCAAAATGGCGGGGAAGTGGAAAACAAATTCCCGAAGGGCGGTGAGAGTAGGCATTTTGCGGCCAAACTTTCCTGCCGCACCAATAATATATAGTCCTATCTGTTCCATATAGGCGAGCACGATAATAAAAGTGAGGCTCAGCAACAAGAATAGCGCCCCCCTCAATGAGAGAAAAAAAGTGAAAAGTTCGTAATTGCTGATTACCGCACTGCCGCTAGAGGCGACGACTCGGTTCAAAACCCATCCCACGGCTGGAGTGAGTACGAGAATATAGAGGATGCTAAACCAGCACTCATAAGCGATAATGGATTTTACCAACCCCTTGAACTGAACCCATCCCGTCTGATATTGCCGCCGTACCTGTGTTGTATTCAAATTCCAGGCCTTTGTTTGTCTTCGTATCTCCGATAGTGTACTAAATCACGAATCATGATTGTATCTTCATTTTTCATCCCATTCAAAGTACAATCGAGTGAGCTTACTCGAAGACAGAAGAAAACCTGACTCCCAAGGAGACAAAATGAAGAAAACGGTCATGGTACTGCTGCTGGCAACGACGTGTTTAGCCTTCGCCCGGGCCGGGGGCGACGATAAGGCGCAGATTCGGAAGACGATCGAACAGATCACACCCGAGCTCGTCGAGGTTCGCCGCCACATCCACGAGAACCCGGAGCGGGGCAACCGTGAATTCAAGACCGCGGCCCTGGTGGCGGAGAAGCTCAAGGCCCTGGGATTCGAGGTAACCGAAAAGGTGGCGCACACGGGTGTGGTGGGTGTCCTCGAGGGCAGCAAATCCGGGCGGGTCGTGGCGGTACGCGCGGATATGGACGCCCTGCCCATCCAGGAGAAGGCGGACGTGCCTTTCAAGTCCAAGGTCGACGGCGTCATGCATGCCTGCGGCCACGACATCCACACCACCGTGGCGCTGGGCACGGCCATGGTGCTGGCCGGGATGAAGGACAGTTTCGAGGGCACGGTGAAGTTCCTGTTCCAGCCTGCAGAGGAAGGCTCCCCCGCCGGAGAATCCGGTGGGGCCGGCCTCATGATAAAGGAAGGTGTGCTGAAGGATCCGGCTCCCGAGGTCATCTTCGGCCTGCACGTGGGGAGCGGCCTGCCCGTGGGCATGATCTCCTATGTATCGGGCGGGGCGCTCGCCTCCAACGACAGCTTCGAGATCGTGATCAAGGGCAAGGGCGTGCATGCCTCCATGCCCTGGGGTGGTGTAGACTCCGTTGTCACCGCCTCCCAGGTGGTCCTGGCCCTCCAGAACATCCGCTCGCGCATGACCGACACGCGCACGCCCTTCGTGCTCACGGTCTCTACCATCCATGGCGGTACGGCCTTCAACATCATCCCTGAAGAGATCAAGATGACGGGCACGATCCGCACACACGAGAAGGCCATCCGGTCCCGAGTGCACAGACTCATGGACCAGGTGATCCAGGGCGTATGCGAGGCCAACGGGGCCGAATACACCCTGGACATCCGGCCGGGCGCGCCGGTCACCTACAACCAACCGGAGCTTACGGGTTGGTCTATCGGGATCCTGAAATCACTCATGGGGGAGCGTAGGATCCTGGAGATGCCGCCGGTCATGGGCTCCGAGGATTTCGCCTATTACAGCCAGGAGATCCCCGCCTTCTTCTACTTCCTGGGAATCACCGACCTGAAGAACAAGGCAACCTCCTTCCCCGCCCACAGCCCCTATTTCTGCCCCGACGAAGGTTCCATCCCCGTCGGTGTCGAGTCCATGGTCCACCTGGTGCTCAGCTACCTGGAGAGCGACCGGACTTTTTCCTTGAGGTGAGGCAGGCCTTTTCACCCTCGGGTGGGCCGCTGGAATTCCAACTACCTCTCCGACCGCAGTGCCTCTCGACGCAGAGACCTAGTCGCGCGAGGATGACTTAGCTGCCACGTGGAGGCCCACCAGCCGAGCAATCAGGACGGTCAGGAAGATAGGCCCGATCGTCGACTCGAGGATCGTGAGGTTCCGGGCCATCCAGCTGGCCGGGGTGATGTCCCCATACCCCAGGGTCGTCAGGGTCGTGAACGAAAAATAGGTGATCGTGGAGAGCCGTTCGACGGGAACCGGGAACGTGATCGCCCCCGGATCCAGGAACAGGACGAGCAGGTAGATGTAGGACCATAGGAAGCCCAGCATGAAATAGACGGAGATCCCGCCCTTGATGGTCTCGCCGGTGACCTTTTCTTCCGAGAAAACTTTTTTCATCAACACCAGGACCACGATCAGGAGGAAGACGATGTCGAGCCCGAGGGCGGAGATCAAGAGGTACGGATCGGTCTCGAACCCCACGGCCATCAGGCGGCTGACAATTTGCAGTACCGTAGCCGTCACGCCCAGACCCAGGCAGAACAACAGGAATGGTTTACGCAGGTCCAAAGTGCCCAGAACGCCGAACACGACCAGGATAAAGACGAGGGGCACGAGGCTCCCGGCCACCCGCTCCAGCAGCGGCACCAGGACGAACTGAGCCAGGATGGCGATAAAGAGGAAGGTGAATCGATGAATCCGGAACCTCTTGAACCTCTGGTTGTCCTCCCCGCCCCTGATCTCATGGCTATCCAGGAATATCTTCATCAATTAGTTTCCTGATCCGGCCGATTTGCATGCCCCTGTCCCGTCTTGATCTCGGGATCCTGGGCACGCTCTCGCTCGGCTTCCGATATCCAGCCGCCGCCCAATGCCTTGTACAGCTTGACATAGGCGGAGCGGAATTCCTGCCGCAGTTGCGAAAGCTCAAGCTCGACATTGAACAGCGTCCTCTCGGTGTCCAGGACCTCGAGATAGCTGGTGACGCCCTGATCATAGCGCTCTCTTGATAGGACGGCGGCATTCGCAGCGGCAGCCCGTTTCTTTTCAACAGCAGCCAGCTGTTCACGGTAGGTTCGGACCTCCACCAGCGCGTCCTCCACCTCCCGAAACGCCAGGAGTACTGTGTCCTCGTAAACATACAGGGCCTGTCGTGTGCGCTCCTCCTCGATCTCCACCCGGCGCTTATTTTTCCCGGCGTTGAACAGCGGCCCAAAGAGACTCCCCGTGATGTTCCAGCCCGGATCCCCGGAGGCCAAAGACGACAGCTCATCGCTGGCAAATCCAAAGATCCCGGTCAGGCTTATGTTGGGCAGCCGCATGGCCTCCGCGACACCTATCCGGGCGGTCTGAGCCTGCAGCAGGTACTCCGCCTGGATTATGTCGGGACGCCGTTCGAGCAGCGTGGAGGAAAGGCCGGGAGGCACGCCGGGCGGTAGGGCCATCTCAGCCAGATCCGTCCCCGTTTCGAGTGCGCCGGGCAGCCTTCCCAGCAGGATCCCCAGCGAGTTCTCTGTCTTGGAGATGAGCCGCTGGTACACGGGGATGGCGGCGGCGGCGATCTCCTTCTGTATCTGGGCCTGATTCACATCGAGCTCGGGGATGTATCCCCGGTCGAACCTCTTCTGCATGATGTCCAGGCTGTCCAAACGGGAGAGAAGCGTGTCCTGAGAGATCCTCAGCCTCTCCTTGTAATCCAGGAGCAGGAAATACGTCCCCGCCACCTCGGAGATCAGGCCGATCTGTACGGTCCGCAAGCCGTGGGCCGTGGCCAGCATCTCGGCGGCGGCGGCTTCGTTGGCGCGGCGAAATTTTCCCCAGAAATCTATCTCCCAGTTCAATACAGGGGCCAGGAAAAACTGGTTGGAGACGGACTCCATCTGTGTCTGTCCCGCCAGGTTTCCCCGTCCGGCGGAGGCCTCGATGTCCACCCGGGGATAGAGGTCCGCCTTGGTGAATCCCAGGGTAGCCCGGGCCTCTTCCATGCGGCTGGCGGCGATGAGCACGTTCTTGTTCTCGGTGAGGGCGATCGTGACCAGCGAATGAAGCGCGGGATCGTCGAAAAGCTCCCACCAGAGGAGCTCTCCGGTTTCCTCGGCCTTTTCCGCATCGAACCGGAAGTGTGGAGGGGTCTCGAGCTCGGGTTTCTGGTAATCGGGGCCCAGCATGCAGGCCCCGAGTCCCACGATCAACATAAGGACCAGGAGTTTTTGTGTGTTAAACATCGTATCACCCGCCTTCCCCGGGATCCTTCGCCAAGGCGCGTTTTTGTTCATATCTCGCCACCTTGCCGATGAACACGAACAGCATGGGGTACATAAAAACCCCCAGGAGCGTCGCCAGCGACATGCCGCCCAAAAGGGACATACCCATGACCTTCCGGGCTTCGGCCCCTGCACCCGATGCAAAAACAAGAGGCAGGACACCCAGGATGAAGGAAAAGGCTGTCATCAGGATAGGCCGGAAGCGGAGCTTGGCCGACTTGACCGCCGCTTCGAACAATGACAGCCCCTTCTCGAACTCCAGCTTGGCAAACTCCACGATCAGGATCGCGTTCTTGGCCGCCATGGCAATGAGCATGACCAGGGAGACCTGAGCGAACACATTGGACTCATAGCTGACACTGAACTGCCGCGCCACAAAGAGGGCCAGGAACGCGCCGAAGATGGCGAAGGGTGTCCCCAGCAGGATGCTCAGGGGCAGGGACCAGCTCTCGTACTGGGCGGCCAGGATCAGGAACACGAACACGAGGGAGAACACGAACACGATGCTGCCGGAGCCGGCCGCCTTTTTCTCCTGAAACGACATGTTGCTCCATGTGTACGCCACACCTGTGGGGAGTATTTCCTCAGCCACTTCCTCGAGCGCCGCCAGGGCCTGGGCCGAGCTGTATCCGGGCGCCGGACCACCGGTCAGCTCTATGGCCCGGTAGAGATTGAAACGGTTGGTGAAATCTGGGCCCGCGATCTCGTGGACGGTCACGAAAGCCGAAAGCGGGACACTCCGGCCCTCCGCATTCTTGATGAAGAAGAGATCGATCTGCCTCTCGTTCTGCCGAAACTCGGGTTCGGCCTGGATGAACGCCTTGTAGAGCCGGCCGAAGCGGTTGAAGTCGTTGACATAGGCCCCACCCAGGAACGCGCCGACCGTCGAATAGATGTCATCGAGAGACACGCCGGCCTTCAGGACCTTGTCCCGGTTGATCTCCAGGAACCGCTGGGGGACGCCGGCCCGGAAGGTGGTGAAGATCCGGCCGATCTCGGGCCTCTGCATGGCGGCCTGGATGAAGGCCGTGGACTGTTCCGCCAGGAATTGGGGAGTGTTCCCCTGCCGGTCCTGCAGCATCAAGGTAAATCCCGAACCGCTCCCCAGGCCGGGGATGGGCGGAGGCCCGAAGGCAAACACCTGCGCCTCCATAACCTGGGTTGCGAACTGCCTGTTCAAGGCCTCGATCACCTGGTTAGCGGTGCGGTTTCGCTCACCCCAGTCCCGGAGCGACACGAAGAAGAGGCCGACATTCGGAGTATAGCTTTGAGTGAATATGCTGAAGCCGGCCGCGCTGGAGACATATTGCACTTCCTCCACCTGCCCGATGATGGCCTCAACCTTCTTGGCCACGACATCGGACCTCTGCAGGGACGCCGCATCCGGGAGCTGCATGCTGACGAACAGATACCCCATGTCCTCCTCGGGCATGAAGCCACCCGGGATCAGGCGGCCCACCAGGCCGATGCCCACAACCAGGACCAGGATGAACACGATCCCTCGCGCGATCTTGCGGGCGATGACCCGGGTGAAGCCCGTGTAGGCGACGGTCGAGCGGTCGAACGCCGTATTGAACACCTTAAAGAACTTGCCCAGGGGTCCCCGAATGGGTTTGGGCTTGCGCAGCAAGAGCGAGCACAGAGCGGGGCTCAGGGTGAGGGCGTTGAGCGAGGAAAAGAGTACCGAGACCGTGATCGTGATGGCGAACTGCTGATAGAGGCGCCCCGTGATGCCGCCCATGGCCGCCACGGGGAGGAACACCGCGACCAACACCAATGTCGTGGCGATGACCGGGGCCGACACCTCGCTCATGGCTTTGTTGGTGGCTTCCCTGGGCGTCATCCCGGCGGCGATATTCACCTGCACCGCCTCTACCACTACGATGGCATCGTCCACCACGATCCCTATAGCGAGGACGAGGCCCAAGAGAGACAGAACGTTGATGGTGAACCCCAACATCGGGAAGAGGATGAAGGCTCCGACCAAAGAAACCGGGATGGCGATGGTGGGGATCAGGGTTGCGCGGAAGTCCTGGATGAAGATGAAGACCACGAAGATGACCAGCGCCAAAGCGATGAACAGCGTGACCACGATCTCCTCGATCCCCGCCGTGATGGGTTTGGTGCAGTCCAGTGCCACATCATACCGGATGCCTTCGGGAAAGGACCGGGATAGGTCTTCCATCGCTACGAGGACTTGCTCCGCCAGCTCCACGGCATTAGAGCCGGGAGCCTGATACAGGGCGATTACGGCGGCTTCCTCGTTTTCGAACCGCGTGAAGGCATTGTAGGTCTCCACGCCGAGCTCGACCCGTGCGACATGCTTGATCTTGACCTGAGAACCGTCCTCTGTGGTCCGGATCACGATCTCGCCGAATTCCTCTTCCGACTGGAGCCTCTCGGGAAGCCGGACCGTATAGGTGAACTCCGTTCCCTCGGGCGCCGGCTCGGCGCCGAACCTGCCGCCGGGGACGATCACGCTCTGGGCCCGGATGGCACCGATGATCTCCGGGACCGTGATCCCCATCTGCGCGAGCCGGTCGGGGCGGATCCAGATACGCATGGAATAACTGCTGGCCCCTATGACGCTGACGCGTCCGATGCCGGGGATCCGGGCCAGGATATCCTGGATGTTTATAAGAGTATAGTTCCCCAAGAAATTCTGATCGTACTCCCCCCCCTCCGAGGTCAAAGTCAAGACCATCAGGAAATTGGGGAGGGACTTCTGAGTCGTGACACCCATGCGGGCCACCTCTTCGGGGATCTTGGCAGAGGCCGCCGAAACCCGGTTTTGAGTGAACACCGTGTTCATGTCCGGGTCGGTCCCGATCTCGAAGGAGATGTCGATGATCATGGTCCCATCATTGGAGTTGGTCGACTTCATGTAGATCATGTTATCGACGCCGTTGATCTCCTGCTCCAGGGGAGTGGCCACGGATTGCTCCACGCTCAGGGCGTCGGCTCCCGTGTACGTGGCGCGCACCTGCACGATGGGGGGTGTGATATCGGGGTACTGTTCGGTGGGGAGATCGGCGAGGGAGACGAGCCCCACAAGTAGTATAATGATGGCGATGACCATCGCCACGACAGGTCTTCTGACAAAAAAGTTATCCATGGAACCTTACTTCTCTTCGGAGCCGACAGGCGCCACGTCCTGGATGACCGGATTGACGCTCATCCCGGGCCTCACTTTCTGGAGGCCCTCGTAAACGATCTTCTCTCCGGCTTCGAGGCCTTCCAGGATCACGCGGAAATCACGGATGGTCGTTCCGACCCTCACGTCCCGCAGCATAACCCCATTATTTTCGCCCACGACATAAACTCGAAACAGGCCCTGGAGTTCCATGATGCAGCGCTGGGGAATCATGATCCCGCCCTCGATCACCGCTACCTCGGCCACGATCCGGCCAAACTGCCCCGGCCTGAGGATCTCATCCGGATTGGGAAAAGACGCCTGGATCAGCAGGGCTCCGGTGGTGGGGTCCACCTCGCGGTCCACAAAGTCCACCTCGCCCTTCGGTCCGTAGAGGGAGCCGTCGGCCAGGATGAGGCCGAGCTGTGCCCGCCGTTCCTCATCGACATCCTGATCCTCCAGGAGGCGGGCCCTGCGGCTGAGGAAGAGATACTGGCTCTCCGTGATAAAGAACTCGACCAGGACGGTATCGATCCGGGAGACGGCGTTGAGGATGATGGGATTGGGTGAGCGCCCCACGAAATCCCCAACCTTGGCCTTGGTTTTCCCGATAAGACCCGAGATGGGGGCATAGACCTTGGTGTATCCGAGGAGGATCTGGGCGGCCCGGAGGTTGGCCTGCGCCGCTTCCACGGCCGCCTGGGATGCTTCCTGCATCGCTACGGCGGAGTCCAGGTCCCGTTGGCTGAGCGCGTTCTGCTCGGCCAAGGGACGAACCCTCGCCAGGTCGTTGTTCGCCTTGACCAGCATGGTCTGGGCCTCTGCGACCCGACTCTGCATGGCGGCCACGTTCTCCTCATAGGTCTGGCTCTCGATTGAGTAGAGTAGGTCGCCCCGCCTGACCCGAGAGCCCTCCTGGAAATGGATCCCTTCCAGAAATCCCTCGACACGGGCCCGGATGGCGATGTCCTGGAATCCGTAGACCTGGCCCACGAACTCCTGGTGGATGGGGATATCCTGAGGATGGGTCTGATAGACCAGGACATCCGGTACACTCACGGCCTGAGCCTGCTCCTTAGGGCCGCAGGCTGAGAAAAGCCCGCTGCAGAGCATCATGGTGACTAACAGAGCTGTTAACTTCATGTTTTCCCCTTTGGGACTCATTCGATATAAGCGACATTTTCCCCAAACAAAATTTCATCTAGATAATATGTCCTTCCCCAACTCTTAGTCAATACCACCTTTGTGTTATGCGGGAAAGGAGAAGAGTGCGGCCAGGGAGAACGAAATCGAATAAATCTCGTATATAGACTGTATATGATTTTAAAAATGCTGATTAATCGATAGGAGAGAGAATGAAAAAGACATTTGGTAGTTTCGCAGCACTGGCCCTTATCGTTTGCTTGATCGTGCCCGGTGTGACACTGGCACAGGATGCCAAGCCCTTCGTGGGAACCTGGGAGGGAGCCATCGAGGTGCCCGGACAGCAGATCGACATCATCCTGGAATTCACGCTCGAGGGAGAGAACCTGACCGGCAATGTGGACGTTCCTAGTCAAGGTGGGGAGGACATCCCCCTGGCCGAATTCAAGATCGAGGGCAAAAAGATCACCTTTATGATCGACCACCCCGACGTCCCCGGAGAGCCGATGTTCAACGGAGAGCTGGACGAGGCCGGCACGACCCTCTCCGGAACCTTTTCCCAGGGTGGCGGGGAAGTCCCTTTCAAGACCATAAAGAAGTAACGCCGCTAACCAACAACAAAGGGGACTGGCGCATTTGGAGTCTAAATGCGCCTGTCCCCTTTTTTGTTATTCGTAGCGGAGGGAGTCGACGGGATCGGCGCGGGCGGCCCGCAGGGCCTGCAGGCTGACGGTGAGAAGCGCGATCAGAAGGGCCAGCAGCGCCGAGAAGAGAAAAATCCAGGGACGGATCGGGATGCGGAAGGCATAGTTCTGAAGCAGGGCGCGCATAGCAAAATACCCTGCCGGCCAGGCGAAGAGGTTGGCCAGGAGTACCAGCGCCACGAACTCCCGATTGACCAGGCGGGCGATCTGCCAGACTGAAGCACCCATGACCTTACGGATCCCGATCTCCTTGGTGCGGCGGGCCACTGCCAGCAGTGTGAGGCCGAAAAGCCCGGAACAGGCGATCAGGATGGCAAAGATCGAGGCGTAGTTGATGATCCGTCCCCAACGTTCTTCCAGCGCATACTGCCGGGCCTCCTCTTCGTCCAGAAACGAGTACGCGAAAGGGATGCCGGGGGCGAGCTCGCCGAATTCCTTCTGTATATTCCCCAGCGTTGAGTTCAGATCCCGGCCCCTGACCTTGACATAGAGGAGCCGGTAGTCGGCCGTGAACTGGTTCCGCAGCTGATTCTGAGCCCCCGCCGGGGGAGGCGGTCCGCCTTTGCGCGGGGCCTCGGCCAGACGGATGTAGACCGGCCGGATGGGCTGGTGCAGCGACTGGTAGTGAAAGTCAGCGACAACCCCGATGATGGTCCCCTCGGGATCCTGCTCGAAGGGCTCGGCGATGCTGCGGCCCAGGGGAAAATCCATCCCGAATCGCCGAACAAACGTCTCATTGACGATCACGGCATCTTCCTTGTCAGTGGGGAAATCGGGCGAGAAGTTCCTGCCCTCCACGAGCCTCAATCCCAGGGTCGGAAGGTAGTCATAGTCGACGTGGTTGAAATCGAGGATCACGCGCTCTCCCTCCTTGAGGTTGGGCGCGTGAGACATCCAGAAGTGCGCCATGCCGTACCTGGCGCCGCTGACCGAGACGATATCCCCATACTGCAGCAGCCGGGCCTTGATCACCGGGAAGAGGGCCGCGCGCATCTGCGTCTCGGTGGAGATGTCTTCCAGAGGAACGACAAGCACGCGCTCGCTTTCATACCCCAGGTCTTTGTGGGAGAGGAACCTGTTCTGGCTGGACATGACCACTGTAGAGACGATCAGGAAGATGGAGATCGAAAACTGCAGGGTGATCAGGAGCTTGCTGAAGACATTGCGTCCCGTGAACTTGATCCTGCCCCGGAAAAGAGTCACGGATTCGAAGCGGGACAGGACCAGGGCCGGATAGCCGCCTGAAACCAGCCCGACAAACAGGGCCAGCCCCAGCAGGAACAGCCCGAGCCCGGCATCCTGAAAATAGGCCGGCCGGATGGTCTTCTGGGAAAGGACATTGAAGACCGGGAGGGCGGCCTGAGCCAGTATGATTCCGAAAGCCAAGCCCACGAAACTCATTACCAGAGATTCGAACCAGAACTGCTGGATGATCTGCCGGCGGCCCGCGCCCAGCACCTTGCGCACTCCGATCTCCTGCAGGCGTGTGGACGCGGTCCCGATGGTCAGGTTCACGAAGTTGAAGCAGGCGATGAGCAGTACCAGCAGGGCGATCCCGGACAGGATATAGGAGAATGAGGTGCGGCTCTTGGCCTCGAGGAGCCCTGAAGCGCGGCCCCCCTTGAGGTGGTAATCCGATAAGGCCTGGAGGGAGTAGCCGCTCTTTTCATCGAACTGGCGGACAAACAGCTTGTCGATCGTGCCCGGGAACCTGGCGGTCAGGGACTCAGCCTGGTCCCTCCGGGCCATGCGGACAAATGTCGGGACGTGCTTGCCCGAATTCCATTCGAGGACCTCCTCCCCGTAGATCTTATCCAGGCTCACGACATAATCGAACCTGAGGCTGGACGCCTCCGGGACATCCTCCACCACCGCGCCCACACGGAAGTCCTGGTATTCGTCGTCTATCCTGAGGGAAACACTCCGGCCCACCGGATCCCGCTCCCCAAAAGATTTCCGCGCCAGCCGTTCACTCAGGACCACGGCCTGAGGGTCATCCAGAACACGCAGTGAGGCATTGTCGCGGAGGGGGAAGGTGAACATCTCAAAAAAACCCGGATCCGCCGCAATCCCTTTTTCCTTTCCCAGACTGGCTCCTGCTTTTATGACATGTTCTTCCCGTGTGATGCGTACTGCGGCGAGCACCTCGGGAAACCGTTCGGGCAGGGTCGGGCCAAGGGGCGGCTGGGCATCCACACCCATGCTCATGTCTCCCATGTACAGCGTCCCCTTGACCTCGAAGATGGAGTCCACGTGTTCATGGAAGCGGTCGAAGGACCGCTCGTCCCGGACAAAGAAAAAGATCAGGATGCAGCAGGCGATCCCGACGGAAAGGCCCAGCACATTGATGAACGAATTCACCTTCTGGCTGCGCAGGTTGCGAAAAACCACGATAAGATAGTTGCGGATCATAACCAGGCTCCAATACACAAGATGGGAGAGCAGCCGGGGGATCGACTTGACGGCCTGCAGCCAGTACCAGGAAGCGGCTGGGAACCTTCCCTTCTGCTGTCTGATCTCGGAGAAGAATTCGGCAAAATCCCCCAAAAGAACGTCCCGGCCGTCCGAGTGTACGGAACGCGCCAGCAGCCACTCGGCCAGGCGCGGCGGCCTTGAGGATCTATGATCGCGGGATCTCATCCGGTCTTCAGTTCCCGCACCTTGGCCCACATCTCGTCCTGGACACGGCGGGTGTGGTTGAGCGCCTCCAGGCCGTACTTGGTGAGCGCGTAGTAACGCTTGCTGCGCCCTCCCCGCTCCGGCGTCGGGTCCCCCTGGATGGTCTTGAGGAATCCCCATTTGCCGAGGCGGTCCAGGGGGACATAGACGGCCCCGATCGACCAGTCCTCTTTTGTCATCTCGTTGATGTACTTCCGGATGGCCACGCCGTAGGCGTTCTCCCGAAGGTGCCAGACAGCCAGCAGAACCAGCTCTTCGGCGCGTGATAAGATCTTCATGTCACTCGTCTCCGTGTTATATATTCTTAAAATAGAAGATATCGAAAGGATGTCAAGCCTTTTTCTTCTGTATATAGAAGAAATATGAAAAAGTAAAAATAAAGACCCGGGGACTATGCTTAGAGCCTGAATAATGTGTATAATGCCCCCACAAGAAAATGCAGGGATTCTCAGCCCTTCAGGAGGACAACATGGATAAGTCTGCCTCGAAATCTTTTTTGGGTCTCACCATCGCCCTGGGAGCCGTTTGGGGACTCTCGGAAGCGGCCCTGGGCATGGGGCTGCGCAGCTGTGCGGCCATGGTGTCGGGCGCGCTCATGACAGGTGTAGCACTGTTTTTCATGGCGGCCGGTTGGGTACTCACACGGCGCATCCTGGGTGTAGTGCTCATGATCCTGATCGCGGCCGGGTTCAAGATGTTCGACGCCCTTCTCCTCGGCTATGCCCTGAACCACGGCGCCATCGGCAATCCCATATTCGCCTTTGTGATGGAAGGGCTGG
>CBFDBC010000077.1:0-14323 GCA_965602945.1 uncultured bacterium | reverse complement strand
ATCTTAATCCGGGGATGGGGGTAGTCCATGACCGAGGCGCGGTCGTTGACGCTGGAGGCGTAGTTGTGTCCCACGCCCAGGGTGTGCCCCACTTCGTGCGCTGACAGCTGACGGATGCGGGCCAGGCCCATCTCCACGGCCGCGCGGGTGGCGTCGGGGCTGCCGTCGTATTCGGTGACCAGCCCGGAGGCGATCAGGAAGTCCTGGCGTATTCTCTGGGAGCCGAGCACCACGTGTCCTTTGATGATCTCACCGGTGCGGGGGTCCGTGACCGAGCCGCCGTAGGACCAGCCGCGCGTGGCGCGGTGCACCCAGTTGACCATGTTGTAGCGGACATCCATGGGATCCGCGCCCTCCGGCAGGATCTTGACCTGAAAGGCGTTGCGGTAGCCGATGGCCTCGAACGCCTCGTTCCACCAGCCGGCCCCCACGAGCAGCGCGCTGCGGATCGGCTCGGGCGCGGCCCGGTCGATGTAGTAAGTGATGGGTTCCACAGGGTCGCTGACCTTCGCATTGGGATCTTTCTTCTGGAGCCGGTGGCGGGCGATCAGCTTCTTCTCCAGGGGCTGGTCGATGGGAGCGGCAAAATCCATGTAGCCGGAACGGCTGCTGAACATGGAGCGGGGGTCCCAGATCCGGGGCTCATACCCGGGCCCCGGGAGTTCCACTAGGGAGTGGTGCTGGCGGAGGGTTATGGAGGAAGGATCGGGCGCCACCTGACGCACAAAATTGCCGGCATCCCCGGCCGTGAAGGTCAATAGCGCTTCCAGTTCCGTGTTCCTGGGGAAATTCTTCGTGTTGGGCAGGTACACGGCCGAACGGGAGACATCCAGCCGGAAGTTCCCCTGGCGGGACCGCCGGATGCGGTCCGCGACACCGTGAGCATCGCGCATCAGGAAGGGTGTGAAGTCGACCAGCATGCGTCCCTCCTCTTCGGCCTCGACCTTGAATCCCCAGATGACGGATTGGGCGAAGGCGTCACGTACTGCTTTGCGTTCGTCCGGGTCTTCGCTATCCGCCCTGTATGCATAGTTGGGCTGGATGAGCAGCACCTTAGGGCCTACACGGTGGAACTTGACGACCCGGCTGCGTCCCAGCTGGTTGCGGTCCAGACCGATGTCGTTGGATCCCAGCCCGGCCGGCTGTGAATGCACGTAGAGGAACTCCCGGTCGAGCTTATCGACCTCCAGCAGGACTCTCCCGGTCCGGGCATCCCAGTAGAAGGGGAAATATCCCGAATAAGCCCGCATCCCCGACACCTTGGACTGGATGGTCGGGGGCTGCCCCAGTGTAGAAGAAAGACACAGACACAGACTTAAAATCAAGACCGCCGTTCTCCGCATCGCACGCCTCCTGTTGATCAGAAAATTCGAGGTGTTCAGTTTATCCGGGTTGAAGGGCGGTTGTCCATGTTTTTGTGTTTGCGGAAACAACACTCTGAGCTCGGGCACCAAGGACAGGACTTTGCACACGTTTTGAATCATCAGGTGCTGGTGTCACAAATGAGGATAATAGACCAGCGGAGGCTGATGCGGGGGATGGGGTTCAAGCCTGGATTGCGACCTCGAAAGTCTCCTTGATAGGATCGGCCGTGAGGGTCACCATGATCTTCATAAGCTGTTGCTGGTAGTACAGGTTCTCCTCGTTGGCCTCGATATTTTCTTCGCTTTCCCAGAGAGTGATTGCGAGGGCCTTGCCGCCTTCTCGATCCACCAAAACGGTAAATGATATATAACCTTCTTGTTGCTTAGCTGCCGGAACAACACTTTCTTTAGCTATCTCAATGGCTTTGTCGATAAGATCCTTCCGAAAATAAAATGTAGTTACGCGTGCGAACATATCGTTCCCCCTCACTTACTCCGTGCTTTCCTGAATATATAAAGCGATGTTCTGTAAGTCAAGCCCTGAAGCCGGTTTCGATCCGTGTGCCGCACGGTCAAGCACCGCCTTCCAGGGGTTAGCGTTTCCCGAAACGAATTGTTTCATAGATCGTTGGACCGGTCAGGCAGGCTGATGTGGCTCACTGAGAAAGAGAGCGGAGCCGCTGCCGGGCATCCTGCAGCATGGGGATGTCGGGATCGGCATCCTTCCACAGGTCAAAAAACTGCTGGTAGGAGGTGCGGGCATCCTCATCCTTGCCCTGCTCCTGCAGGATCCTCGCGATCTGATAAAAACTCCGCACGTAGAGGTAGCTGCTTTCCAGCCGCGCCAGAGGCCGCTTCTGGATGGTGGAGTAGAGCCGCCGGGCCTTGTCCGGCTCACCGGATGCCCACAATGTTTCCGCCATGGCGTTGGAAAGGTACGCCTGGGATTCATCGATCCGGGGCATGAGCTCCCTTGATCGGCTGAACTCTTCCAGGGCCTCGGAATGCTGTCCAGCCTTACTGAGGAGGAGGCCGTTTAGCAGATAGACATGCCGCATGGCCCTCTGGTTCAAGCCCTGGGAGATCGCCTGCTGGAGCTCCTGGGCGGAGCGGCGGGCCTCCGCAAGATCGTCCACCTGGATCAGGACCTTCGCTCGCGCGAACAGGGCCCTCCTCAAGTGATCCTGAGACTCGGACTCTCGAGCGATACCAACGGCCAAATCCGCGGCCCGGGCGGCATCCTCACCGTGTCCCCTGAGGGCATAGACGTAGCTCAGGCCGGAATGCATTCCGGACACCCAGCCCTTTTCTCCCACCATCTCTGCCAGCTCCAGCCCCTCCTGCAGCTGCTCCTCGGCCAGTCCCAGCTGGCCGCGGGCGATGAAGTAGTTGGAGAGCACATGCCTGGCAGACATATTGGTAACCGGCTGCTCGATCTCAAGGAGTTTTTGGTACTCGAGCAGGGCCTGTTCCATGTCGTTTTTGAGGAAGGACACATTCCCTCGCGTCGAGATCCCGTCCGGGAAATTCGGATTCAGGGCCAGGGCCAGGTCGGCCTGCTCGAGGGCTGCGTCGTGCTTGCCCTGGCGCATGAGAATGCCGGCCAGGCTTATGCGCATCTGGGGATGGTCTGAGATCTCATCCAGGTAGAGCCGTACGATCCCTTCGGACTTGCGCATCCGACCGAGCAGCAGGTGGATGTTGGCCAGGTTGGAGTAGGAGTGATAGCTCTTCTGCCGGTTGCGGACATTGACCTCGAACAGCTCGGCGGCCTTGTCGAATTCTTCGATGGAATTGTAGACCACACCCAGATTGTTGTTGCCCACGTTGTCGTCCGGATACAGGGCCAGCAGGTTTTCATAGGCCGTGATGGCCTGATCCAAAGTTTCCTCGGATCCGCGGAAGTAATCGGCCTCGATGTAGTACCGCTCTCGCTGGGAGACGCGGTCCTTGAGCTCGAACGCCCTCTCGAGCCGGCGGTCGGCCTCGTTCTGGTAGCCCAGGTTCTGGTAGGCCACGGCCATGGCCCGATAAGCCATGGCGAAATCCGGATCGAGGGCCACGGCCAGCTCCATATGGGGGATGCTCTTGGTATAATCTCCCCGGTTGTGGTAGGTCATGCCCTCGTTGTAGTACTGGTGCGCCTCCGCCGAGGACGTGGTGATCTCCTCGATGCGGGCATCCAGATCAGAAGCCAGTTTTTCCTCGGAGAGCTGAAAATCATCCTTGATCCGGGTGGTCAGGTCGTCCACCAGGGCGAAGAGGCTTTCCACACCCTCACCTTCTACCTGCTCGGACCCAAGGACATCCCCGCTCCTCGCATCCTGGAGCGTCGTATTAAGGCGCAGTGTTTCCCCGGCCTTCGTCATTTGGCCCACCAGGACATACTGGATCCCTCCACGCTCGGCCACATCCTGGAGATCTTCCGAGGAATAGCTGGAGGCCGTGAGCAGGTTCAGTTCCTCCATGATGTTGTAGAGACGCTCTCCACTCAGGATCTGAATATAGCGGGACTGGCTCAGGTCTGCGATCAAGAGGTCGGAGAGTGCCTTGCGCCAGTGCTGCAGGGTGGCGTCTCCGGTGTTATTCTCGAAGTGCATGACCGCCAGAGACGGCATGTCTGCGGCGAAGAGCGCGACATCCTGCCTGGAGAGCATCCGCCACCCCACGAGCGTGATAAGCGCCAGGCCGATCAGCACCAGGGCGGGAATGAGCATCTTGCTGAGGCTGAACTTGACCGTGATCTCCTTGGTCGAACGGGTCATGCGCTCCGGAACCACCCTATCTGTCTTGGGGAGCGCTTTCTCGATGTCGGTCAGCTCATCCATGAGCTGCTCCGCGTCCTGGAACCGCAGCGCCTTGTCCTTCTCAAGGCAGCGCAGGATGAGCCGGCTGATCTCCTGGGGGATCTGGGGATTGAGCTTCCGGGGATTCACGGGCCGCTCGGTCTTCTGCTTGACGGCCACGCTCAGGGGTGTGTCCCCGGCAAAGGGGACCCGGCCCGTCAACATCTCGTAGAGGATGATGCCCAGGGAGTAGATGTCGGAGCGGCCGTCGACCTCCCTGCCCTCCACCTGTTCGGGTGACATGTACTCCGGCGTGCCGATGATGACGCCCGTGTCGGTCATGCCCGTTTTCTGGAACGTGCGGGCGATCCCGAAGTCCATGATGCGGACATTGCCCTCTTTGTCGAGCATGATGTTGTGGGGTTTGAGGTCGCGGTGGATCACGCCCAGGCGGTGGGCCTCGGCCAGCCCTTCCGCGATCTGGCGGCCGATGAAGACGGCCTTGCCCGGTGTGAGCTGTCCTATACGGCGGACCAGGCTCTTCAGGTCCTCACCGGAGACATACTCCATGGTGATAAAAGCCTGGTCTTCCGCTTCGCTGAAGTCATAGACCCGGCAGATGTGCCGGTGGGAGATCTGGCGTGTGGTCTTAAGCTCGTTGCGAAAGCGCTCGCGTGATTTTTCGTCAGCCGCCACCTCGGGATTCAGGACCTTTATGGCCAGCTTCTCGTCCACCTGGGTATCGAGCGCCTTGTAGACCCTTCCCATGCCGCCCCGGCCCAGTTCTTCGAGGATGTGGTAGCGGTCGGCGAAATTCGCCCCGATCCGGATCTTGTTCGTGGATGTGATGAGTGTCCGGGTGGGCGCCTCCAGGGCATCTTCCCCGGATTCCGTATAGGTTCTGAACAGAGAGGTGCCGCACTGCCCGCAGAAGCGTGTGTCTCCGGGGTTTTCGGTGCCGCATTTAGTGCACTTCATGTACGGCTCTCTCTTAGTTTCTCCTCATATACTTATACGAAAGGCATGACTTTTCAGTTGCTGCCCTCGGCCATTATATTTCACCTTTTATGCATTTTGAAAGCTCTTTCTACTTTATTGGACTCACCGGGGCCGCCCAATCTTCCCTGTACCCCTCTGTGCTCTCGGGAGGCCTCCGTGTTATGGCCTCACTCTATATTGACGAAAACGCCGGCCAAAATGTTGTCATCCCCGGTGCTTTGACTTCGAGGAAAGTGGGTGCTAGTATGGGCGAATCAGGGAAACCGCCCCATGAATCCGGACAGATTCACACTCATCCGCAACGGCCTCGTCGTCAGCGAGGAAGGAGCCATTCGGCAGGATGTGTTGATCAAAGGAGAACGGATCGATCGCCTGTCTCCAGCCATTGAAGAACAGGCGGATCGGATCGTCGATGCCGACGGCCTGCTGGTGCTCCCCGGGGCCGTGGATCCGCATGTCCACTTCAACGACGAGTTCATGGGCACGGTGAGCGTCCACGATTTTTTCGCCGGCACACTGGCCGCCGCCTACGGCGGGGTGACCAGCGTGATCGACTTCTCCAACCAGGCCCCCGGTGCACCGTTGATGAGCACGCTGGAATCCAAGCTTTGGGAAGCCGAGGGCAAGGCCATTTTAGACTGGGGAGTGCATCCCGTCATCACCCGGACCTCTCCTGAGGTCCTGGATGAGATCCCACTGCTGGCGGAGCGGGGAGCACCCACCATCAAGTGTTACATGACCTACCGCAGCGAGGGGCTGATGATGGAGGAACCCGAGCTCGAGCAGATCCTGGCCAGGCTCAAGGAAGTGAACGGCATGCTGATGCTCCATGCCGAGGACAACGACATCATCGAGGCCAAGGTCCCCCGTCTGATCGCTACCGGAAACACCCGAGCGATCTTCCATGCCCGCAGCCGCCCTACCCAGGCGGAGGACACCGCCATCCGCAAGGCCGTCCACATCGCGCAGGAGACGGGCGGGCGTGTTTTCGTGGTACACCTGGCTTCGGCATCCGGCCTGGACATCATCAAGCGGGCGCGGGCCCAGGGTACGCACATCCAATGCGAGACATGCACACACTATCTGATGTTCACCGACGCCATGCTGGAAAGGGACGACGGCATCAAATGGATCTGCTCCCCGCCCCTTCGGGATGAGAGTGTGCAGCAGGCCTTGTGGTCGGGGCTGCAGGAGGGGCACATCGCTCAGGTTTCCTCCGATGACTCCGCCTTCTCCTGGGAGGCCAAGCTGCTCGGCAGGGACCGGTTCGACCTCTGCCCCAACGGCATCCCGGGGATCGAGGTGCGGCTGCCCCTGCTCTATTCAGAGGGAGTGGCCAAAGACCGGATCTCATTGTCCCAATGGGTGAAACTGGTCTCAACCAATCCCGCGCGGCTCTTCGGCCTCTTCCCGCAGAAAGGGACGGTCGCACCGGGCAGCGACGCCGACCTGGTTCTGTTCGATCCCGAGGAACGCTGGACTATGGGTAGAGATACGCTCCACATGGCCGTGGACTGGTCGGCCTACGAAGGCCTCGAAGTCCTGGGAAAGGTCAAGAAGGTCTTCTCCCGGGGCGAGCTCATCATCGACGGCGAGCGATGCCTGGCACAGAAGGGCCGCGGTCATTATCTCCACAGGCGTTTAGAGGAGTGATATACATATCATTGCATGGGGCATATCGTCATTGCGAGGAACGCAGCGACGAAGCAATCTCATGGGATTGCTTCGGGCCCTGCGGCCCCTCGCAATGACTTCGATGACCGCAATGCCAGAGTGAAAACCACGGTGACAGAGTGAAAAACACAACATGATCGACACGATTCTCGAATGGGCGGGACGGATCGACGGTATCCTGTGGGGACCCTGGACCATGGTCTTTATCGCCGCGGTGGGCCTCTATCTCGGCGTGAGATCCCGTTTTTTCCAGTTCCGGGGCATACGGCTCATATGGCGGAATACCCTGGGCAAGATCTTCGGGGCACCGAAGTCTCGGGACAGCGAGAAGCTCACGCCGTTCCAGGCCACGGCCACGGCCCTGGCCAGCACAGTGGGCATGGGCAACATGGCAGGCGTGGCAACGGCCCTGTCCGTGGGCGGGCCCGGAGCCATCTTCTGGATGTGGGTCTTCGCACTGCTGGGCATGATGACCAAGACCGTCGAGATCACGCTGGCCGTGCACTACCGTGAAACCGATCCCGACGGAGCCCTGCACGGCGGTCCCATGTATTACATGCGCAAGGGATTGGGATGGCCCTTCCTGGCCAAGCTCTTCAGCCTGGGCATCCTCGTCAATTCGCTCTTCACTGCCACCCTGATCCAATCCCACACGGTGGGCCGCTCGTTCCTCAAGAGCTATGCGCTCAATCCCTATATCACGACCGGCGCCATGGCAGTGGTCACAGCAATCGTCATCTTCGGCGGCATCCGCCGCATCGGCCGCTTTTGCGAGGCGCTGGTGCCCCTTATGTCGCTGCTGTACATCGCCGGGGGCCTGGTCATCTTCATCCTCAATCTCGACAGGATCCCGGATGTCTTCTCCTCCATCTTCACGTTTGCCTTTGCACCGGTGCCGGCAGCGGGAGGATTCGCCGGGGCCGCCATCGCCGCCACCCTCAAGCAGGGAATGGCTCGCGGCATGCTCTCCAACGAGGCCGGCCTCGGCACCGCCCCCATGGTGCACGCCAACGCGGACACGCCCCACCCTTTCCAACAGGGACTCTGGGGCGCCTTCGAGGTCTTCTTCGACACCATCGTGATCTGTACCATCACCTCCTTCGCCATCCTCTCCACCGGTGTTTTGAGCGGAGGGGAAACAGGCATAGAGCTGGTCATCGCAGCCTTTTCCGCCGAGCTCTCGCCCGGCCTCTCCGGCGCCCTGATCTCGGTCTCGATCCTCACCTTCTGCCTCACCACCCAGATCGGATTCTTCATCTACTTCGAGACAGCGATCATCAACCTGATCGGCCGGCGGGCCGTCCGCTACCTCAAGTGGTTCTACCTGGTACCGGGAGTGGTCTTCGCGGGTGTCGTGGATGTGGACCGGCTCTGGGTCCTGGCCAACATCTCGGTCGGGGTCTGCTCACTCCCGAACCTGGTGGCCGTCATGGCTCTGAGCGGGGCCTTCTTCAAGCTCATGAACGATTTCCTGTCGGGGCAAAACCGATTCCCTACCTCTTTGACAGATACAGGCCGGGGGTATGTCCGGTCCCCCCGTTGATCTCAGCCATGCGATCTGGATTCCTTAACGCACCAGCATCCCCATCGGATTCAACCTGGGGGTAGACTACTCCTCCTACCCGGAAGGCTCGGATGACCTGATCGAGGATGTCCGGGAGGTCATGTTCAAGATCTCCTACACGGGACGAAGGGAACTCAGCGTCGGACTGGAAACGGTCTACATGCGAGCCCCATTGCGTATGCAGGACAACATGCTATCGGCCTTCTCCGGCCTCCTTACGCTGAGGTATTATTTCTAGCTCTCTCCTGAGAATACCCGGGATATCCTACGTCTATCAAGCGGGAGACTCCTCTGCATCATCATATTGACAAAATTTTCTTTGTACACTAATCTACAAGTAGAATAGTATACGAGGAGCCCCAAATGGAAACCACCACCGTGAGGATCTCGAAAGAGAAAAGAGACATCCTGAAGATCATAGCCAGCGTGGAGCGGAGAGAGATGAAAGACATCTTTGCCGAGGTGATCGATGACTACATCGCTCGGCATCAGGAAACCCTGGACCTCCTGTCCAGGCCGGACTGGGTCCAGGCCATAAAACAGGGAAAACAGGAAATTGAGGACCGGGCCAAAGGGAAATCCTTGGATGAACTGGACGGTTGAGATAAAGCCCTCGGCGGAGAAGCAGTATCTCCGGCTGGGCAACTCGGCAAGACAGAGGATCAAGGCCGCCATCCGTTCGTTGGAGACTTCCGAACATCCTCTCCGCCACGAGAACGTTCGGGCTCTCACAGGGCCTCTCAAAGGCGACTACAGGCTCAGAGTGGGAGACAAGAGAGTCCTGTTCACACCCAACAATGAGAGTCGAATCCTCCACGTTTATGCTATACTGCCCAGAGATAAGGCGTACTGAATACGATGAAGATCCTGATCATAAATCCGAACAGTGATGAAAACATGACACGGCAGATCCAGGAGACCTCGGAGGCTTTCGCGGCAGGAGACTACGAGGTTGAGTGCCGCCGCAATCCCGACGCGCCCCGGTTTATCGAGACCTACCAGGATCAGGTTCAGACCGCCCCGGGGATGATGGCCCTGGTCCGGGAGAACCAAGACACCTGCGACGCCTTCATCGTGGCCTGCCACTGCGATCCCAACCTGAATGTTTTAAAAGAGATCACGGACAAGCCCGTGATCGGGATCGGGCAGGCCTCCATGCAGATGGCGGCCATGCTGGGCCACCGGTTTTCAGTGGTGTCGACCGCGGAGCACTCCATCCCCAACAAGGAGGCTCTGGTCCACAAGTATCACCTCGCCGGCCAGCTCGCCTCGGTGCGGGCGCCCAAGTCCGGAATGGAGGACGCCCCGGATGAGGAGAAGTATCTGGACGCCGCCCGCGCCGCCCTGGCCGAGGACGGCGCCGAGGTGATCGTCCTGGGCTGCGCCGGGATGACCAGCCTGGACAAGCGCCTGCAGGAACAGCTCGGCGCGCCGGTCCTCGACGGCGTCGTCTGCGCCCTCATCGTCGCCTCCGGCCTCCTCTTTTGGGGACGGACCATGAAATCCACCTGAAAACAAACCACTTACACCCTTAAAAGCCCCATTTTTTGGCCTTATAGGCACATTTTTGGGGGTAAAAGCACGACCGTAAGGAATTCCCCTGGCCTCCCAGCTAACAAACGCCCAAGCCCATCTTCAGAACCAAAAGAGGATCAGGCTGTTATTCGTAGCGCAAAGATTCAACAGGATTGCGGTGGGCGGCGCGGATGGTTTGGGAGAAGATGATTAGGAACCCCAGCACGAACATGGCCCCCAGGCCGACGAGGAAAATGTCGAAACCCAAAGTTATCCGATGGGCCATGTTCTGCAGAAAGAGATTGTTGTTGACGAACCATGCCAGGGGCGATGCCAGCGCGGCCGCAAGGGCCAGCAGGTAGATGAACCGCTTGGAGATCAAGCCAACAAGGGCGAACAGGGAGGCGCCCATGACCTTGCGGATGCCGATCTCCTTGATCCGTGCGTCCGTGTCGTAGATCACCATGCCCAGAAGCCCGAAAAATGCGATCAGGATGGTCATAAACGCGACGACGCTGACCGTCTGCAGGATCTCCCTGGACTGTGTGAATGCGTCGTCCAGCCGGTCGGTATAAAAGGCATAGGCCATGGGGCGGAATGGCTCCAGCCCCTTCCACTTCTCCTCCAGGAACGCGACCACGGATTCCCGATCGCTCGTGGCCAGCTTCAGGTTGGCGAAGCGGTAGTGCTTGGGGATCATGCGCACGGCAATGGGCCTCAGGGGAGCCGATATCAGATGGGACACAAAATCCTCGGTCACACCGATGATCTCGAGGGAGACCTCCTCGTCGAATTCGACGACCTGACCCAGAGCATCGGCGGGAAACTCGAATCCGAAGATCCGGGCCGCAGTTTCGTTCAGGATGACATACTTTTCCTGCTGAAGCCGCGCGTTTTCGGAGAAGTTCCGGCCGGCGATGATCTCTATCTCGAAATCGGGTATGAAATTCTCGTCGGCTGGGACCAGGTCAACCTCGAAAGGCTCAGAAATCCCGTCGAGTTTCACCCGGCTCGGCCAGCGCGTACCCGTGTTGGGAAGGAAGGCGGAGGCCGAGACCGAGGCGATCGCAGCCTGCCCCAGGAACTCCTGGCGGAAGTTCTCATAGTCGACCTTCTGCAGCTCCACATTCAGGATGTTCTCTGGATTGAACCCCATATCGGCATCCCGTTCAAACCGGACCTGCCGGAAAAGCACTACCGTCGTGAAGACGAAGAAAAAAGAGATGAAGAACTGGACCACGACGAGCGCCTTCCTCAGCGTCAAACGCGAGAAGAGCCTCACCTTGGTGATGTCCTTGAGGACCAGGGCCGGATCGAACTTGGAAAGGTAGAGCGCGGGCAGGAAGCCTGCCAGGATCCCCGTGACGACAGCCACCACCAGCAGCGCCGCCGCCTGGATGAGTCCCTGACCCTCGACATCGAAATACAGTCGCAGCTCGCTGTATAGCAGGGGTGCAACCAACTCGAGCAGCAGGAACGCAAAACCGAGGGAGATGAGGGCATAGGTGACGGCCTCGCCTATGAACTGGGTGAAGAGCTTCAACCGGTTGGCCCCGATGACCTTGCGGATCCCAACCTCTTTGGCCCGGGACAGGGCCTTGGCCAGGGAGAGGTTGGTGTAGTTGAAGCAGGCGATCAGGATGATGACAAAAGCGATAAGGGAGAGGAAAAAGGGCTCTTCCGGCGAGGTGGTCGGTCCGAGCGCGTTCACAAGGCTCCTTCCGGGTGAGATCTCGGTCAAAGCCTGCAGCTTGAAGGTGAATTCAAGCCCATCAATGGGATAATGCTTCTCAGCGATGCCGGGCAGCAGCGCCCCCACAGCCTTGGGCCTGGCGGAAGGTTGCAGCATGAGGTAGAGGTAATTATCGTTGAGACCCTTCCAGTTTCGAAGCGAGGGCTTGACCTTGCCCTGGCTTTCCAGGGACTCGAGTGTGGCCACCGACGCCAGGCATTCGAACTCCATATGCGACCGCAGGCGGGACGTGTCCTCCATGACACCCGTGACCTTGAACTCCCCGAAGTCTTTGAAGCCGACCATCTCTCCCAGCGGATCCCGGCTGCCGAAAAGCTTCAGGGCGAGCTTTTTTGTGAGCACAACGGAATAGGGCTCGGCCAGGGCGACATCCGGATCTCCATCCTCCATTTCATAGCTGAACATCCGGAAAAATTCCGCGTCCGCGTAATAACCCCGGGTCATGAATTTCTTTTCGCCCACGACTGTAGGTCCCCCGAAATTCCTCTTGACCCGCACGATGGATTCGACACCCGGTATCTGCTCCAGCTCATAGGCCATGGGCATGGGACAGACCGCCAGATCGAAGGTGCGGCCCTCGGCCACCTCGGTGCCGATGACCCGGTAGATAAGATCCCGGTTCTCATGGAAGCGGTCGCTTGCGTACATGGCAATGACCAGCCGGACAACGATGAGGCAGAGACACAGCCCGATCGCCAGGCCGCTGATGTTGAGGAATGAGAAAACCTTGTTCCTCCGCAAGTTCCGCAGGGCGATCACGCTATAATTTTTTGCCATGACCAGGCTGCGGAATATGGAATAAACCAGTGTCGCAGGGACGGCCCGCAGGACCTGCCAACCGTACCAGAGGGCCGTGAAGGCCCTGCCGCGGCGTTGGGAGGTCTCTGCGAATTCCTCCGCCAGGTCATCCACCAGGGCATCCCTTTCCAGCTTTAGGGACAGCCGGGCCAGGATCCATTCCAGAAACCTGGGGGGATTCGGATCGGACGAGCTCATGATGAGGATTCCCTTTTGTTGAGTTTGAGCGGTGTAATCCCGTCCCAGAGGGCCTCCTTCAATGCATAGGCCTGCTCGAGCGCCTGTTTACCGGATCGGGACAGGGAGTAATAGATCTTGCGCCTCCCTCCCCTCTCCGGCATGGGCTTACCCTCGCGTTTGACCAGCAGCCCCTTCTTGACCAGCTGGTCCAGTGTGCTGTACAGCAGGCCGTAGTTCCAGTCGCCCTGGGTAAGCTCCCGGATCTGCCGCTTGATGAGGACGCCGTAGGCATCGCCTTCCATCCTCAGGACCGACAGCAGCACGATCTCCTCGTTGCGCGTCAACTGGCTCATGTACGATCTCCTGATATTTCTATATGATTCCTATACATATATTAGTATAGCTTTACTATACAAATGTCAAGTTCTATTTTCACTTTTCGGGGACGGACCATGAAATCTAACTGAAAACAAATCACTTACACCCTTAGAAGCCCCATTGTTTGACCTAAAACGCACATTTTTGGGGGCAAAAACAGGCCTCTAAGGATTTTTTTGCCCCGATTTCGTTTATAATGAGCTACGGGAAAAGAACATCAGGCCAACCAGGACAGTGCGGAGAGGAAACGAACGATGACGACGGAGAGCTGCTGCGAGGGAGCCACCTTCCTTTCTCCGCAGGAATCTCAGGGCGAGTCGTGGGTTTCAGGCTGCCTGGATCATCCCCGAGGAAAGGTCCTCCAGGTCGAGACCAAGTGGACACGCACAGACAGCATCGGCCAACTCCGGGCCCGCACCACCGGTTTCCGCATGCGGTACAGGATTGAGCCGGGCCTCTACGCAGTGGGCTGTCCCACCGCAGAATCCCCGGTCCTGGTCTCGGCCAACTACAAGCTCAGCTTCGACCATCTGCGCCGCGAGCTGACCGGACATAACACCTGGCTCCTGGTCATCGACACCGACGGCATCAACGTCTGGTGCGCGGCCGGCAAGGGCACCTTCGGCACGGTCGAGATCGTTAACCGCATCCGCTCCGTCGAGCTGGACCAGATCGTCTCGCACCGCCGGATCATCCTCCCCCAACTCGGCGCCCCCGGCGTACATGCCCACCTCATCCAGGAGTCCACGGGATTCCGGGTGCTCTACGGCCCAGTCCTCGCGTGCGACATCCCCTCCTACATGCAGGCCGGATACAAGGCCACACCGGAGATGCGTGCCGCCCGCTTTCCCCTCCTCTCACGGCTCGTCGTCACCCCGATGGAGCTCAATCCCGCATTTAAGAAACTCTTCGTCCCCTCCCTGGTACTCCTCGCCCTCTTCGGCCTCCAAAAGGAAGGGATCTTATTTCAGAATATCATAATCCCCGGGCTCCCATTCCTGCTCCTGGGCCTGCTCGCTGTGTTCATCGGCGCATTCCTGGTTCCGGTTCTCCTCCCGTACATTCCGTTCCGATCATTCGCGCTCAAGGGCCTGTTCCTCTGCACGATCCTGTTCGCGCCTGGATTTCCACTGATATCCCCCGCCCTCCACAACTCTCCCTGGCTTCTGGCATCCGTCTACCTCCTGTTCCCGGCCCTCAGCTCATACCTGGCCCTCAACTTCACGGGAGCCACGACCTTCACCAACATCTCGGGGGTCCCGAAGGAGCTCCGCATCTCCATCCCTATCTACCTCACCGCGGCCGCCGTCTC
>CBFDBC010000076.1:0-14377 GCA_965602945.1 uncultured bacterium | reverse complement strand
TATGAACGGGAGACTGCTCGTGTCCTATCTCCTGGACGAGCCCTACATGTTCTACACGCACCTGGAAGTGAACCGCGACAGCTTCTCCTTCCTCGAACACATCGATGCTCCGGACCTGGAAAAAAACCTTAAAACCAGGCTGCGCAGGAACGATAAGGGATCCTTCGACCTGATGTTTCATCCCAACTTGGGCGAGCAGAAACCCATGCAGCCGACCTTCCGGGGCAGGGTTATCGTCCTCATCTCCGGTCGAAGCTTCTCCGGATCCGGGGAGTGCACTTCGATCCTGCACTTCCATAAACGCGCCGAATTCGTGGGCGAGGAGTGCGGGGCCGGCTACTACGGCAACACCTCGGGTTTCATGCCGCAGCTGACCCTGCCCCACACCGCGCTGCGCGTCAGGCTCGCCATGCTCCGCTACCACATGGCGGTCTCCGGTTACGAGCCTCGGGACCGGGGGATCATGCCCGATTTTCCTTTCACCCGAACCATACAGGACCTGCTCGAGGGCAGGGACACGGAGCTGGAGTATGCCCTCCAGCAAATAAAGAAATAGTCCTGGGCTTCGCCAAGAAACCGCCTGCGAATTCTCTCCGCATGGGGCCTGGGGTGCTGACTCGAATTTCGAAAGACTTGATGTGCGGCCCGGTTTTTTATAGCCTAGAGCACACAGGAGTCGATCATGAGAAAACACCGCATCCTTTTCCTGATGGCTGTCATATCCGCCATGACCGTTCAGGCCCTGGCCCAGGCCACCTCAGCCGAGGAGCGCATGGAGTCCTGGGAACATCATCAGAGGCTCAAGGCCGAATCCCCCTTTAAGGACCTCAGATGGCGGGCGGTGGGACCGGAGCTTCAGGGCGGCCGCATCGAGGCCATCGCCTGCCACCCGGACGAGCCTTTCACCATCTACCTGGGGCCCGGGGCCGGCAACCTGTGGAAGTCCGTGAACAACGGCACGACCTGGGAGCCGATCTTCGAGAACGAGTCGACCTTTGCCATCGGCTGCATCGCCATCGCCCCCTCTGATCCGAACATCGTGTGGGTGGGGACCGGCGAGGTCCTGATGGCCCGCAGCTCCTATTCCGGGACCGGGATCTTCAAATCCATGGACGGAGGGAAGACCTGGCGGAACATGGGCCTCCACGACTCCCACCACATTCCCCGCATACTCATCGATCCCAAGGATCCCGACATCGTGTACGCGGCCGCGCTGGGTCATCTCTACGGCTTCAATGCAGAACGCGGACTGTTCAAGACCACGGACGGGGGAGAGACGTGGGATAAAACCCTTTACATCTCGGACCGGGTAGGGATCGTCGAGGTGGCGATGGACCCCGGCGACAACAGGCTCCTGTACGCCGCGGCCTGGGAACGTGACAGGAAGGCCTGGAATCACTATGCCAGCGGCCAGGGGAGCGCTCTGTACAGATCGACGGATGCGGGACGGAATTGGGAGCGGCTGAATCAGGGATTGCCGGCCGGGAAGGATGTGGGCCGGTTCGGTTTTGCCGTATCTCCTTCGGATCCGGACATTGTGTATGCCCTGCTGGACAATCATGCCCTGCGCCCCGATGGGGAGAGGCGTATCGCCGGCGAGGTTTACCGCTCCGAAGACAAGGGGAAAAGCTGGCGGAAGACGCATGAAGGATCGGTCCCCACGGCCATCGGCTATGATTTCTGCCTGATCCGGGTTTCCCCCGACGACCCGGAGGAGATCTATGTCCTGGGAAACAAGCTCGTCCGCTCGCTCGACGGGGGAAAGAACTTCGCGAATGTCAACGAGACCGTGGTGCATGTGCTGTCGCACGACATCCGGGTCCTGCACCTGGACATGCACGACATGTGGATCGACCCGCGGGATCCTGACCGCCTCCTGCTGGGAAACGACGGAGGCCTCTACATGTCCCATGACCGGGGCGATACGTGGCTCCATCTCAACAATCTGCCCATCGGCGAATTCTACGCTGTCACCGTGGATATGGCGGAGCCCTACAATATCTACGGCGGGACCCAGGACAATGCCGCGCTTTTCGGGCCTTCGACACATGACATCAATGACCGGCTGACCAAATACGGTGTGGAGGATCCCTGGACGCACGTCTACCTGGACCGCTGGGGCGGGGGAGACAGCTACTTCACCTGGCTCGACCCCACCGACCCGGATGTCATCTATTACGAACATCAGTTCGGGGTCCTGCGCAGGAGGGACATGCGCACCGGAAAGAGCGAAGACATCATGCCGCGGGCCGGAGAGGGGGAGCCCCGGCTCCGGCGCAACTGGATGACACCTTTCTTTGCTTCTCATCATGATCCGGCCACCCTGTACTATGCCG
Organism: uncultured bacterium; assembly: GCA_965602945.1. Taxonomy (GTDB): domain Bacteria; phylum Acidobacteriota; class Aminicenantia; order Aminicenantales; family Aminicenantaceae; genus JAUXEH01. The sequence continues at coordinate 12,041 of CBFDBC010000076.1, read as the reverse complement.
CCCATAAGGTCTACAGATCGCCCGACCGGGGAGGCGGTTGGGCCTGCATCAGCCCCGACCTGACGACCGATCCGGGGCCGGCCCAACAGGGCAATGTCCCCTACGGGACGACCACCTCGCTTTCTGAATCGGTCCTGCAGCGGGGACTGCTGTATGCGGGGACGGACGACGGGAACGTCCAGGTCACCAAGGACGACGGAAAATCCTGGATCCTGATCCGGGAGGGGCTGCCCCACAAGTGGGTGAGCCGTGTGGAGGCGTCCCGATTCGACAAGGCGACCGTGTACGTGTCCCTGACCGGATACCGGGAGGATGATTTCTCCGCCTATCTGTACGTGTCGCGCGATAACGGGCAGAACTGGACCTCCATCTCAGGGAACCTGCCTGCCGAATCCGTCAACGTCATCCGGGAGGATACGGTGTCACCGGACATCCTGTACGTGGGTACCGACCTGGGCGTCTATGTTTCCCTGGACAGAGGCACCTCCTGGCACTCCCTGTGCAACCACCTTCCGACCACGCCCGTCCACGATCTGGTGGCCCATCCCCGGGAGAGCGAGATCGTGATCGGCACCCATGGCCGCAGCTGTTTCGTGTTGGATATTGCACCGGTCCGTGAATTTCTGCGCCGGCGCTGACCGGGGCTGGAATCGTCTCGCTTTCCTCCTCGAGGAACCATGCCCGCTCGCCTCCCCAGCGGCATTCCTTATCAGCCAACCGGACGAATCCAATGATCAACCAATAAACACGGTATTGGAAAGGCATACCCACTGCACAACCTCGTTTACAGCCTGCATGATACGTGTTAGATTACTGTGCTGAGGATGCGGCCAATGAAGATCCAGCGGTTCAGAGTTCTGGCAGCCACGGCTGTTCTGTTCCTGTTTCCCCTGCTTCTCCCGGCTCAGGTGCGGTCAAAAATCTTGATCGCCCTGCGTATAGAGGTCACGATCGAGGTCGACGGGCTGCTTTCCGAAGAAATCTGGTCGAAGGCTCCCGAGGCAGGGGACTTCGTCCAGTTTCAACCGGACCGGGGCGCCCCGGGGACCGAGAAGACCCTGGTCAGGGTCCTGTATGACAGCGAGAACATCTATTTCGGCTTCCTCTGCTACGACGCGGAGCCCGGGAGGATCGCCGCCAGCATCACCAAGCGGGATTCGGATCTGGTATCGGACGATGCCGTGTATGTCGCCTTGGACACATTCCTGGATCACCAGAGCGCCTACCTCCTGGGCACCAACCTGCTCGGCACCCAGTTCGACGGCCGCATCACGGACAACGGCCGCACCACCGATCCGACCTGGGACGCAGTCTGGAAGTCGGCGGCCCGGAAGACGGATTTCGGGTGGAGCGCCGAGATCTCCGTCCCCTTCCGCAGCATCAAGTACCAGCCGGGCGAGGAAAAGACCTGGGGATTCAGCCTGGGGCGGTTCCTGCCCCGCAAGCTGGAATACACCTTCTGGACAGGCCCGCTCGAATCCTACACCCGGGTCTCCCAGTTCGGGGAACTGCATGGCCTCGATCTGCAGAAGTCTTCCAAGCGGGGCCAGATCATACCGCACATCGTCTCTCAGACCGAGGTCGACAAGGGGACGGATGTACGTGTCGGATTGGACGCCCGTTATGCCTTCACCCCGCAGATCTCAGGAAACCTGACCCTGAATCCGGATTTCGCCATGGTCGAGGCGGACCAGGAGGTGATCAACCTCACACGCTTCGAGACCTATCTCCCGGAAAAGCGCACTTTTTTTCTAGAGGGAGCGGAGATCTACCAGCAGAGGATCAGCCTTTTCTACTCGCGCCGGATCGGGGATATCTACGGAGGGGCCAAGGCCTACGGGAAATCCGGGGGATACGAGTTCCAGGCTATGACCGTCCAGGCCAAACCGGTTGAGGACCGGGAGAACAGCTCGGCCAACTTCAGCGTCTTCAGGGTGAAGAAGGCGGTGATGCGGGGCTCGACCGTGGGATTCCTGCTGGCCAACAAACACGTCGATGGAAGGAATATGGGCACCCTGGGATTCGACACCGCCCTGTACTTTACAGACACCTTCCGCTTCACGGGCCAGCTGGCGGCCAGCTACGGGGATCACAACGGGAGCAACCTCGCGTTCTTCCTGCGCCCCAGCTATGATTCAGCCACCTTCCACATCCACCTGCGCTACACGCAGCTGGGAGAGCACTTCGCGGACAATGCCAACGAGGTAGGCTTTGTGCGGGATGACAACCGCCATGAGCTCGACTCGGCCATCAGCAAGACCTGGTGGATGAGCCGGACCATGTTCAACAGCATCGAGTATGACTCCAATTACAATATCTATTGGGGTCTCGACGGGACACTGCGCAGCTGGAAGATCGACCAGGGAATGGATTTCGAATTGCGGAACAAATTTTCCCTGGAGCTGGGCCACCATCAGGAGTACAAGCTGTTCGAGAAGGACTTCCGCAACCACAAAACAGACATAGAGCTCGGTTACAACACGCGCGAATGGCAGAACGCCAGCGTCAGCTACAGCTTCGGGAACAACTTCGACCTGGACTTTCACCTGATCGGTGCTGAAGTGAATTACATGATCCTGAGCGGGCTTTCCCTGGAGTACGGGCTGTCCCGTTTGATCTACGACCCCGATCCGGAGGCTGAAAGCACCTGGATCCACGTCCTCCGTGCCACGAATCATTTCACGCCGGATCTGTATTTGAAGCTCTTCTACCAGGTACACACCGCCATCGACAAGCACACAGTACAGGCTCTGTTCGTCTACCGCTTCCAGCCCCCTTTCGGCACCATCCAGCTGGCCTATCAGAAGGGAACGGCAGAATTCGGCGAGAAAGGCGACCAGGGGCACACCTTTTTTGTCAAGTTTGCCTACATGTTCTAGCCTGAATAATACATTGAAAATGTCGCAATTTCATGTAACACAAGTAAGGTCCAGCTTAAATGAATACGGCAGGCATGACATATTGACGTCAGGGCCGAGGAGGGACGGAATGAAACACGGATCACATCGGCTGAGGGGCAGGATCAAAAACATGAACCGCCGCGAGTTCATCTCGACGTGTGCGGCCTGCACGACCTGCCTGGCGGCAGGCCCGCTTTTGACCCGCTGCTCCGGGAAGTCTTCAAAGGTCGCAAACAGGCTGCGGCTGCGCACCATCTACTCCCTGCATGCCGTCACACAGCCCGGGCCCGACTGGCCCAATGTCGGATTCGAATTCGGGCCGGTCATGGAGCGCATCGACTCAGAGTTGGCTGCACGGTGTCCCGAGTTCGAGTTTCTCTCGACCATGGCCGCAGGGCCCGAGGAGGCGGAAAAAATCCTGGCAGCAGATGCGGCGGCTCCTGTCGACGGTTATCTGGTATTTCAGATGAACTGCTGGAACCGGGTCGTGCAGACCATGGCGGCCACGGGAAAGCCGGTGCTGTATGCCGACTTCAAGTATGCCGGAAGCGGCGGATTCCTGGTCTATACAGCCGGTTTCTTGAGGGATGAGGCATCCAACCTGGGCTTCATTTCCTCCTCAAACATGGAGGATCTCATCGCGGCGGTCAAGTGCTTCGGTGTCGTGGCAGAGGGCGGCTCACCGTCCGATTTCGCCGCTGCGACTGAAAAAGTGCGTATCGCGCAGACACGCCAGCCGGGAGACCTTGCCTGCAGGACGGACGAATTCCGGACGCTTTCCCCGGAAGAATGCCTTCGCCGCATGGGTGAATCCAGGATCCTGGCGGTCCGCGACCAGAATTCCGGTCCTGCGGAACCCATCATGGGGATTCCCATGGAATGGGTATCTTTCGAGGAGGTCAATGAGGCCTGGAAATCCGCGGACAGGGACCTGGCCGGCGCCCTGGCGGACCGCTGGCGGGATTCCGCTACCGAGATTATAGACGTTTCGCGCGACACGCTGGAAACCTCTGCCGCCATGTACCTGGGCATGAAGGCCGTCCTCAAGAAGCATGACGCGAACGCCATCACCATGAACTGCCTGGGCGGATTCTACGGGGGACACATCCATGCCTATCCCTGCCTGGGGTTCCATGAGCTGAGCAACGAGGGACTGGTGGGGGCGTGTGAGTGTGACGTGCGTTCCACAGCGACCATGACGGCCCTGACGGCGATGACGCTGGGCCGCCCCGGCTTCATCTCCGATCCGGTCATAGATACGGGTCAACGCCGGATTATCTATGCCCACTGTGTGGCATCGAACAAGGTGTTCGGGCCCCAGGGGCCATCCAATCCCTTCGCCATCATGACCCATTCCGAGGACCGGCAGGGCGCCTCCGTGAGGTCCATCCTTCCCCAGGATTATATGACCACGACCCTCGAGATCCTGCCGGACCGCCGGGAGATCCTCTTTCACCAGGCCAAGGCGGTCGGAAACGATCCCGATGACCGGGCCTGCCGTACCAAGCTGTGCGCCGAGCCAGTGGGAGACATGGAGAAGCTATTTACCATGTGGGACCGTTGGGGCTGGCACAGGGTGACCTTCTACGGCGACCTCAAGGATCCGGTCTTTGGCCTGGCGGATGCGCTGGGCTGGAGTGTGGTCGAAGAGGCCTGAGCCGAGGCGTCTAACGCCGCCTTGACCGGGGGGCCGTGCCTCTACTCCTCCCCAAACCGCCTGTCACGGCACGTATGGCACCGGGACTCTCACCTTCGTAATCGCGCCAGGAGACGAAGGGCGGGCGCTGAAAAGAGTCGGTACAGGACGTGTCCAGCCCGGCTGGGTGTCCCTGGGAGATGAACCGGGCTACCACCCCGGCCAGGCACTCCTCCCATTGCTGCAGGCTCCCCCCGTGCCCGGTGCTGGGGAGGACGATGTGCCGGCTGTGGGGCAAATAGGCTGCGAGTCCCTCCCCGTTTTGAGGAGGGGTCGTAGGATCCAGCTCCCCGGAAATGATCAGGGTGGGTATGTCCAGGACGGTCATCTGATGAAAGTCGGCCGGGTGGTCGCCCCGTACCCACAGATCGCAGGCATTCTGCTGCTGGTCCAGCCGGTAGGTACCCATGAATGTGCCCTGTGCCGCCTCCCAGGCCGCCGCATAGTCGATGTAGGGTGCGGTCTCCGTGCAGGTCACGGAGAGGAACATGCCGTCCATGATGTCCTCATTGACCCAGCGGAGGTAATCGGCGGTATATTCCACGATGGGGGCATAGTTGCCTCCCGCGGCCCAGTGGATGAACGCTGGGAGCCATCTGGATCGGGCGGTGCCGTAGAGCATGCTGCGCACCCCGTGGATAAAGTTGTTATGGGTAAAGGTAACGGCTTCGGGCCGGCCGTTCCAGGGATTGATGATGGGAACGCTGACTGGTCCCTGTTTGAGTCGGTTGGACACCTGACTGAGCTTCTGCCCCAGGTCAGGATAGTCTGCGGAACATTCGGGGTCGGCAACACAGTCCGACAGCAGCCGTTCCAGGGCCGCTTCCGTGTAGGGGGCGATGGTTGCCTGATACCCCCAGCCGGGCACGGCAGGATAGCTCAGTGATGCGCAGCGGACCCGTTCGGGGAAATATTTCATGTAGACGATCCCGGCGTAGGACCCATAGGAGCCGCCGACCACATTGACCCTCTCGTATCCGAGTGCATCCCTGAGCTCATCGATGTCCTGCATGGCCGTGAAGGAATCGTAGTAATACAGACGGGCATGCTTCTCGAGTTCTTTACGGCACTCCCGCACATAGTCTTCCGGGAACATGTCCTGGAGGAAGGTCTGGGCGCTGTCCTGATCGCCCAGGCGCCGGCAGCGCAGAGGATTCGATCCCCCGGTTCCCCGCTGGTCCACCAGGACAATGTCCCGCTCCCAGCGCAGCCCTTGATAGTCACTCGCATAGCCGGCCGCCCAATCGGCGGATCCGACTCCGGGCCCGCCGGAGAATATGAAAACGGGATCCGGGGCCGGATTCGAGGTCCAGGCGGGAAGGATGATGAAGTTCAGGCGGATCCGGGCTCCCTTGCGGACCTTCCGGTTTTCCATGACCTCATAGGTGCCGCACAGGGCCTGCTCGCCTATCTCTTCCAGAAAGCAGTGTTCGAGTCTCAGTCCAAACGAGGCATCCGTGTCATTGGAAGACATCACCAGGATCAGGACCAACAGGCTGAGGATCAGCTTCGGCCTCATGGCAGCCTCCTCATTCCTGACCTTCCCAGCTGAAGGACACGGAAATCCCGTACAGGAAGTAGTCCTCCTCGCTTATGGACTCCATCAGCACGAAGGTGTACTGGGCATAGGGCACGACACGGAAATCACCTGCAGAGAACGGGGCGGACATCTTCAGGTTCAGGTCACTCAATCCCGGATCGACACCCTCGGCCAGCCACTGCCCTGCGTTATATCCCAGGGATGCATAAAGCCGGAGTCCGACCCGGGGGAGTAGTGCCGCCTCAAAATCCGACTGCAGGAGGACATAGAAGCCGTCACCGTTGTGGAAATCGTAGAAGACCACAAGACCGGGGCTGAAGATCGATCCCGGCAGCGCAGCCGAGAGGAACAGCTCATGGGTCGTGTCATCCTCGAACCGGAAATCCGGGAAAAAGTACCAGCCGTAATGGATGAGTCCGGCCCCGACTTCCAGATGCTTCCCCAGCCTTTTTTGATACGCAAGTGTGAAGTCGAACTCGTGCAGCTCCTTGTTTTCAAATGAGAAACTGCCCCAGAGTTCCAGAGAAAGGCCGGTATCTCCGAGATCGGTGCTGATCGATGGCTGCAGCACCGGCCTCTCATAGGGATTGAGGTCGAATCCCCGCCAGATGTAACTGGAGACGAGATCGGCCTTCAGCGTGAACTCGGCGCTCAGGCAGGGGGGAAGGACAATCAGGGACAACCACAGCACAGCACCCGGGATTTTATATTTCTTCACGACCATCACCCTCCCGGTTTCAATGGCTTATACCTTGGTATTCTAGGTCAGCAAGAAACATACCACGATCTCTCCCCTGAGAAAAGGATACGGGTGTTAAACATTGTTACTTAATGTGTAAACATTCTATACCTGCAGGGCGGAAGAGGAAGGTCGGGGAGGCGGCCCCGTCGAGGAATATCCTCTAGGGTCCGAAGCCTACGCGGATCACTCATAGCGGAGCGATCTGGCGGGATCGATAAGGGCGGCACGTACGGATTGATAGCTGATCGCCAGCAGAGCCACCGTGAGGGATAAGACTCCGGAGAGAAAGAAGATCCAGGGCGTGAAGCCGGCCCTGTGTGCGAAGCTTTGGAGCCATCGGCCCGTTACAAAATAGGCCGCCGGCCAGGCGATCAGGTTCGCGACCACCACCCATCTGAAGAATTCCCGGGAGAGCAGGAGGAAGATCTTCGGGACCGAGGCTCCCAGGACCTTGCGGATCCCGATCTCTTTGGTCCGCTGTTCGACAAGATACGAGGCCAGGCCGAAGAGCCCCAGGCAGGAGACGAACACGGCCAGCAGGGTGAAGTACTTGAACAGAGAGCCGATCCTTTCTTCCGCTCTGTAGAGTGTATCTATGTCGTCATCGAAGAAGTGGAACCGGAACGGGTCCTTGGAGCTGTACGTTCCCCAGGTGTTTTTTAGGAATGCCAAGGACTGAGGGACATTCTCTGCATCGAGCTTCACGCACAGGAAGTTGAACCAGTCTGGATCGATAAATATGGCCAGGGGTTCCACCTCGTAGTGCAGGGTGCGGAGCTGGTAGTCCTGGATGACTCCGATGATCCGGCCCTGCCTCTCTCCCCATCCGAAACGTTTGCCGACCGGTTCTTCCAGACCCATGGCTTTGACCGCCGCCTCGTTGAGCACGAATCCCTCAGAGGAATCGTTCGCAAACTCCCGCGAAAAAAAACGGCCTTGAACCATCTCCAGCCCAAAGGTCTCCAGGAAATCGCAATCGACGGCGCCGATCCGCATCTGTAGATGAAAATCCGCTGGCTTGCCTTCCCATCCCGCGTTCGAGGTCCCCGACCCCTCGTAGATAGGGAGGCTGTCCACGGCCGTTACGTTCAGGACGCCTGGATTACGCAGGAGCTCGATCCTCACGGCTTCGGTGTTCTCGTAAACCTCCCTGGACATGGGAATGTAGATCAAATGATCCGTTGTGAATCCCAGGTTGGCGTTCTTCAGGTAGTGGATCTGGTGATAGATGACAAGCGTCCCTATGACCAGGATGATCGACAGCGAGAACTGGGTCACCACGAGGATACGCCTGAAGAGAGCACCCTTGCCCCCTGTCCGGAGCCGGCCCCCCAGCACTTTCACCGGCCGGAAGGCGGACAGGAAGAGCGCGGGGTAACTTCCCGAGAGCAGTCCGGTGAACAGGACGATGCCCAGGAGCCCGGAGTAGAGGGCCGGATCCAGCCTGAGATCGAAAGCCAGCGGTTTGCCTGATAATACATTGAAAACCGGCAGGAGCAGCCTGACCAATGCCAGCGATGCCAGGAAGGCCAGAAGTGTCAGGAGCATGGATTCTCCGAAGAACTGCCGGATGACATGGCTTCGGTGGGCACCCACGACCTTGCGAATCCCAACCTCCCGGGCGCGCCCGGCGGACCGGGCGGTGGCGAGGTTCATGAAGTTGATGCAGGCGAGGATCAGGATGAGGCCGGCCGCGGTGGAGAAGATGTAGACATACCGGATATCCCCATGCCCCTCAAGATCGAATTTGAAGTGCGACCGCAGGTGGATGTCTGTGAGCGGCTGGAGATAGCGGTCAGAATCCCGTCGTTCCCGATATTTATCCAGGACCGCCTCTATTTTCCGGTTGACCTCCGGGACGTTCGCGTCTTTGCTGAGCATGACGTAGGTGAAATAGGAGACGTCGTCCCAATTGTCCGGGTCCCGGCCGAGGCGCGCCAGGAGCTCGAAGGGGATGAGGAAGTCGAACCGGATGTGCGAATTGTGGGGGACATCCTTCATAACCCCGGAGACCTTGAAATCCGTCCCGGCCTGCGTTGTCAGGACCTGCCCGACCGGATTCAGGTTTCCGAAGTATTTCAGGGCCAGGCTCTCCGTGATGACGATCGAGTACGGATCACCCAGGCAGGACTCAGGATCGCCTTCCAGCAGCTCGAAGGAAAACATCCGCACGAAATCCGGGTCCACCAGGGTCCCGTTCTCGTCCTGGGTTTCCGAACCAAGCCTGAACCGCACCCGCGTCCCGTTGTGCCGCGTCGCCATCACAACTTCCGGGTATTCCTGTCGGAGAGTGGGACCCAGCGGGAGGGGGGTGACCGCGTAGTACTCCGATACACCTGCGGAAAAACCACGGGAGACGATCCGGTAAATGCGGTCTTTGTTCTCATGGAACCCGTCATACCCGAGCTCATCCCTGACCCACAGCAGGATGAGGATGCAGCAGGCGATCCCGATGGCCAGGCCCGTGATGTTGATAATTGAGTATCCTTTCTGACGCTTTATGACACGAAGCGCGACCTTCAGATGGTTTTTAAACATTGTGAGGCTCCATAGGAGAGAGTCTTTGAGGGAACCGGGGATCAGGCAGATGACCTGTACCCAGTACCAGAAAAGGGCCCTTAAGCGGCCCTTGGATCCGGCCAGGAACCGATAGTGCTCCTCAAAATCCTCGACCGCGGATTCCAGCACCGAGACCCGGAGCAGAGACCTAAGCAGCCGGATCCTCAATGGGTCGCGGTGGTTATCGTCCATGGTTTTACTTCTCGTCTTTTAGCCCGGCGATGTCCATCCAGAGGGCCGAGTGGATCTCTTTTACTTTCAGCAGAGCATCCTTCCCTTTCGGAGCCAGGCGGTAGAGGATCTTCCTCCGTCCTCCCCTTTCGGGAAGCGGATCACTCGTATAGGTCTCCACGTATCCCATATCCACCAGGCGTCCCAAGGGGGCGTATATGGCGCCGAACAGCCACTTGATCCCGGTTTTCGCCTCTATGTGCTTCCGGATGGTGACACCATAGGCTCCTTCCTTGTCCTGGAGGCTCCACACCGCCAGCAGCAGCATCTCCTCTTTGCGGGATAGAAGCTTCATATCTTTTTCCTCTCTATATGTATACGAAAAGTGAACAAAAAGGGTTGCCTTGCTCTGGGAGGTTTATTCAATTTAAATGAACAAATTGAATTTTCAGGCGGAGGGCCCCATAGCTGGGACCGGGAGTGTGCAGGATCACTTCAGGAAGGTAAGCACGGCGTCTCGGACATCGTCCCAGGCGGAAGAGTTGGGGATGACGACCTCGAAATGGCCTGCATCCTCGAGCAGGACCAGGCGGCTTGTGCCGCCCATCTTTTGTACGGCCGCATGATAGGCCCGGGCGCCCTGGGGCGCGATGATCGGATCCTGTGCTCCCTGTATCAGGATCTGGGGCACACCGAGAGGCAGGAGCTCGATGGGCGACCCGTGGGAGTATCGGAATGGTACCTCGGCCGGAGTGCCGCCCATGAGCCTCAGCACGGCATCCCCGCAGCCCTGCTGGTACTCCAGCCGGCTCAGGTCTCCCACACCGGCCAGGGACACCACTCCCCGTACAGGGAGCGGATCGGGCCGGTACAGGGGGCTGTCCTGGGGCAGTTTGCCGCGGGCCGCGGCCCAGAGGGCCAGATGTCCCCCCGCCGAGTGCCCTAGTACGATCACCCGGTCGAGGTCAAATTCGCGTGCTTTGGCCAGTTCTGTGACATGATCCACGCCATCGGCGATATCCAGGAACGTGCCCGGCCATCCTCCTCCTGGATCGCCGACGCGCCTGTATTCCAGGCTCCAGGAGGCGAATCCGAGTTCTGTGATGGCAGCGGCCAGGGGACTTATGTGGTGCAGATCATACGCAGCCAGCCAGCACCCCCCGTGAATGACGATCACCACAGGATGGGGGCCGGGCCCCTCCGGTAGCCGGAGCTGGCCGAACTGATAAGAGCCATCCCCGTAGGGGATCGTGAGATCCGCTTCGGATGGGGTGAGGGCGAGTAGATCTTTCACCGTCATGAGTTGTCCCTGTCCGGCACATCCGATCCCTGAATAAAACAGGACTGTGACCGCAATGCATAGAGGGAGCGGCTTCCAGGCCCGCGTGCGGTCCGTTCTCCGCATCACGTCGCAGCCTTGATCAAAGCGGCCTTCATGTCTTTGGGAAGAAGGTAGTGATAGGACAGCAGTGTGCCGTTGTAGACGATGCTGAATACTCCATAGGGGGAGGGCGCCCTCTCTCTGATCTCCTGGCTGCTCTTCAGCTCAACGACCCGGCTTTTGATCCCGAGTTCCCGGGCGGCCTTCAGCACAGTCTCGGTGGCATCCGGGATATAGGGACACTGCGCGGAGCGGACCACCGTCACACCCGCTCCGAACCGGCTTGCCTTGTCATCCCATTTCCCCGTGAATGAGGGCGGGTCCGTCTCTCCAAATCTATTCACCAGAAGATTGAAGGGCAGCTCTTCGGCCGCGGATTCGAAGCCGTGTTTGAGCAGGGCTTTTTTCCCTGCCAGCCAATTTCGTTCGCTCGTGAGCATGGCCACAGCTTTTTTGCCATCGGCTTTTGCATCCCTTATACAGTCATCCAACAGGATGCCGGTAAAGCCTTTGTGTTTGCTTTTCCCGACCACCCACAGGCAGTGGATGAACAGCATGTCTGCGGCATTGACCGCCCTCCAGGCATACTCACCGGGGATGTATTCGATGAATCCCCGCTCGGGGAGTTCCAGCATCTTTATGCGCATCCCCTCAGCGAATCGTGCCTTCAGCCAATCGAGTTTCTGCCGGAAGCCCTCGGTCTTCCGCTTGCTCATGTAGCAGAAAAATCCGGTCTGCTCCACGTTGTCGGCGTTCACATCGATGATCTTGGGCATCGCCATATATTTAGGCTCCTACATGAAATATTTCTTCAAGCCGTGGACTACATCCCCGAACTCCCGCATGAAGCGCATCTCATCCTCGGTAAGGGGGCCTTTTGCGAGCGCGGAGATGTTTTCATCGAGTTGTCTTTGATTGCTGGGTGCGGTGAGGCAGACATGCACATGCGGATTTGACAATACAAATCGGTAGCACATGCCCGCATCCGGGATCGGCCGCTCCTCGGGCCAGCCCTTCTTCGGCCGCCTGGTCAACTGGCGCCAGCGTGTGGC
>CBFDBC010000075.1:0-14577 GCA_965602945.1 uncultured bacterium | reverse complement strand
TGTCCCTCGAGGATCTTCCGAGGGCGGCGAAGCAGGTGCCTACGCCTATCTGCCGACCAGCATTGCAGCATTCAAGGCGACCAACGACTTGCTGGCGCGCGGCGTCAGCCTGTATCGGGCATCGGAGCCCTTCGCAGATTCCGGCCGCGAGCTCGGTGCGGGAGCCATCATCGGAGGGATCGGCGGCGGCATGCTGACGAACATCCTGGTGCCCCACCTGGGTACCCGCAACCTGATGTTCATCGGCGCGTCTCTCCTGCTTGTGTGCCTGCTGGTGGTGGTGCGGATCCGGAGGATAAGTGCGGGTGATCCCCACAAGCGGAGGCGTCGGACAGGCGAAAAAGACGCGGGCAAAACCAGGTCCTCCGAAAACCCTGTGAAGCTCATCCTGAACTCTCGGCATCTGACTTTCCTGGCCGGCATCATCTGCGTGGGAGTCCTGGCGGCCAACCTGGCGGATTACCAGTACCGGATACTGGCGGAACGGGCTTTTGTGGAGAACGATGCGCTGACCGCCTTTTTCGGATTAATGCAGTCTCTGGTCAATGTATTCGCGCTGGTCATCCAGCTGCTGCTGACCAGCCGTGTCATGAAGAAACTGGGGGTCACGGCCTCTCTGTTCTTCCTGCCTCTGGGTTTAATGGCGGGGGCTGTTGGGATACTGATCTCCCCCGCGCTCTGGTCGGCCGTGATCATCAAGCTCAGCGACGGCGGTTTGAAGCACTCCATGAATCGGGCCGGCCTGGAGCTGCTTTACCTGCCGATCCCTCCTGAAACAAAGAAAAAGGCTAAGACATTCATCGACGTCTTCCTGAAAAACCTGGCCAAGGGTGCGGCCGGCCTCGGTCTGATCGGGCTGACGGTGTGGCTCGGCCTGACGTTACGGCACATCAGCCTCGTCCTGATCGCGCTGATCATCGTCTGGTGCTACCTGCTCCTCCGTGTCAAACGCGAGTATGTGGATTCCTTCCGTCAAGCCATCGAAAAGCGCACCATCGATCCGGATCAACAGTCCCTGAACCTGGAGGACGCCTCTCTGCTGTCCGGCTTCCAGGAGGTATTGGAAGGCAGCAGTGAGAGGCAGATCCTTTACATATTGGGTTTGCTGGAGAATGTGAAGAACAAGGGCCTGGTGCCCCACCTGGAGAGATTGGTCACCCATCCTTCCCCCGAGGTCCGGGCCGTGGTCCTGAGCATGGCGCTCGATTATCCCGAGATCGATCTTTCAGCCGAAGCACGGGACCTGATGAACGATGACAACATCGACCTCCAGCGTGAGGCGATCTTTTACCTCTACCAATCCTCCCCCGATAAGACTGCGGCTTTGAAGGAGTACCTGCTCCACCCGAATCCGCGCATTCAGATCGGTGCCGTACTCATCGCGGCTAGGGAATGGAAGGAGGACAAGGATCTCCGCAAAGAGATCTCGCTGAAAAAAACACTGGGAGTCTTGATGGAAAGAGCCCGGGAGCCGGGAGAAGATGAACAGCTGCGGAAATTCGTCAAGATCCAGGCGGCGAAAGCCATCGGTATGGCCGGGGACAAGGAGCTGAACGGATTCCTGCACACGCTCCTGCGGGATGAAGATCCGGACGTCATGAGGGCGGCTGTGGAAAGCATCGGGCTCGCCCCGCATGAAGAATTCCTTCCCTTCCTGTTCGACAACCTGGACACCAGGCTCACACGTATAAGCGTCAGGGAATGCCTGGCGGCATATGGAGAAGAGGTGATCGACGCATTGGCCGGACTGCTCGGTGATGAAGGGCAGGAAAGGAGGAAACGCCTGACCGTGCCTCCGGTCCTCGCTCTGATCGGCTCGCAGAAATCGGTGGACACCCTGTGGCGGCAGCTGCAGCAGAAAGATCTGGTTCTCCGCTACCAGAACATACGCGCCCTGAACAGGCTGCGGGTTGGATTCCCCCATCTCAAGTTCGATCCCCACGTCATCAAAGCCCGCATCGTCGACGAGATCGACCTGTACAGCCGCATGCTCGAGTCCTGGATGCGGCAGAAGATAACCATGACGGAGGAACGATCCGAACCAGAGGAGCAAGGCGGCGGGCAGTCGAAATCCCGTTCACTGTTGGTTCAGGCCATGGAAGAAAGGCTGGAGAACTGCCTGGAACGGATATTCCGCCTGCTGGGACTCCGGTACCCGCCCAGGGACATGTTCAGCGCATATCTGGGCCTCATGAGCAGCATCCCCCGCCTTAGGGCCAATGCCATCGAGTTCCTGGACAATGTGCTCGATTCCGACCTGAAAGGATCCCTGATCCCTATCGTGGAAAATGCCCGCCCCCAGATCCTTAAAACCCGGAAACCGGTACCGGGATCCCGAATCCTCGAAGAGGAAGCATCCATCGAGCTCGTCTTGAAGGGCGATGACGTCTGGCTTAGCGCCTGTGCCATCTACCTGATTGCCATGCTGAACTACCGGCAGTTCTTAGAGAGCGTCAGGCCGCTGGTCAAGTCCGGGCATCCTCTGGTAAGGGAGACCGCCCTGCTCTGCCTCCAGCGTCTGGATCATTCATAAAAGCGAGATTGACGGAGGGTGGAAGTGTATGATACTTTCAAAAAAGGGCAGAACCCGCAAGACAAAGAAATATGCTGACAACGATCGAGAAAGTTCTCTTCCTGCAGGAAGTCGACATCTTCGAATACACATCGACCGAGGATCTCTCCCACATCGCCGCCATCACGGAAGAGATCGAGTTCCAGCCGGATGACATCATCTTCAAGGAAGGCGAGCTGCCCGATGCCATGTACCTGGTGATCAGCGGGCGGGTGCGTATGACACGCGGGGATGAGGAAGTGATGGTGGCCGCGTCCAAAGACGTCTTCGGGACGTGGGCCCTTTTCGATGATGAGCCGCGTGTCGCCACGGCCACAACACTGGAAGATACGCGTATACTCCGGATCGATAAGGAGGATTTCATCGACCTCCTGGCAGACTATGTGGCCATCACACAGAGCATTCTCAAAACCATGGTAAAAAGGCTGCGGAAGCTGATGACCCGCATCAGCCGCTGAACCGAGGAGCGAACATGACTCAGGACAAAAAGAACGCCACGATAGTCATCGTCGACGACGAAGAGATGGTGCTGACCAGCCTCAACTCTTTTCTGACGCTGGAAACCAACTATACGGTGAAGATCTTCACATCCGCCAAGGAGGCCCTGGATTTTATCGAGAAAGAATCCGTCGACCTGGTGGTGTCCGATTATCTCATGCCGGAGATGGACGGCATATCTTTCCTGGCAGAGGTAAAGAAACTCAGGCCCGAGGTCCCGCGCATCATCCTCACGGGGTATGCCGACAAGGAAAACGCCATAAAGGCCATCAACAACGTGGGCCTGTTTCAATACATCGAGAAACCCTGGGACAACGATGACATCCTGATCATCTTCCGCAACGGGCTGGAAAAACAGAAACTGATGAAACGCCTGAACCAGAAGATCGAGGAGATCAATGCGGCCTACTCGGAGCTGCAGGGGCTGCAGCGGGAGATCATCAAGACTTTTGTCTAGCGAGGGTTATTAATAACCCTCGCTAATGCGGGCTAGAATCGAATCGTCAAACCGGCGGTCGCATTGATGCTCTGGATGGTGTCATGATCGTCGGTCTTGGGGATACTCACGTAGCGGCCGTCCAGCCTCAGCCCCAGGGTCCGGCCCAGGATGAATTCGAAGCCACCGCCCAGGTTGTACATGAAATCGGTCTTTTGTTCCGGTTCCTTGAGTTCGAACTCATAGCCCATATCCGTGTTATAGAAAATCGTATGGACATCCACTACGGTGTCGATCCCCAGTCCGGCCAGAAGGTAGGGGCGCACGCTGCCCTGCAGGATCTGATAGAGCAGGTTGAACGTGATGGTGTAGTGCTTGGCCGTGTCGATCGTGACGGTATCGCCGTCGGAGGGGTCGGTGAGGACCACATCCGTGTTTGAATGGTAGCGGCCGTCCAGTTCCAGGCCGAAGCCCTTCCCCAACAGATAACCGAGGCCCATACCGACCGCGGCCGTGTTGTGAGCGGGGGTTAAGGGAAAGTCATTTTCGCCCTGCACATAATCGCAGTCGCAGCCGTATTCAAAAACCCAGTTCATACCGCCGAAGAAGTGGAGATAGACCTTGGCATCCCGCTGCTGGGCAGACACCAGGCCCGGCAGGCTCAGCAGCAGCAGCAAGGCCAGAGACATTATGAGGAATCTTTTTATGCTCATGGGGCCTCCTTTTCCTTTCCTAATTGTCAGTTCTCCACCCTGATTTGTCAACCCTTAGTTTGGACCGCCTATATGAGCTGCCTCTGAGGGGACGCTCGAGATATTAGAGCACGATATAGGCTGGGAAGAGTGCCTCCATATTCACTCCTGCGATGCGGCGCCGTAAAATATCGCGTTGAACAGGTAGCGGAAAGACCCATGGGACTGGGAGCGGTACTGGGCGGGAAAGCCGATCAGGATCACCCGGCCCTCACCGAAGGGCACGTCCAGCAGGGCGCTCCGGTTGACAAGAAGCTCTTCTCCCGTGACCCATCCGCTCAGCAGGGAGTGGGAGGGGTAGCGGAGCACGCTGTGGCCCTCACCCGCGGCAAATACCGGGCTGCGGCGGAAAAAGATGGCAGCATCCCGGTCGTACCCGAAGGCGATGGGGTGATTCGTGTCATGGATGACCTTGATCAGGGATCCAGGGATAAAAAACTCCTGGCGGCGTTTCCCGGAAGCCACGTTCTCCACTCCCAGATGCAGGCTCCTGAGGGCGAAATCGGCCGCGGAGTTGAGCGTGATGAGAGCGCCTCCGTTCTGGATGAAGGCCCGGATGTTCTTGACACCCACCTCACCGATACCTCCCGTGTATTTCTCGGGGAGCGAGCCCTGGGGACGGCCGTTCACGATGGCTCCGTTGCTCATGTCGGGCAAGAGGATCACATCGAAGTCTTTTCCCAGCCCGCCTTTCCGTATGTCGCTGTTCGTGAGGCTCGTGTAGGGGAACTCGAACTGTTCCAGGACGAAGCGCGTCCAGCCCTCGTCCATGGACGCGGTCCAGCCCTTATACACGCCCAGCCGGGGAGGATTGATCCTGTAGGCCGGAACGGAGGGGCGGGTCTGGAGGGCGGTGAGGTCCACGTGCAGGTCACGCACGATGGCTTCGAGTTCCGTGCGCAGGCCGGTGGTGTCTTCAACCATCATGGTCCCGGCCGCATAGGTGCGTCCGGCCGATTCGAACTCCCCGGCGCTCCAGAGGACGGTTTTCCCGGATCTCAAAAGCCGGTTGAGCGCCACGATGTCATCGTTCGAGGCATGTCCCCAGGCATACCCGAAAGCCCCTTCCACGGCCTCCATCCGGCCTTCAGGTTTGGCAATGGTTTGGAGCAGGCGTGTGTCGGCCTGAAACGCCTTGTCCACCTTGACGGCGTCGACTCCCATCAGGAGCGGAAGCGTGTGGCCCACAACATCATAGGGTGTCTTCAGGGGGCCTCCGGGGGTTTCCCGTATCTCGGGATAGACCTGCCGCTCGAGCAGGGTCTTGGCGAACCCGCCGAAGGGCTGCTCCATGAATACCACATAGGAGCCGGGCGGGTAGGTGTGGCCGTCGGCCGTGAATCCGCCCTCGGCGTGGTGCACCTCCACTCCCCCCATCTTCAGTATGTTCAGCATCTTGACGGCGGTGGCCAGATCCCGCTGTTCCCGCGGGATCACATACGCAAAAGGCGGGCCGGGCCGGTTGATCGCATTGACGAAGATGCGTGAGTAGTTACGGACCCAGTTCTCACGCAGGCCTGCGGCGTTGGTCAGGGCCGCGACCGCCGCGGCATAATCGTACTCCACGATGTCATGCAGCGTCCATTCCCCGCCCTTCCAGGGCAGCGGCATGCGGACCGATTCTTCCCTGACGTCGGCGCTCAGACGGTCGGGTGACACCGTGATGGGCGTGGCGATCCGGGCGCTGGCCGCCTCGGTCAGGATGCGGATCCCTCCGTGGTAATGATGGTAGGCGCGCGCGGGAGTCCAGGCATCATAGCGTGAGCTGTGAATGACCCCGGCCTTTCCCTGGGCCGTGAGCTCCGTGGCCATGAAGGTCCCCATCATGGCCACCTGCTGACGCAGGATGGGATCGATGTTGGGCTCATAGGGATCGACGAAAGGGGGGACGAAAAGCCGGGCACCGGTGCTCCCCATCTGATGCATGTCCACGATGATCTGAGGATGCCAGGCATTGTGCACCTTGATCGTGAGCTGCGTCTCCACCTGCGTGAACATGAACCAGTCCCGGTTGTTGTCGTGCCCGACGTATTTGTGGTAGAGCCAGGGCATGCCGCTGCCCTCGAACTTCGTACCCACATGCTCGCGGTACCACTCGACCACCATCTGGGTCCCGTCCGGGTTGTGCATGGGTGTGAGGAGGAGGATGACGTTGTCGAGGATGCGGCGTATATCGGGATCGTCCCGGGACACCAGGTCATACGCCAGCCGGATGGACATCTGGCTGGCTCCCACCTCGGAGGCATGGATGGAACAGTTAACCATCACGATGGCCCGGCCCTCCCGGATCATGCGCTCCCTCTCTTCCGGGTCGAGGCCGCGGGGGTCGGCCAGCCTCTGCTGGATCGTGCGGTATTTCTCCAGCTCCCGGTGATTCGCCTCCGACGTGATGACGGCCACGATGAAGGGATTGCCCATCGTCGTCTTCCCCACCTCTTCCACCGTTATCCGACCGCTGGCGCGGTCGAGTATCTGAAAATATTCGATGATCTGATGCATGTCCGCCAGCTTGCGGGCGGTACCCACCTCGAAGCCCAGGAAATCCTCCGGCGACTGCATCTGGGCCGGCAGAAATCCCGCCAACAGGCAGACCAACACACACACTCTAAAGATTCCTACGAAGTTTCTCACTATCCCTCCTCTCAGGCTTTCTTACTTGCCTCGGTACTCGATCCCTTTGGTGATCCACTCCGCTCCGGGCTCACCCTTGAGATAATGATCGAAATACTCCTTCATCTTCTTGAACCAGTCGAGCTTGTTGGGGTATTTCTGCGGGTGATGGGGTTCCCCCCGGTACTGCAGGAATACGCAGTCCTTGCCCAGCCGGCGCATGGCCAGGTAGAGCTCGATCGCCTGGTACCAGGGAACGGCTCCGTCCTCGTCGCCGTGGATGATGAGCAGAGGCGTGTTGATGCGGTCGGCGAAAAAGACAGGCGAGTTGTCGATGTAGAGGTCGCGCCTTTCCCAGAGGGAGGCGCCGATCCGGCTCTGGGACTGCTCGTACTGGAACTGGCGGGCCATCCCCGAGGCCCAGCGGATCCCGCTGTAGGCGCTGGTCATGTTGGAGACCGGCGCACCGGCCACGGCACACTTGAAGATGTCCGTCTGAGTGATCACGAAGGCGGTCTGGTAGCCGCTCCAGGAGTGCCCGTGCAGACCGATGGCATCGGGATCGGCGACACCCATGTCGATCAGCTTCTGCACACCCGGCACCAGGCATTTGGTGGCGGAAAATCCGGGGAGCCCTACCGCGAAGCGGATGTCAGGGAGGAAGACCGCGTATCCGTTGCTGGCATAGAAGGGGAAATTCGGCCTGTGGTTGATGACAGTCTGGTTGAACTCATAGATCCGCTGGGAGAAGAAACGGTAGTAGTACACGATCACCGGGTACCGCTTCCCCGGCTCGTAGTTGCCGGGTTTGATCAGGACACCCTGCAGGGGGATTCCGTCCACGCTCTCCCACTCCACGAGCTCCGCGGTTCCCCAGGCGAACTCCGACATCTGGGGGTTGGCGTCCGACACTTTTTGGGGGGAGGCAAATGCCGAGTCACTCACCCAGAGGTCGGGAAACTCCGTGTAGCTTTCCCGTGTGTAGAGCAGTGTGTCGGCGCCTTTTGCCTTGGCCAGGAAGTTGAACTTCTTCTTCTCCTCGAGAAGCCGCTTCAGTTCTCCTCCGCCGACCGGGCCGGAGTAGAATCCCCAGTGTTTTTCATGGTTGTGATGTGCGGAAAGCAGCAGCCGTTCTCCCGCCTCGAAATACTCCTTTTCCCGGTCCGTTCGGATGATGCGAAAAGTGTAGTTCTCCTCCCGGCCGCGGCCCCCGGTGATGTTGACGGGCTCCCCACCCCGTGTCGGAAAGCTCCAGACATCGTATTTGTCATTGATCAGCACGGCCGCATCGCCCTCTGTCCATCCGGCCGTGCCATAGGAGGGCACGCTGGAGGGATAGTCATGGTCTTCGTCGCAGAAAGGCACATCCATGTCGGCTGTGAGGTTTCGGGTCGCCTTAGAATTTCTGTCATACAGATGCCAGTGCTTTGCCTGATAGTACACGACGTAGCGGCCTCCGGGGGACAGCGAGCTGCGGTCTTCGATCTCCGCCGCCACCCTGGTGCGGGTCCCTTTATTCAGATCCACCAGGTAGAGGTCGTCAACGCTTCCATACCAGGTGACCATCTTGCGGTAGGGGGCATCCATGAAGCCGAGAGCCACATCCGGGTTCTCGCCGGGCTGAACCCGCGGCATGTCCTCATCCGCCAGGGACACGATCCGTTGGGAATCGATGTGATAGACCGCCGGATATGTCCGGTCCTTGACCCGGCGCCACATGATCTTCTGCTGGGGATTGATGAAGGGATCGTCCCAGTGCCAGACATCCACCTCACTCTCAGAAAGGATCATGTCCACATCGATGAGGTCGCCTTCCTCTGCGATCTCCTTCTCCGGCTCTTCGGCCTTTTCCCGCAGGGCCGCGGGCTTGAATCCAAAGAACAGGCGCTTGCCGTCCTTGCTCCAGCTCAGGCGGTTTTTTTGGGGGAAATACCACCCCTCGGCGGCATGTTTTTCGGTGACGGCCTGAAGCAGATTGTCCGCGGCGCCGTCCCATATCCAGAGGGAGGCGTCCTGGTCGCCGGGCCCTTCTTTCGGCAGTGTGGCCGCCACGAAAGCCAGGAGGCTCCCCTTCTCAGACCAGGTGAGCTGGGTGACGTGTGCCATCTCCTTCTGGAGGATGGTGTTGCGGGCCCCCCCTTCCTCGTTGAGTCGGGCGTAAAAAAGGCCGTTGTCCCGGCCCTCGGGATCGGCGACAACGAACGCCAGGAAGCGGGACGATCGGTCGAAGGCGTAGTGCAGCACGTGGGCGATCTGAGTCGCCTCTCCGGAAGACAGATCCTTGAGAACCAGGGTTGTGCCCACCACCTTGGGCTTAGGCGCCTCTTTCTTCTCTTCTCCCTCGGATTTCTTGGCGGCCGGTTTCTTTTCAGCCGGCTTGTCCTCGGGTTTGAAATGATGGAAGGCCAGCCAGCGGGAATCCTCAGAGAACGCGAAAGTCTGGACCTCCGCGAACTCCACGGCCTCACCGGTTCTCAGGTTCTGCAGGGCAAGCCCCTGTTTGGGTTTCTGTTTCTTTGCTTTCGCCGTCTCTACGGCCCCGGGGCGAACGATCGCGGCGGCCCAGCCGGCATTCCCGCTGAGAGCCGGGCGGGTGCCGCGGGCGATTGTATAGCGGGTGCCGTTTTTCACGTTCCTGACGATCACCGTCCCATCACCCCGGTCTGGCTGCAGCCCGAAGGCCACCCAGAGGCCGTCCTGTGATATGACGGGCGTCCTGATCCCCCTGAAACGCATGATGTCCTGGTAGGTCAGCGCCTTTTCTCCTGCCGCCTGAACCCCGGTCACCAGGACCACGAACAGCATCACAAGCACCAGCAGTACGAACCGCAGGCATGGTTTTCGTATCATTGGACTCCTCCCGGATTTAGAGATCAATGCCGAAATCTTGTATGTCTCTTGCCCATGGATGTGCAGAGAAATTGTTTATATCACAGACTCCCGCGGATAGGCAACCGGGGGAGTGTCCTCCCTCTGTTGCTATGCCGCCTCAATTTCTTTATGATGAATCCGACCCAATTCTTATGAATAATCCAGGCAAATTTGTAGTATAAGAGATGGAAATGAAGCGGAAGGCCAAGGACTTCTATGACGTGCAGCGCACGCAGTGGCGGAAAAGTCTGCTGCTGTTCCTGGTTCTCATCGCCTTCTACTATGCGGCCGTCGTTTTTGTCGCGGGAGTGGTCCTTTTAGTCCTGGGGCTCTTCATCCCGGACACCTCTTTCCCAATGGCCAACCGCCTTTCCACCCTGCTCTGGATCGGATTCGGGATCGCAGTGGCGATCGCGGCCTTCCACTTCCTGGATGCCCGACTCTTCGGAGCCGAGTTCATCCGCAAGCGCCTCCAGGCCCAGGCACCCGACCTTCAGGACCGCTACCACACACAGTTCGCCAACACGGTCGAAGAGATCCGGATCGCCAGCGGCCTGCCCAAGGCCAACGCCTACATCATTCCCGTATTCGCCATAAACTCCATGGCCCTGATCGAACGGAACAAAACTCCCAGCGTCATCGTGACCGAAGGACTGCTGGCGGAACTCACCCGGGATGAGCTCCAGGCGGTGGTAGCCCACGAACTGGCGCACATCATCCGCGGCGACACCTTCTATGTCACACTTGTCTGTTCTCTGGCCAATTTTTTTGAGAGGCTGCGTCAAGCCATGGAGCCTGAAGACGGCCCGCAGCCCGTCGGCAACCAGGCAGGCCATGTCTACCAGGGTGGGCAGGTGCTGGTCCTCGTCGCGGCCTCGTTTTCCGGCCTTTTCATGCACCTCTTGAGCATGTTGATCAGCCGCCAGCGTGAGATCCTGGCCGATGCCGCGGCAGTGGAGTTCAGCCGCAACCCGGCTGCGTTGGCCAGGGCCATCTACAAGGCCCACGTCAAAAACTCTTTCGTGGGCGACTTCAACCTGACCTATTCTCCCCTGTTCATCGTGCCACCGGAGTCCCGGGAGATCACGGATGGACTTCTGAACCGGATATTCAACTCCCATCCCCCGCTGCTGAAGCGGATCCGGCTGCTGGCGGCCATGGTCTCGGTCTCTCCGGGAAAGATCGTCCGGGATGTCCGGGACAGCCGGAAGCAGAGAGAGAAGGCCCGTCAGATCCTCCTGGCGCAGGAGGAGACCGGCCGATCGAGCAAAGAACCGGGACCTCCGGAAGAATCCCCGGGCCCGGGCAGGATCTGGTCGATCAAGGATGGCAAGGGGAACTGGCAGGGGCCTCACACGCTGGAGGAAGTTATCGCCCTGCCCTTTTTCTCACTCCATATCTGGATGAGGAACCTTCAGGAGAACGTCCAGGCTCCGGCCCGGGAGTTCCCGCAGCTCCAGCTGGGACTGCGCAGCCTCTACCAGAAGAAGCACATCAATCCCAGGCGACGGAACAAGTGCCCCCGCTGCCGGGTCGAACTGCGGGACGGTTTCTACGAGGGTGTAGCCATCAAGGACTGCGCGGAGTGCGGAGGAAAGCTGGTGGATGCTGCGCTCACCGACCGCATCGTGGCCCGCCGGGAGGTGGATTTTTCCGAGGCGCTGCGGCAGAAAGCCCGGGACTTCGAGGAGGAGTTCATGCAGAACCCCTCCCGGACCCGGAAGATCACCATGGAAACTCCCTCCAAACTCTACTGTCCGGACTGCGGGCACAAGCTGCTTCCGCGGCCCTACAACTATCAGTATGTGGTACCGGTGGACAAATGCCTCTCATGCTACAAAATCTGGTTCGATCCCGATGAACTCGAGATCCTTCAGATCCTCATCGAGAAACCCTGATAAGATTTAGACGCCCTCCGATCGCGCACGCTCCAGGATACCCAGGTAGTCTTCGGCCGACGCATCCCGGGCATTGGACGGGTTGGAGTTGTTGGCAAAGGACTTGTCCGCGATCTCACGGAATCGCTCCTCGGGGATCCCAAGGCGCTTGAACTCAGGGATCCCGATGGCTCCGGCAAGTTCCCTGATCTCCTGGATAAAGCGTCGGGCCAGGCTCTCCGTGTTCCCCCCCTCCAGGCCGGCCGCGCGGGCCAGATCCGCGTAACGTCCGGAGGCGGCCGGGAGATTGAACTCCATGACATAGGGCAGGAACACGGCGTTGGCGACGCCGTGGGGTGTGTCCAGGAGGGCCCCGACGGATTCGGAGAGGCAGTGGACCGCGCCCACATCGCTGTTGCCGAAACCCAGGCCGGCCAGCAGGCTGGCCTTCATCACCCCGTCGCGGGCCTCGTGGTCATCCCGGATACCGGCCCAGGCCTTCCTCAGAAAACGAAAGCTCATGCGGACCGCCTCGACCGCGAACGCGTCCGTGACGAATGTCGCTGGCTTCACGGTGTAGGCCTCGATGGCATGGACCAGTGCGTCCATACCGGTGGAGGCGACCAGGGCGGGAGGGAGAGACGCCAGGAGATCCGGGTCCACCAGGGCTACGGCCGGAAACATGGCAGGGCCTTTGATGCTCATCTTGAAGAGGCGTCCCGTATGTGTGATAACCGCTACCCAGGTCACCTCGGAACCGGTGCCGCAGGTGGTGGGGACGGCCAGGACCGGGAGCGGAGGAGACGTGTACCGTTCCCGCCCCTCATAATCCTCGATGGAGCCCGGATTGACGGCCAGGAGTGCGACCGCTTTGGCTGCATCCAAGACGCTTCCCCCTCCAAGCCCCACCACCAGTCGGGCCCCGATGTCCCGCGCCAGGTCTCCGGCGCGATCTACTGTGGTGTGGCGGGGGTTCGGTTCGATCTCCTCGAAGATCTTGGCACCGGGCAGCAGTTCCAGCACCCGCTGAGTGATCCCAGCCCGGCGGAGACCCGCGTCGCTGATCAGCAGGATCTGCTCAGCGCGGGTTCCGGCAGGCAGGTGATCCGGGAGCTGTGAGAACGAACCCGGGCCGTACGATCCGGGTGGGATTGAAGAACCGGTCACTCACTTGGCCGTCCGCCGGAAATCCAGTTCATCCTGATTGGCCATGTCCTCCTCCTCTCCGTCAAAGCCGTTCACCCGGCTCGAGATGCGGCCGGCTGACTTTATGTTAGAATATAGGTATAAAAAGTAAAGGAATATTTGAACGAGTTGGGGGTCAGGGTTTGATTAGTTTTATAATACCCGCAGGTATTTTTATCAGCTTCCAATTATAAAACTTATCAAAGCCTGACCCCCACAGATTGCTATTCGCTGGATTATCTGGTATCTTGATTTTCCGGTTTTGCCGCGTGAATTAGGAGGTCACAATGATCAAGAATCTGATAGCCGGCGCCACGGTACTCGCGCTGATGCTGGCCCTTCCATGCTCCACCTCCGCTCAGGGGAGCACCATAGAGGTCGTCATGAAGACCACCATGGGCGACATGGTGATCGAGCTTTACCCGGACAAGGCCCCCAACACGGTCAAGAATTTCCTCACCTATGTAGACGAGGAGTTCTACGACGGCACCATCTTCCACCGCGTTGTCAAGACCTTCATGATCCAGGGCGGCGGATGGACGCCGGATTTCACTCAAAAACCCGTATACGACACGATAAGGAACGAGGCGGACAACGGATTGAAGAACGTGAAGTACACCATCGCCATGGGCCGCAGGATGGACCCGCACAGCGCCAGCGCCCAGTTCTACATCAACCACATCGACAATCCCGGGCTCGACCACACGGCCAAGACCGAGGACGGCTGGGGATACTGCGTCTTCGGCAAGGTGATCCAGGGCACGGAAATCGTGGAAGCCATCGCCAAAGCCAAAACCCAGACCAAGCATCAGATGCAGGACGTGCCGCGCGAAACCATCGAGATCATCTCCATCCGGAGAAAATAGACAAGGAGGGGGCCCGCGTGGCCGACTGGATCTTCGCCTTCTTTCACCTGTTCCTGCTGATCGGAGTGGTCGGCTACGCGTTCTACTCGCTCCTCTTTCACGGGACCATCAATCGTTTCGCCCTGATCATGGGGTGTCTTGTGGCCTACTATTTTCTGGTTCTGCACAAACCGGTCCGCAAGGAGATCGCGCGCAGGAGAGAACTCAAAGCCGCAGGGGATAAAAAATCGAACTGATCGACCGGGCTATCCGGTTTCTGGCAAACATCGTATGGGGCCCCCAGACCGTCATCCTCCTGCTGGGCGCAGGGCTGTTCCTCTCCCTCCGCCTGCGCTTCATCCACCTGAGGCGGATCGGATTCCAGTTCCGCCTGCTCTTCGGGCGACGGGGCTCCGGTGAAACCGGCACCTCACTGGAAGGCGACATCTCCCCCTTCCAGGCGCTGACCGCCTCCCTGGCAACGGTGGTCGGCAACGGAAATATTGCCGGTGTCTGCACCTCCATCGCTATGGGAGGGCCGGGAGCCGTGTTCTGGATGTGGGTCCTGGCCGCGCTGGGCATGGCCACTAAGATGGTCGAGGTCATCCTGGGACACACGTTCCGCAGGGTCATGCCCGACGGCTCGGTGGCCGGCGGGCCCATGTACTATCTGAGGGACGGCCTGCACCTGCCCTTGCTGGCCGGAGCCTATGCGCTTGTCATGGCAGGCAAGGCCACCTTCGCCACCACCATAATCCAGTCCAACTCCATCGCCGTCGCCATGCAGTCGGAGCTGGGGCTCAGACCCTGGCTGTCAGGTCTGGGGCTGGCATTCATCACCTGGCTGGTCATCGTGGGCGGGATCCGGACCATAGGACGCGTGACCGAATTCCTGAGCCCCATCATGGTGGTCCTCTACGTCCTGGGCGGG
>CBFDBC010000074.1:0-14580 GCA_965602945.1 uncultured bacterium | reverse complement strand
TCAGGCAGAGCGGGTCGGATCTGGTCCGCTTCTCCGAGGTCCGGGACATAGAACTCCCTCTGGCCATGGTCTATGCGCTCGCCGTCGGACCGGAGGATGTGTTGTACGTATCCGGCGACGAATCCATCCTCGTCTTCGACCATGAGGGCCGGCACCGATCCACCATCGCCGTATCCGGGAAGGCCTGGTGCCTGGCCGTGGATGACAGCGGCGACCTCTATGCCGGCATGCACGACCATATCGAGGTCTTCGGCCGGGACGGAGCCCGGCAGGCGGCTTGGGAGTCTCTAGGAGAGGAGGCCATCCTCACGTCCATCTCCATCGGCAGCGACTCCGTGTTTGTGGCGGACGCGGGCCAGCGCGTCGTGTGGGGGTTCGAAAAGACCGGGGGGCAGCCCCGGAGGATCGGGGACCGGGACGAAGCCCGGGACATCCCCGGATTCGTGATCCCGAGCCCGTATTTCGATGTGGCGGTCGACCCCGATGGATTCCTGTGGGCTGCCAACACCGGGCGGCATTCGCTCGAGAACTACACCCGGGAGGGTGACCTGAGATCGTCCTGGGGGGAATTTTCCATGGAGATCGAGGGCTTCTGCGGGTGCTGCAATCCCAGCCATTTCGCCGTCCTGGAGGACGGGTCGTTCGTGACCAGCGAGAAGGGGATCCCCCGGATCAAGATCTACGACCGCCTGGGGCGGCTGGCCTCGGTCGTGGCCGGGCCGGACCGGTTCGACACGGGCACCGTGGGCCTGGACCTGGCCCTGGACTCCGCTCAGCGGATCCTGGTCCTGGATCCCGCCCGCCGGATGGTCCGCATCTTCGTTAAGGACGCGGAATGATGCGAGGAGAAAGAGAGACCCATGCGAAATAGCGACGATTCCGGTTCCGGGAACCGGAGGGAGTTCCTGAAGGCCGGGCTGCGTGCCTGTGCGTTGGGCGGGCTCGCCCTTACCGGGACGGTGCTGGGGCTGAGGACGTCTGCGCGCGAGGCCGGCTCTCCGGGCTGCACGCTCGACCTGCCCTGCCGGGGCTGCCGGCAGCTGCCGGGGTGTTCCGAGCCCAGGGCCGCCCGTTTTAAGGAAAAAACCGAAGAACAGGGCGGAGGCCGACCGGACATGCAGGACAGGGGTGCCCGCCGTGATTAAACGCAAGCCCCTCGATGTCCTGCGCAGGCGGGAATTCCTGTGGAAAGGCCTGAACACCCTGGCGGGACTCTCCCTGGGCGGACTCGCCGTAGCCCTGCTGGGCAAGTCGTCCCACGAAGAGATGGTCTGGCAGTTGGATCCCGCCGTCTGTATCCAATGCGAGAAATGTTCCGTCAACTGCGTGCTCCCGCATTCGGCGGTCAAGTGTGTGCATTCCTATTCGATGTGCGGCTACTGCGACCTCTGCAGCGGCTACCTGCAGCCTGGCACCAAGGTGCGGGACACCGGTGCCGAAAGCCAGCTCTGCCCTTCCGGAGCCATCAAGCGGACCTTTGTGGAGGATCCATATTTCGAGTACACCATCGGAAACGGCTCTCTCTACCTGCAGGCCCGGCATGACCGCTGCTTGAACTGCAACGAGTGCTCGATCGCACGCTCCTGCCCCTCCCGGGCCTGGAAGCGTGTCCCGGCCGGCCGGCCCTATATCCTGAGAGGAGACGAGAGCCAGCGCTTTCTCGGGAGCTGACCATGCGGGTGCAGAGACGGATCGCCGGGGCCTTCATCGTTTTGCTGTTTCTGTGGCTTCCCCTCCTGAGCACGACCCCTCAAATCCAGGAGCGGTTCCCCAAGCCCGATTTTCAGACAGACTACGCCCGGCCCGACCTGCAAACCCCGCTCCCCCGGGCCCAGGCCCTGGAATACCTGGATCTGGTCGTCCTGTTGGCCGCATTGACGCTGGCGACCTATTTCGCGCACAAGCTGCGCTCCCGCCGCCTGCTTTTCATTCTGATGGCCGCCTGCCTCGCGTATTTCGGTTTCTTCAGGAAGGGCTGCGTCTGTTCCGTCGGGGCCGTCCAGAACATCGGGTTGGCGCTCTTCGATCCGGCATATGCAGTCCCCCTCACGGTCATCCTGTTCTTCCTGCTGCCGCTGGTCTTCGCCCTGTTCTTCGGCCGCACCTTCTGCGCGGCCGTGTGTCCCCTGGGGGCGGTGCAGGATGTCATGGTCCTCAAGCCTACGCGGGTCCCGGCCTGGCTGGCCGAGGTCCTGGGGGTTGTGCCCTACCTTTACCTGGGATTGGCGGTCCTGTTCGCCGCCACGGGTTCCGGCTTCATCATCTGCCGGTACGATCCCTTCATCGGGTTCTTCCGGTTCGGCGCGAGCTTCAACATGATCCTGTTCGGCGCCAGCATCCTGCTGCTGGGGACGGTCGTGGCGCGCCCCTACTGCCGCTTCCTGTGCCCCTACGGTGTGCTGCTCGGCTGGATGTCCCGCATCTCCCGGAGGCACGTTAAGATCACACCATCGGAGTGCATCAACTGCCGGTTGTGTGAGGAGTCCTGTCCCTTCGGGGCCATCAAGAAGGCCAACGACACGGCCCCGCAGGAGAGCCGGGATACCCAGGTCAAGCGGCTCGCCGTCCTGATCCTCCTCCTTCCGTTCCTGACCGCGGGCGGGGGCTGGATCGGGTCGCGCCTGCACGTGCCCCTGTCCCGTGTGCACGTCACCGTGTCCCTGGCGGAAGACATCATGGCCGGAAAGCCCGGGCATCCCTCGGACCTGACCGATCCGATCACGGCCTTCCGGGCTGCGGGCGAACCCATCGCGGATCTGTACGCGGAGGCCGGGCAGATCCAGCGGAGATTCAGGACCGGCGGATGGTTTTTGGGCGGATTCATCGGGCTGTTCCTGGGCCTTAGGATGATCAGCCTCTCCACGCGCCGCCGGCAGCTGGAGTATGACATTGACACGGGGAACTGCCTCAGCTGCGCCCGCTGTTTTGCCTACTGCCCTTACGAACAGGAACGGCTGGGATTGATCGGCCCGGAGGAGCTGGAGGAGATCAAGTCCCGCACCGCGGAAAAAATGAAGGACGAACCCCCGGAAAACGTCAAATAGAAGAGGATCATGGATACCCGCATACCCAAACCGAACGCTTCGCTCCCCCGGATGTATTTCATCGCCCGCAGGGTGGCGGTGGTGGCCGCGATCTTCGCCGCCATCCTCAGCCTACTGCTGATCGCCAACTACATCCAGACCAAGTCGATCGATCCCTTGAACTCCCAGGCCATCGCCCAACTCATGCAGCGGCTCCAGGAGGACCCGCAGAACGAGGCCTTGAAGGAGCAGATCCGCGCGCTCGATCTGCTGGCCCGGAGGGCCTATTTTACCCATATATGGCAGCTCCGGACCGGTGGCCTCCTGCTTTTCGCCTTTGTTCTGATATTCCTGATCGCTTTCAAATACATGGGCTCGTTCCGGACGTATCTGCCGGAGCTGAAAGAGGGGCCTGCGCCGGACGATACCTGGGAAAACAAGCTCCTCTCTCGCCGCTATATCATGGTGGGGGGGCTGGGCGTGTTCCTCCTGGCCTTTGTGTTGGGTCTCCTTTCCCAGAGCGACCTGAAGCGTATCGGCCTGCCCGGGGCACGGGGAGGAGGCGCGGGCTCGGGAGACTATGCGGATCTCGAGGAGATGCGGCGGAACTGGCCCGGCTTCCGTGGGCCCGAGGGGATCGGGATCGCCTATCACACGGATGTGCCCACGGAATGGGACGGCGCCTCGGGACAGAACATCGTATGGAAAACCCCCATCCCCCTGCCCGGATACAATTCACCCATCATCTGGGGCAAAAAGATCTTCCTCTCCGGAGGGGACCGGGAGAACCAGGTGGTCTACTGTCTCGACGCCGACACGGGCCGGATCCTGTGGGAGGCAGCGGCGAACGACGTCCCCGGGACACCCGAGGAGCGGCCGCGCCCCACCGAGGACACCGGCTTTGCCGCGCCCACCATGACCACCGACGGGCAGAGGGTTTTCGCCTTGTTCGCCACCGGCGATGCGGTCTGCCTGGATCTCGAGGGGAACCGGATCTGGGCCCGTAATCTCGGCGTGCCCGAGAACCACTACGGGCACTCCTCCTCCCTGATCACGTATCAGGACCTGCTCCTGGTCCAGTTCGACCAGAACATCGGGGGCCGGCTGCTGGGGCTGCAGACCGCCACCGGCAACCTCGTGTACGATGTGCCGCGTGACGTGGAGATCTCCTGGGCCTCGCCGATCCTGGTCGACACCGGGAGCCGCTCCGAAGTCATCCTCAACTCGAATCCCTATGTGATAGGTCACGACCCCCGCACCGGGCAGGCGCTGTGGCAGGTGCGCTGCATGCAGGGCGAGATCGCCCCGTCGCCGGCCTACTGGAACGGGATGGTCTTCGTTGTCAACGAATACGCCCGGCTGGCCGCCGTGCGCCTGGGACCGGAACCGGAGATCGCCTGGGAGCACATCGATGACCTCTCAGAGGTGTCCAGCCCGCTCGCGGCCGACGGACTGCTGATCATGCCGGCCAGCTACGGGACGGTCACGTGCCTGGATGCCGAGAGCGGGGAGGCGTACTGGATCGAGGAATACGACGAGGGATTCTACTCCTCTCCCATCCTGGTGGGGGACAAGGTGTACCTCATGGACATGGCGGGGGTGACCCACATCTTCCTGGCCGCCAGGGAATTCCAGTCTGTCGGCCTCTGTGAGCTGGGGGAGCGGGCCATGACCGTCCCGGCCTTCATGCACAACCGCATCTATATCCGGGGGGAGGAACACCTGTTCTGTATCGGGGAATGATCCCGACACGCAGGCGGCTCAGGGCAAAGACCGATGGAAATGGAAAAGCAGAATTTGACAGGGGATGACACGATCGACCTGAAGGAGATCGACCGGATCGTCGCTGAGATAGGGACCGATGCCGGCAGGGTCATCCCTATCCTGCATGCCGTCCAGGACGCGTTCAACTACCTCCCGGAACCCGCCCTGCGCAGGGTGTGTGAGCTCACGGAGATCACCCCTGCCGACATCGTCGGAATCTCCACTTTTTATTCCCAGTTCCGGCACACTCCGGTCGGCAAGCACATCATCCAGGTCTGTACCGGGACCGCATGCCACATGAAGGGCGCGGAGCTGGTCTATGATGCCTTCGGCCGCGAGCTGAAGATCGAAGGGACCGGGGACACGGACCCGGAGGGGCTCTTCACACTCCAGAGGGTGGCCTGTCTGGGCTGCTGCACGATCGCTCCAGTCGTCCAGATAGACAGAGTGACCTACGGCCATGTCCAGTCCGACGGCGTGTCTCACATCCTGGAGGACTTCCTCAAGGAACAGGACAGGGGCAGGGACTCAGGAAACGGCAGGGAGGGCGAGATCCCGCTCGCGGCCGGGGAGATCCGGGTCGGCCTGGGGTCCTGCTGCGTGGCCAGTGGGAGCGAGCGGGTCCAGCAGGCCCTGGAGAGGAGCTTCGCGGAGACCGGGATCCAGCCCCAGGTCAAGCGGGTGGGGTGCGTGGGTATGTGTCACCGGACACCGCTCCTCGAGGTCTGCCTCCCGGACAAGGAGCCGGTCCTGTACGATAAGGTCCGCCCCGAGGACGTGAAGAAGATCGTCCTCAGGCACTACAAACCCCGGGGGCTCCGCCACCGGATCCGGAACGCTGCCTACGGCCTCATCGAAGACCTGCTTGTCGATTCGCCCTCGAACGGTTTCACCCGCCATCCCCTGCACATGCGCGATCCCAACATCGAGGCCTTCCTGGGGAGGCAGCGTCACATCGCCACGGAGCATTCGGGCCAGATCGATCCCCTGGATCTGGACGAGTACCGGAACAAGGGCGGTTTCCAGGCGCTGGAGCGCTGCCTGACAGGATCGTCTCCCAGGGACATCGTGGGCCTCGTCCAGAAAAGCGGACTGCGGGGCAGGGGAGGTGCGGGATTCCCGACCGGGCGCAAGTGGGAGATCGTGCGCCGGGCTGACGGAGCCGGCAAGTATGTCATCTGCAACGGAGACGAGGGGGATCCGGGCGCCTTCATGGACCGGATGATCCTCGAGTCCTACCCCTTCCGGGTCATCGAGGGCATGGCCATCGCCGCCTTTGCCGTGGGGGCCCGTGAGGGGTATTTCTACATCCGGGCCGAGTATCCGCTGGCCGTGCAGCGGGTTCGGGCGGCGCTCGCCATGAGCCGGGAGTGCGGGCTCCTGGGAGAGGACATCCTGGGGAGCGGATTCTCGCTGCGGCTGGACATCATGGAGGGGGCCGGCGCCTTCGTGTGCGGGGAAGAGACCGCGCTCATCGCCTCGCTGGAAGGGAGGCGCGGCAACCCCAGTTTCCGGCCTCCCTACCCCGCACAGGCCGGTCTGCGGGGCCTTCCCACCCTGGTCAACAACTGCGAGACCTTCGCCACGGTCCCGTGGATCCTACGCAACGGGATTGAGAGCTTCACCCGTCTGGGCACGGAGCAGAGCAGGGGGACCAAGGTCTTCTCCCTGGCGGGGAAGGTCGCCCGCGGCGGGCTGATCGAGGTCCCGATGGGTATCACCATCCGCGAAGTCGTGGAAGACATCGGGGGGGGGATCGAGAACGACCGCGAGTTCAAGGCCGTCCAGATCGGCGGCCCCTCCGGCGGTTGTATCCCGGCCGCACTGTCGGACACACGGATCGATTTCGAGGACCTGACCAAGGTGGGGGCCATGATGGGATCCGGCGGACTGCTGGTCATGGACGAGACCGACTGCATGGTGGACATCGCCCGCTATTTCCTGACTTTCACCTGCAGCCAGTCGTGCGGGAAGTGCACGTTCTGCCGCATCGGTACCCGGCACATGCTGCACATCCTGGAGAAGATCAGTGCCGGGAGGGGGAAGGAAGAGGACCTCGACAAGCTTGAACAGATCGCCCTCCAGACCAGGCAGGGCAGCCTCTGCGGGCTGGGCAGGACGGCCCCCAATCCCGTACTGACAACGCTCAAATACTTCCGGGAAGAGTATGAGGCGCACCTGCAGGGGACCTGTCCGGCCAGGCGCTGCAAGGACCTGATCACCTACACCATCACCGACCGGTGTATCGGATGCACGATCTGTGCCCAGAAATGCCCGGCCGGCGCCATCCCGCTGATCCCCTACCAGCAGCACAAGATCCACCAGGACAGCTGCATCAAGTGCGGCACGTGCCGCCAGGTGTGCCCCTCCGAGGCGGTGGAGGTGGGATGAGCACCATCGCCTTGACCCTCAACGGCAGGGAACTGCGGGCCCCCGAGGGACAGACCATCCTCGAAGCCGCCCGGGAGGTGGGCATTCCCATCCCCACGCTCTGCCACCTGAACGGGACCGGGAAGTTCACGTCCTGCATGATCTGTGTGGTGCATGAGACCGAATCGGGCAGGCTGCTCCCGGCCTGTTCCGCGCCCGTCCAGGAGGGGATGCGGATCGAGACCGGGGACGAGGCCGTGCAGGATGCGCGCCGGCATGCCCTGGCTTTCCTGTTGAGCGAGCATGTGGGGGACTGCCAGGCTCCCTGTCAGAGGGCCTGTCCCGCACACATGGATATCCCCCGCATGATCCGTGCG
This sequence comes from uncultured bacterium, assembly GCA_965602945.1. Taxonomy (GTDB): domain Bacteria; phylum Acidobacteriota; class Aminicenantia; order Aminicenantales; family Aminicenantaceae; genus JAUXEH01. The sequence goes on along the minus strand of CBFDBC010000074.1, from coordinate 7,046 downwards.
ATCCGGGACGGCCACGCCGCGGATGCCCTGGTGACGGTCAAGAACGACATCGCTCTCCCAGCGGTCCTGGGACGCATCTGTCCTGCACCCTGTGAAAAGGCATGCAAACGCCGGTTTCATGACGATCCGGTTTCGATCTGCCTCCTCAAAAGATATGCCGCCGATGTGGACCTGGCCCAGGAACATCCGTACCTGCCGGAGCGGCCGGAACCTTCGGGCCTGGCTGTGGCCGTCGTGGGCGCGGGCCCGGCCGGCCTGGCTGCGGCCTTCCACCTGTCCCGGGCCGGGCAGGGTTGTGTGGTCTTTGACCGGAATCCCGAGCCCGGCGGGATGCTGCGGTACGGCGTATCAGAGGAGGAGCTCCCCCGTTCCGTGCTGGACGCTGAGATCGAACAGATCGCCGCCATGGGTGTCGAATTCCGCCAGGGACAGATCCTCGGCGAGGGCCTCGATCTGGAAGAACTCCGGAGTTCCTACGGCGCTGTGATCCTGGCAGTGGGTGTCCTGGATGCCGGGGAATCCCCCGCTCCTCAGATGGAACGAACGGCGCGCGGGATTAAGATCGACAGGACAACCTTCGAGACCGGCCTGCCCGGCGTCTTTGCAGGGGGCAGCGCCGTCGCCCCCTCACAGATGGCCATCCGGGCTGTGGCCCAGGGAAAAGATATGGCGCACTCCGTACTGCAGTACCTGGCACACAGGCCCCTGACCGGGATCCCGAAGCGGTTCAACTCCGTGATGGGGAAGCCGCTCGCAGGAGAGATGGAGGAGTTTTTCAGGGAAGCGGAGGCCCACGGCCGCCTGTCACCTGGAGGCGGGCCCGGCAGCGGCTTCAAGGAACAGGAGGCACGGGAGGAGGCTGCCCGCTGCCTGGGCTGTGACTGCCGCAAGCCAGACACCTGCAGGCTGAGGGAGTATGCCGACGTGTACCGGGCTGCCCCGCTCCCGTTCCCCGGTGAGGAACGGAAGTCTTTCCAGAGGATCACTCAGCATGACTTGGTCATCTACGAACCGGGGAAGTGCATCCGCTGCGGCCTGTGTGTCAGGCTCGCGAAAAAGCATGGAGAGGAGCTGGGCCTGACCTTCGTGGGGCGCGGATTCGATGTCACGGTCGAGACGCCGTTCCACGAGCCCCTTCAGCGGGGGCTGGCCAAGGCGGCGGCCGAGTGCGTGGCCGCCTGCCCCACGGCCGCCCTGGCCTGGAAGGATCGAGAGGAGTCGAACCATGTGTAAACCAGGCGTCCTGATTCCGACCGCCCTGGCCCTGGCTCTCCTGTTCGCGTGTTCCGCCCCGGAGCAGGAAATGGGGCAGCCTGCGGGGAACGTAGAGGGCGCCAGCTGGCCGGTCTTCCGGGGTGACGCGGCCATGTCCGGCGTTGCCCGGGACCCCATCCCGGAGAAACCGGACCTGCTGTGGACATTCGATACCGGGGCCGTGATCGTCTCTTCACCCGTGATCGGCCATGGCATGATCTACATAGGCTCGACCAACGGCGGCGTGTTCGCCCTCGCACTGGGAACCGGCCGCAAAGAGTGGGAGTTCTTCTCCGATGACGACATCGAGGCCTCACCGCTCCTCCTGGAAGGATCCGTCTACATCGGGAACCTCAGCGGCGAGCTCTTCGCGCTCGATGCTTGGACCGGCGAGGTGGAGTGGATGTTCAAAGCCGATAACTCCATCTACGGGTCCGCCAACTGGGCGCCGGCTCCGGGCGGTCCGGGAAACCACATCTATGTCGGCAGCTATGACAACCGGGTGTACAGCCTGAACGCAGCCACGGGGGCGCTCATCTGGAGCTATGAGACCGACAATTACATCAACGGTGCTCCCGCCACGGACGGCCGGCATGTGATCTTCGGAGGCTGCGACGAGATCCTGCATGTGATCTCTACCGCGGACGGGACTAAACTCGGGGAGATCTGGGCCGGCTCCTACATCCCCGGCTCCGCCGCCCTGATCGAGGGACGGGCCTACCTGGGGCACTACGACAACAAGCTGGCCTGTATCGACATCAAAGAGCAGCGGATCGTCTGGGAATACGAGGACAAACGGAACGGCGGCCCTTTCTTCGCGTCCCCTGCCGTGGGCCGGGACCGTGTGGTCATCGGGTCACGTGACGAATTTCTGCACTGTGTGGACAGGGAGTCCGGAGCCCCGATCTGGACGTTCCGCACCCGCCACGAGATCGACGGGTCCCCGGTCATTTCGGGCGACAAGGTCGTCTTCGGATCCATCGACGGATGGATCTATGTGGTCAGCCTGAGAGACGGCCGCGAACTCTGGTCCTATGAGATCGGCGCCGCCATCCTCGGCAGCCCCGCCGTGGCCGGCGGGTTCGTGGCCATCGGGGCCGAGGACGGCCGCTTATATGTTTTTGGAGAAACTTCATGAAGATCGCGTACATCACACCCGGATCGGGTGACAATTTTTACTGCCAGAACTGCTTTAGAGACGACGAACTGCTGACCTCGATGCTGGTCCTCGGTCAGGACGTCCGCAAGATCCCGATGTATCTTCCCTCGGGGTACAATCACACCGACGTCCCCGACACCCCGGTATTCTACGGGGCCATAAACCTGTATTTAAGGGAGAAGATGCCTATCTACCGGCATGCACCCTCCTGGCTGGAGCGGGCCTTCGATTCCCAAGCGATGCTCCGCTATGCGGCTAAGAAATCCGGCTCGACCAGCGCCTCGGGGCTCGAAGGCATGACCATATCCATGCTCCATGGGGAAGAGGGCCGCCAGGCCGCGGAGCTCGACAACCTGATCCAATACCTGAGAGATGAGATCAAGCCGGATGTGGTCCACCTGTCCAATGCCCTGCTCCTGGGCCTGGCCCGCCGGATCAAGCACGACGTCGGTGCCCGGGTGGTGTGTTCCCTTCAGGACGAGAACGAGTGGGTCGACGAGATGGATGGAAGCCAGCAAACCGTCGTGTGGAGCCTGATGGCCGAGAAGGCCCGGGAAGTGGACCTCTTCATCGCCACCAGCCGCTACTACTCCGAGAAGTCCCAGCGGGAGATGTATATCCCCGGAGAGCGGATCGAGGTCATCAACGGAGGGATCAACCTCCAGGGCTATGAGCGCTCCGAGCTGCCTTTCGATCCCCCGGTGATCGGGTATCTCTGCCGGATGTCCGAATATTTCGGCCTGGGGATCGTGGTCGACGCCTTCCTGGAACTGAAACAGGATACACGCTTCAAGGACCTGAGGCTGCACATGGCCGGAGGGTATACCGGGTTGGACAAGCCGTTTGTCGACCGCCAGATCGCCAGGATCACGGAGCAGGGCTGGCAGGACGACATCCGGATCTTCCGTGAGTTCGACAAGAAGAACCGCATCCCCTTCCTCAAGTCCCTCACGCTGCTCTCCGTACCCGTGCCCAGCGGAGAGGCCTTTGGCGCCTATCAGGTGGAATCCCTGGCGGCCGGGGTTCCGGTCGTGCAGCCGGACGTGGGGTGCTACCCCGAGTTTGTTGAGGCCACTCAAGGGGGGATCATCTTCAAGCCGAACACGGGTGAAGCCCTGGCCGAAGCCGCCGCCTCCCTGCTCCTGGACCCAGAACGCGTGAAGCAGCTGGGAGAACAGGGCCGTAAGGCGGTCATGGCCGGCTATGCCATGGATGACATGGCTAAAAATATCCTGGGGCTCTACGAGAGGATCCTGAATAATGGGAGTTGACAAAGACAATGGATAGGCTGCTGGAGCTGCACAACATCACAAAACGATTCAGGCATCCCTCCCGCCCGGAGGAAGTCACGGTCCTCGAAGGCCTCTCGCTGGAGATCGCGGCCGGTGATGCCATCGCCGTGGTCGGCCCTTCGGGTTCGGGGAAGAGCACCCTGCTGAACATCATGGGGGCCCTCGACCGGCCTTCGACCGGTACGGTCAGGCTCGCAGGGACGGACCTGGCTCAGTTGGGGGACCAGGAGCTCTCACGCATCCGGAACCGCGAGATCGGCTATGTCTTCCAGCTCCACTACCTGCTTCCTCACCTCACGGTCCTGGAAAACGTCCAGGTGCCTTCCCTGCCGATGGGGCCCGAGGCGGACAGTTCGGATGTGCGGAACCGGGCCGTCCAGCTCCTGGAGCGTGTCGGGTTGGGGGAACATTTGGATCACTTCCCGGCTCAGCTGTCAGGGGGAGAGCTCCAGAGAGTGGCGGTCGTGAGAGCCTTGATCAACCGGCCCAAGCTCCTGCTGGCGGACGAACCGACAGGCTCCCTCGACAGGGCGGCCTCGCAGAACCTCGGGGAGCTCCTGGTACGCCTGAACAGGGAGGAAGGCACGACCCTGGTTGTGGTCACCCATTCCGAGGAGCTGGCCGGGCTCCTGGATCCGGTGTATGCGCTTGCGAGCGGGAAACTGGAGAAGATCACTCAACCATGAATACCTGGACCCTGGTGCGCCGCAGCCTTGCGTATTACCGCAGGGGCCACCTCTGGGTGGTGATGGGCTGTGCCGTGAGCACGGCCATCCTGGTCGGCGCACTGGTCGTGGGGGATTCCGTTCGCCACAGCCTCAGTCGGATCGTTTCTTACCGCCTCGGCCGGACCGACGTCGCGATGGTTTCGGGGGACCGCTTCTTCCGCGCAGCGGCGGCGGAGGAGCTGGCCGGCAGGCTGGGAACAGAGGTCGCCCCGGTCCTCCTGGCCCGGGGAATGGCCAGCACACAGGGCGGCCGGAACAGGGTCAACACCGTTCAGGTCGTGGGCGTGGACGTGCGCTTCGGGACCATGGGTGGGGCCCCGGAACGTTATGCGGATCTGCCGCCGGATGAGATCCTACTGAACAGCTATCTGGCTTCCCGGTTGGATGTGGAGGCGGGGGATGAGGTGGTCCTGAGGATCGAAAACCTCGAATCCATGCCCAGGGACGCCCCGCTCGCGCTCGACAGCGACACCACGGTGGCCCGGCGGCTCCGGATAGGGTCCATCGTCTCCGATGCGGAGTTCGGGCGGTTTAACCTCAGGGCCGACCAGGTGGCCCCCCTCACGGCCTTCGTTTCCCTGAACTTCCTGTCGCACGAGCTGGGGCTCGATGGACGGGCCAACACACTGCTGGTCGCGGGGCGGCCCGGAGACCCGCTCGCGCTCGAAGAGGCGGAGAGGGGCTTCGCGCAGGTGTGGACCCTGGACGATGCCGGGCTGTATCTCAAGGCGCTCGAGGGTCGAGGCGTTGTCGAACTGAGGTCCTCCCGCATCTTCCTGGACCCGGCCGTGGCGCATGCCGCCGAAGGCCTAGTTCCGGGGGCCCGCGGCATCCTCACCTATCTTGTCAACGAGATCCGGATGGGGGAGGAGAAGACGCCGTATTCCTTTGTCTCTGCCCCGGGCGCGCCGATCGTGCCCTCCGGCACGGCGGACGACGAGATCCTCGTCAATTCCTGGTTGGCCGGGGACCTGAACGTCCGCGAGGGCGATCGGGTTGAGCTCACGTATTACGTCCTGGGCCCGAACCGCAACCTGATCGAGGAGAGCTCATCCTTCCGGGTTCGGCGGGTTGTCCCCCTGGAGGGGATCTATGCAGACCAGGACCTGCTGCCCGATTTCCCGGGATTGGCCCGGATCGAGAGCACGCGCGACTGGCGCCCCGGCATCCCCATCGACCTGGACCGCATACGGGACAGGGACGAAGCCTACTGGGAGGATTTTCGCGGCACTCCCAAGGCCTTTGTCACCGCCGGGGCGGCCCGGCAGATGTGGGCCAACCGTTTTGGCGAAGTCACGGCGGTCCGTTTTCCCTCCGATGACATGGTGTCGGTGGAGCGTGCGCTGAAGGACGCGCTCGCTCCGTCTCAGCTCGGATTCATCTTCCGGGAGGTCCGGGCAGAGGGCCTGAGGGCCGGAACGCAGGGGGTGGATTTCGGCCAGTTGTTCCTGGGATTGAGCTTCTTCATCATCGTGGCCGCGCTGCTGCTCACCGGGCTGCTGTTCTTCTTCAATGTGGAGAAGCGCTCGGAAGAGGGCGGGCTGCTCCTGGCCCTGGGATTCTCCCGCCGGCGGGTCAGACGGCTGCTCCTCTCCGAGGGAGCCGTGCTGGTCTTCCTGGGTGGGCTTCTGGGCTGTGTGACCGGAGTGGCCTTCAACCTGGTCGTCCTGGAGGCCCTGAAGACGGTGTGGACGGGCGCCATCGGAACATCCGCGCTCGAGATGTATTTCTCTCCCGCTGCCCTGGGCCTGGGGACTGTCCTGGGGATGCTGACGGCCTTCTTCACCATATGGCTCGTTGCCGGAAGACTGGTCAAACAGCCCGTATCGGGGCTGCAGAAGGGGCTGACCAGGCTCGATCCGCTGCGCGCCCGAAGGCCTCGTGCGGGACTCTGGGTGGGCATTCTGTCTCTGGCGGCCACCGCGTTCATACTGGCCACGGCCGACCTGGAGAGAGGGAGGGAGGCTTTCGGCGTGTTCTTCACGGCCGGGACGCTGCTGCTTCTGGGGAGCCTGGCCCTGACCAGCCTCCTTTTTCTCAGACTGGGACAGGGTCCGAAAAAGGCCCGGCTCAGCCTCCTCAGTATCGGTGTCCGGGGCACGGCGCGCCGGCGCATCAGGAGCCTGACCCTTATCGGGCTGCTGGCCAGCGGGCTCTTCATCGTCTTCACAGTGGGGGCCAACCGCCGGAATGCCGTGCAGGATGCGGAGCGGCGGGGGTCCGGGACCGGAGGATTCGCCCTGTTCGCAGAGAACGCGATCCCCGTGCTCTACGACCTCAACAGCCCGGAGGGCGCGCGCTTTTACGGGCTGGATGGCCTCGGAGAAAAGGGCCTGGCGTTCGTCCCGTTCCGTGTCAGGCCCGGAGACGATGCCAGCTGCCTGAACCTCAACCGCGTCTCCATCCCCCGGCTCCTGGGCGTGGACCCGGAGGAGCTCTCTCGCCGTGACGCCTTCACCTTTATCAAGAGCACAGGAGACATCGATCCCCAGGATCCCTGGTCGGGACTCGACAGCACGCTGCCCGGGGGGGTCATTCCGGCCGTGGCCGACAACACTGTCATCGTCTGGGGCCTGGGCAAGGCCGTGGGGGACACACTGACCTACCGGGATG
>CBFDBC010000073.1:0-14674 GCA_965602945.1 uncultured bacterium | reverse complement strand
GTTGGGAGCGCAGCTCAGGATAAGTACTGTTGCCGCCATGAGGCAGATAATGACTGGGATTCTCATAGAGGACCTCCTTTGGGGAACCAATTCTGCATAGCGTCTCACGGTCCGCAGGGAGTTTACTCACGGGCGGCCCTTCCTCCAGAAACGGGGATTGTTTACTCCTTATCGAGTTTCAGGGAAACCCGGTTCCTGCCCAGCCATTTGCTGTGTTCGGCCAGCTTTTCGGCCCGTTCGATCAAACCCGCCGCCGTGTCACGGGATTTCGCCATGGTGGCACCGATGGAGACCGTAGTCTTTATGAAGAGGTCGGCCTCTCTAAGGTTGGACTGTTCCACCAACAGGCGCAGCTTGTTGGCAACCAGGTCCAGCTTTTCCAGGTCGATGTTCAGAAGCACGACCACAAATTTTTCTTCGTCCCAGCGGGCTGCGGCTTCAAAAAAACGGATGTTGCTGGACAACGTCTGCGAGATCATTCTGAGGACCTTGTCTCTCACCACGCTGCCGTAGGTGGCCTCAATGTTCTCCATGCCGTCCACTTCCATGAAGAGAACCCCGAACGACAGCCCGAGCTGTTTAAACTCTTCCAGACGTGATTTGAGGTGCATTTCCAAATAACGCCTGTTTCCCATGGAAGTCAGGGGATCCAGAATGCCCATGCGCTTCAACTGTTCTCCCGATTGGGGGAGAGATACCTTGGGGGACAGTTCGCGGAAGGTCTCGACCGCGGCTATGATCTCCCCCTCCTGGCTCTTCACGGGAATGATACGCATGTGAACGGGAAACCTGTGTCCGTCCTTATGCTGGAGGTATGCATCCATGCTGCGGACGTTTCCGTCTTTGAGGACCTGGGCCACGGGGCAGTGCTTCGCACAGGGGAGTATGTCGGATTCGTCCTGATCGATCAGCACGTTCTTCAGGCAGTTTTTCCCCAGGACTTCTCCTGGGGCATGTCCGGTCATCTGTTCGGATGATGTGTTCCAGAAAATGATGTTCAGGTCCGTATCCAGTATGTTGACTGCCTCCTGGAGGTTGTTGAGAAGATGGTCGTAAAACCTGTCCGATGTCTTCTCCGTCAGGGCTGCGATTTTACTGTCTGTCATCTTGTTCGTTTTGAAAATATTTTCAAAGCCATTATATCCGACTGATTTCTCTCAAGTCAATGAAGGTGCCTTTTATAACCGTGGGTCATATGAATGCCGTATTCTTGACATATTGATAACCAGGAGTTATAAGAAGCCTAGTCCACCTAGGGGAACGTCATGCCGGGAAAACTGGGAGCGAAGCTACGTAGGGCAAGGGAAAACCTGGGGCTCACTCAGGAGGAACTCTCCAAGTCTGTGGGGCTGTCCAGCGAGTTCATCTCGCTGCTCGAGATCGGAAAGCGGACGCCCAGCCTGGATTCACTCAGGAGATTGTCCGGTTTCCTGAAGAAAGACATCGGATACTTCTTACAGGATCCGGAGGGAGATTTTCAGGTCCTGGGCAGGGAAAAGAAGCTCAGCAAGGAGGCTCAGACGATGGTCCGGCGCTTCCAGCGCTATTGTGAGGACTACCTCCGTGTCGAGGAGTTGACTCAGCGCCGTGCAGAACCGGCTCCGTTCTACCAAAGCGCTTCGGCTGAACGTATGGCACAGGAGGAACGAAAGCGGCTCGGCCTGGGAGATGAGCCCATACGAAACATATTTACGCTGCTCGAGTTCAACGGGCTGAGGATCCTGCGTCAAGCCATGCCCGAAGCGGCCCAGATTGCCGGTATCTTCGTGTTCTACGAGGCAGAGCAGGCCGGTTTTGCCCTTTTAGACGCGATCCTGCCGCTGGGAGATCAGTCTATCGTGGCGGCCCACGAATATGCCCACTACCTGAAAGACCGTTTTGCCGGACCGATTCTGGACAATCCGGATGTTTTCATCGATGAATACCTGCCCCTGTACCATCCCAGGGAGAAATTCGCGCAGCAGTTCGCGTTTGAATTTCTGGTCCCGCCGCGGAAGCTGAAGCATGTTGTCCGTAAGGAACTGCATTCCCGCAGCCTCCATTTCGAGGACGTGATATTCCTGAAGCGGTATTTTGGGATAAAAACCGCTCATATGCTCGATATACTCCAGAAACACGAGCTCATTCCGCCTCACCGGTATTCCGAATACCGCAGCATCGACCATGCGGCCTTCGAACGCTCTCTTTTTGGGGAAGTGGGTGCCGAAGAGGTGCCTCCCCGGTCCCGGACAAAGCTGGTCTCTTCGGAACGCTACAAGATCCTGGGAGTCTCCGCCTTTCAAAAAACCGCGCGTGATAAATTCTAGCAGCCCACGGATCAAGACTATCGACGGAGTGGGGGATGTATGTTTCGTCTCCAGCTCCCGTGCCCGTCGTGTGAGCGTATCGGTGAGGCTCCCGGGCCGGATCCGTGTGGCCGTGCCGCGTGGTGTATCAATGGCTCAGGCAGAGGCATTCGTTCGGCAGAAGCGCGGCTGGATCCTGAAACACCTGGAACGGATGCGGCGGTGGGAGGCGGAAGGATCGATCGATGAGCCTCTCAAGGTTCCGCTCCCTGAAGCGGAAGCCCGGAAAATGCTGCGCAGCAGGGTTGAGGAGCTGGCCCGGCTCTATGGATTCTCGTTCAACCGAGTATTTATACGCCGCCAGAAGACGCGCTGGGGGAGCTGTTCGGGAAAAAACAACATCAACCTCAACCTCATGCTGGCCTCCCTGCCGGGGATGCTGCGCGACTATGTGATCCTGCACGAGTTGGTGCACACACGGATTAAAAACCACGGTCGTGATTTCTGGCAGGAGCTGGGCAAGCTTGTGGGAGACGCAAGGGGCCTGAGGGACCGGCTGAACAGGATTCCCCTGGAAGATTAGCAGGGGACGGACCGCGACAAAAAAAAATGAGGGCTGCAGGCAGGGTGTGATATAGTATGAATAAGTGGGTGGTTGTGTGAAGAAATCGCATTTTTTGCTACAGCTCGCAGCCGGGATTCTGCTCGTGCTGGTCAGTGTCTACGGTTTCCTGCTCCTGAACGGGGGGACCTCGATCCCTCCGGATGCCCTGGAGCTGGTGGAAAGTGCCCTGGAATCCGAACGCGACCAAATCATGCTGGACGGAGTCTCCATCGAAAAGAAGATCGAGCTGGAATTCGTCCTCTCACGGAAAATCAGCGGCAAACGTGTAGGCGACACGGTCCTGCTCGAGATAAAGGGGGGGGAGGATACTGAGCTTTCGCGGGCTTTCCCGCTCATCGAATATTTCACAGTGCATCCGTTTGCCTACATCCACCTGGTCGTTTTGGCTTTATCCGCGTTGATAGGTTTCGCTGTCTTTGTGATGAAGAGGGAAGACGTGAGGGCCCGGATCCTCTTTTGGCTTATCTTGATCTTCGCAGGCGCCGTGGTCCTCACGGGTGGGTTTCACTGTCTTGATCAAACCTGGGCCTCGTTTATCCCGGGAGTCCTGTTCCATATCTGTTACGCCCTGGCCCCGACAATCCTGCTGCATTTTTCTCTGAATTTCACGTCGGACCGTCCCCGAAGGCGCTCAGGTTTGCTCTATATGGGCGCGATCCCTTTCATACTGGTCCTTGAGGTCTTGTTCATTTATTCGAGCCTGACACGTTCCATCGAAGATTACCGTGTGTATGCGGATGTTATTTATTACTTCCAGATCTATGTCTTAATCTGCCTCCTGGTATCGGTGGTCATCCTCCTCCTGCAGTTCAGGCGGGCGCAGCTGGAGGAGGACAAGGCTCGCATCAAATGGCTCCTCTACGGCCTGTCTCCCGGATTGGGACCGTTTGTGTTGTTTTACCTTCTGCCAAAGATACTCACGCTCCCCGAGCTCCTTACCATGGAGGCGGCCATGGCGTTTTCTCCCCTGGCCCTGGTCGGCGCCGCGATCGCCATAATCCGCCACCGGCTCCTGGACATCGAGTTCGTCATCAACCGCAGCCTGGTGTATTCCATCCTCACGATCTTTATCGTGGCCATCTACATATTCCTGGTCCGGCTGCTCCAGGGGATGTTATCCCATCTTTTCGAGGTCACCGATACGGTTGTCTCCGCACTGGCTGCCTTCGGGGCCGCCCTGGCCTTCCACCCGGCCCGGAAGAAGATCCAGGATTTCGTTGACAAATCGTTCTTCCGGGTTGCCTACGATTACCAGAAGTCCGTCCAGGCTTTTGCAGAGCGGGCCTCCCGGGAGATCGATCCTCATCGGTTGGTGGATTCCCTGATACAGATGGTGACCCGTGTCCTGCCGCTCTCGCGTATCGGCATGCACATCCAGGTTGTCGGCGAGAAAGAAAGGGGTCTCTTCCTGGTGCATGGAGAAGAAGCGAGGCTGTCGGCGGCCGCACCGGCCGAGGAGGGAAAGTCCCTGCCGCTCGGACGGATTAAGGCCCTCAGCACTCGGGAGCAGATCGATTTTTCCCATGATGCGATGCTTGCAGAGCAGGGCTGGGACCTGATCTTTCCCATCGCGTTCACGCTCCCTCTCCTGCGCGGATTTTTGGCCCTGGGCCCGAAAAAATCGGGGGGGCGGTTCGGTGGGGATGACATAGCACTCCTTATGACGCTATCCCAGGAGCTGGGGGTCAACCTGGAGCGGATCCGTCTCCAGGAGGAGGTCTTGTATGAGAGGGCGGAAAAACAGAAATTCGACGAGCTGAACAGGCTCAAAACCGAGTTCATCTCCGCTGTGTCACATGAGCTGCGCACGCCTATGAGCACGCTGCGCAGCCTAACGGATCTTCTGCAGGACAAGCGGGTCATGGACAGAGAAAAAAGGGGGGAGCTGCTGCAGCTGATGTCGGAGGAATGCACCCGGCTGTCGCATTTTCTCTACAACATCCTCGACTCAGGCAAGATCGAGCGTGATGTCAAGTCCTACAACATGGAGGAATCCGATCTGGCCGAGGTCGTCAAAGAAACGATGGCCTTCTACGAACACCGTTTGCAGAAAGAAAAAGTCACATGCGATCTGGACGTGCCGCCTCATCCCGTCATCCTGGTGCTGGACCGGGATGCCGCCAAGCAGGCTTTGATGAACCTGATCGACAATGCTGTCAAATATTCCGGGGAGCGCCGGGAGATCCAGATTCGTCTGGATGAAAAGGGCCGCGGGGTCGAGCTCTCAGTCGAAGACTGGGGGATAGGCATCCCGGCTGGGGACAGGCGGGACATATTCGAAGGATTCTTCCGGGGGGAATCGGCCGCCCGGGAGAATCCCTCCGGAGTAGGGATCGGACTGAAGATCGTGAAGCACATCATGGACGCCCACGGTGGCTGCATAAGCGTGGAGAGTGAGCCCGGCAAGGGCAGCAAATTCACACTGGAGTTTATAAGATCATGAAACGAATCTTGATGGTCGAAGATGACCTGGCCCTGGCTGAGACGCTGAAGACAGCCCTGGAAGTGGAGAATTACGAAACGGTCCATGCCGGGAGTGGAGACGAAGGCTATCTCCTGGCCGGCAGGGACGCATTTGATCTGATCCTCCTGGACCTGATGCTGCCCAATATGACGGGGCTCGAAATCTGTCAGCGGCTGCGGGGAGACGGTGTCCTGACACCCGTGATCTTCATGACCGGAGAAAAAAAGGAAGAGATCGACAAGGTGCTGGGCCTTGAGCTGGGCGGGGATGATTACATCACGAAACCCTTCGGAACTCGAGAGCTTCTGGCCCGTATCAAGGCGGTCCTGAGGCGTTCGCAGCTGCCCCTTCCGGAGCTGGAGGAGTACACTTTCGGGGACGTCCGGCTCGACTTCAAGAAACAGGCCGCCTTCAAAGGAGCAGAAGAACTCTCCCTTACAGCCAAAGAATTCGGGCTGCTTCATCTCCTCATCCAGAACGAGGGGGGCGTCGTGACACGTGACACCATCCTAAACGAGGTCTGGGGATACGACAAGTTTCCGGTCACACGCACGGTGGATACCTTTATCCACAGCTTGAGAAAGAAGATCGAGCAGAATCCATCCCGACCCCTGCACCTGCTGACGGCCCACGGAGTGGGCTACAGGTTCATTAAAGAGCCCGTGAAGTGACGGGAGACCCGGTCATCCAATCGGACTACTTGAGCTCTGCCAACAGCCTGGTCAGAAAGGTCCAGAATATTTCCACCGAAGGGATGTTGACCTTTTCGCTGGGGGAGTGGGGGAACTTAATTGTCGGCCCGAAGGAGATCATGTCCATTCCCTCGTATTTCTCACCGATGATGCCGCATTCCAGGCCGGCATGGATGGCGGCGATATGGGCCTCCTTTCCGAACTCATCCTGGTAGACATCCTTCAGGATCTGGAGCAGGGGGGACTGCAGGTTGGGTTTCCAGCCGGGATATCCTTCCTCGAGGTTGATGTCCGCTCCGGTCAGGCTGCTCAACGCTGCCAGAACGCCACGGGTGCCTTCGAGCGCTGTGGCGATGGAACTGCGTGTGCTGCAGATGATCTCAGCTTTGTTCTCCTGAGTGTGTATGACGGCCAGGTTGGTCGATGTCTCCACGAGCCCCTTCATCTCCGGGTGCATGGCGGTGACGCCGTGGGGAAGTACGAACAAAAATTCTACCAGTTTTTTCTGTGATTCTTGGGTCAGGACCGATTGAGGCTCATCATCCGAAGGGTCCAGGCTGATCGCTGCGTCGGGATCCACGACTTTGTACTCGTCCTTGATGCCGGCAAAGGCCGTGTTTACGGCATCTGCGAGGGCATCGTGCTGCGAGGCATCGAGCCAAAGCGTTGCCAATGCTTCCCTGGGGATCGCATTGCGCAGGTTCCCGCCATCGAGCGCAGCCAGGCGGAAAGGGATCTCTCTGCGGGTTTCCCAGAGTACTCGCGCCAGGAGTTTTATGGCATTACCCCGGCCCAGATCTATGTCTACACCTGAGTGCCCGCCCTGGAGGCCGAAGACCTTCAGAGTATAGGCCCCGCCGGGTCCGGCTGCTTCCTTCTCCAGAGGCAGGCTGATCAATGAATCCGCGCCACCGGCGCATCCGATGGTGAATTCTCCCTCATCTTCGCTGTCCAGGTTGAGGAGTCGTTTGCCTTTCAGGAAGTCCGGCTTTATGGAGGTGGCACCCGTCAATCCGGTCTCCTCTTCGACGGTAAACAGGCATTCCAGCGGCGGATGTGTCAGTGTTTCGTCTTCCAGGATGGCCAGGGCTGCTCCATTGCCGATGCCGTTGTCGGCACCCAGCGTTGTCCCTTTCGCCTGAACCCAGTCTTCGACGATCTCGGTTTGTATGTGATCTCGAGAAAAATCAAAGTCAACATCCGAATTCTTCTCGCATACCATGTCGAGATGCCCCTGGAGGATGACGCCGATTGCGTCTTCCATTCCCGGGGAAGCCTTTTTAGAAACCACGATGTTCCCCACATCGTCCCGCTTCCACTCGAGGTTGTTTTTCTCCGCCACCGTAATGATGTAATCTCCCAGGGCTGTTTCGTTTCCGGACCCATGCGGGATTTTCAAAAATTCTTCGAAGTGTTTCCAGAGAGCGCTCGGGTTGAGCTCGGTCAGTTCAGATGACATACCATACCTCCCAAAATTATGAAGTTGTCGGAATATAATAGTAACCAGAAATTTTGACATAAAATGTCACACGGTTCAAGTAAAACCTTAGGTTCCCCGCAGGGCGGCATCAGGTTGATGAGTCAGGTGGAGCGTGGGGCGCTGGAATCTAGAAACTTACGGCAGTTTTTCTCTCAGCCTATTTTCCAGGATGGTTCGCATCTCATCTCCCAGGACGATGGCTTCGGACCGATAGGCCGTGGCCGCAGTCTCCATTTCCTTTGTGAAATCCGGGTCCTGGATGTCCGGCAGATTGATGAGGACGTTGTAATAGGCGCCCTCCGCCCCGGCCTGGGCCACGAGTGCGGCGACCCCCGCGTCGCTGAGGGAATTTTCGTTCCCGTTGAGCGCTACCTCCTGGGCCAGCTTGAGAGCCGTGACACAATCTTTCAGCACGCCGAAGGGGATCCTGGTCGCTTCCTTGGTGGCTGCCTCGATGGCGTCGATCCGTCCCGGTTTCTGCTCCGCTGTCTTCTTGGGGAGTCGGAAGCAGTCCATGACCCGGTTGAAGGCGAGTGTGTCCAGATCGATGGCGCGGAGCAGTTCATCCTTGAGGATCTGGCCCTGTTCCGCTAGATCTTTGACCAGGTCCTGGACTTTCTCATACTCCTTTTTCCCCACGGTGAGGTTGGACACCATGGCCGACAGGGAAGCGGACAGGGCTCCGCACAAGGCCGCGGTGCTCCCGCCGCCCGGCGCAGGCGAGTCCATGGAAAGCTCGTTGGCGAATCCCCGGAGAGTCTTGTCGTTGAGGGAGTCCTCCACTTCCTTGAACTGGTATTCGATGATCTTTTTTCCCGGATCGAAGGAGGAAACGTCGTTCAATCCGAGGGATAGGGATGCGAATCGGATCAGCTCTTCCTCCGGAACGCCGGCGCTCCTTCCCTGTTTCTTAAGGTAGTAGCGGCCTGCCATGAGCAGGGCTTCTTTGGGGATCAGTCCCACCAACTCGCTCCCGGTGACCCGGCAGCCGATCTCTTCAGCTTCCTTGACCGCTTCGTCGAAAACCAGGTGTGGAGGCGAGACATGGTAGTTCGTAAAGTTGATGGAGATCTGGGCGATCCGGTAATCCTCGACATACCAGCCTACCGCCTTTACCTCCTTGAACTTGCCCGGGACATTGATAGACTTCCCGTCTGCGTCACGCACGATCTTGCCTTCGTCATCCCGTTTAGCGCGCCCGCGCTCCCTGAGGTTGAGCGCGATGTGCTGGGCCGATTTGCGGTCACTGGTGTTGAGGTTTATGTTGTATGCGATGAGGAATTCTCGTGCTCCCACGGCCGTGGCCCCGCTCTTGGGAATAAAGACCGCTTCCCCGTAGTCCGGGGCCCAATCCGGGTCCTTGAGCTTTTCTTCCAGGCCTTCGTATTCGCCCGCCCGCACGGTGGCCAGGTTGCGCCTCTCGGGCGTCCGGGCAGCCGACTCATACAGATAGACCGGGATCTTCAAATCCCTGGCTACCCGCTCTCCCAGCCTGTTCGCCAGTTCGACACAGTCCTCCATGGAGACACCGCTCACCGGGACAAAAGGGCAGACATCCGTCGCCCCCATCCGGCTGTGGGCTCCGGAGTGCTTACTCATGTCTATGACCTCGGCGGCCTTACGGATCGCCTTGAAAGCGGCCTCCAGCACACCCTCGGGAGTCCCGATGAAAGTGACCACCGTCCGGTTGGTGGACTCCCCGGGATCTACGTCCAGAAGCTGTACCTCTTTTGTGGTCTCGATTTCCTTGGTGATGATTTTGATTTTTTCCAGGTCTCTTCCTTCGCTGAAATTGGGTACACATTCCACAAGTTTCATTGCCGTAATCCTTTCGTGACGCTCTGAACGAGCTCTCCATTGCTGTTGTAGACATCTATCTTTTCATAGCCGATCGTTTCCAGCACGGATCTATCCCCGACGATGATGATGATCGGAGTGAGCAGGGAATGCTGCTGCGCCGCTTCATACACGGACCGGGAGTCGATGCGCGTGATGTTCTCGTAGTATTTGTCCCAGTGTCCGTCACTCAATCCCAGAGCCTGAACATCCGCGATCCGGGCTGAGAGGTCCTCATGTGTCTGGATCCCCAGCGGGTATCGTCCCAGCAGGTAAGATTTCGCGGTCTCGATCTCCTCGTTAGGCACCCGTTGTGTGGATATGATACGGATTTCTCTTTGGATCTCATCGATGGCTGATCTTATGGATTCGGGCGTGACCCGGGCATGGACGTAGAACACGCCGCAGACCTGGTAGAATTCCATGTAGCTGAATGCAGCGTCGTAGGCATACCCCTTGGATTCTCGCAGGTTCATGAAAAGACGGCTGATGTAGGTCCCTCCCAACACCTGGTTCATGACTCCCAAGGTAAAAAAGTCCGCGTTGGTCTTGGGCGGGATGAGGGTACCCATGAATATGTTGATGTCTTTGGCGCGTGGGATCTGCAGGAAGCAGATCCTCTGCGTGGCATCCAATTCTGGAGCAGTCAGATAGTCCCTTCTCACCGTCTTTTTTTCCCAGGTGTTGAAATTACGGCTGACTTTGAGGCTGGCCTGATTCAGGTCGATATCGCCGGTGATGATGAGGATCGTATTGTCGGGCCGGTAGAAATTTTCGTAGAAGCCCCGGATGTCTCCCAGGGTGTATGTCCGGATGATGTTGTCGTTGTAAACGATCTTCTGATAGGCGTGATCTTTGAACAGAAGCTGATACAGCAGTTTTTTTCCCGAAAATTCCGGGTCCTCCCTCCTCCTTGTCAGGTCGTAGAAAGTAACCCGCTGCAGATCCTCGATCTGCCTGCGAGAAAAGCTCGGACGCACCAGCATGTCGCTGAAAAGCTCCAGGGCTTGATCCAGGTTTTCCTGCAAACAGGAAAGGGAAAAAATCGTATAATCCGGATTGGTCTCCGTCGTGAACCGGCCGCCGATACTGTCGATGGTTTCCTGCACCTCCGAGGCCGAGAAGTTGAATGATCCCCGGCTCACCATGTTGGCGGTGAAGGTCGCCAACCCGGGTTTGGCGTCCGGGGACATGCTCTCGCCTGTCAGGACGACAAGGCTCAGGTTGATGACGGGAAAGCCGGTCTTGTGGGCCACGCGAAGCCTGAGATTGTTAGCAAGGGTGTGATCCTCGATCTCGGGGAGCGTAAGCGTCGGCAAGGGATCCGGGAGGGGGGGCTGACGCCGGAATTTTTCCTGAGCAGAAGCGGGGAGGGGGAGCAGCAGGCAGGCCAGGCTGATAAGGGTGAGCAGCTTTTTCATCGGATTGGGATGTTGATCAGGATCCAGTCCTGGCCGAAATATTTTCGCATGGCGTATGTGATGCGCTGGGGTGGGACGTTCATATATTTATCCAGCTCGGTGGCCAGATCATTCCAGGGGAACCGGGAAAGCCAGGTATGGGTGAGGAAAAGTGCCTTGTCCACTGTTGTGCTGTACTGATTGACATAGTCTTTCTTGAATACATTCTTGGCTTTGGCCAGCTCCTTTTCCGATATCAAAGAGGACTTGAGTTTGTTGATCTCTGAGAAGATCTCCTTCTGGCATCGTTCTTTTTTGAGCTCGTTGCTGCTTTTCACAAAAAAGCGGAATGCGGCTTGGTCATGCCGGGTATCGATCCCGCCGGAGAGCTGGGAGGCCAGGCGTTCCTCTCTCTTTATGAGACGCTCGTGCAAGCGTGAACTGTTTCCTCTCATCAGGATGTATTCGATGATCGTCAACGCATAGAAATCCTCGGAGCGTGCCTTGGGTGTACGAAAGCCCAGGAAGAACGCGGGAGAAGATGCCCGGGAGCTTTGCATGGTTTCTGTCATGTTTCCGATATTGATTTCCGAGGCATCGGAAGTCGCGAGCACGGGAAGATCTCTTCCGCGCTGCAAACCCTGGAAGTATTTCCGGACCAGCTCTTCGGTCTTATCCAGATCGATGTTTCCGGCAATGCAGAGTACTGCGTTGTTGGGCCTGTAGTATGTACGGTAGAAGTTTCTGACGTCGGCAACCGTGATGCCGGCGAGGTCCTGGCGCCTCCCGACGGTAGGATGGTTGATGTAGATATCCGGATACAGCAACTCGTCGAAGTACAGTGAGCCGTCCAGATAGGGATCCCGGTCGGAGCGCGCTTTCAGCCTGAGGATCAGTTCGTCTTTCCAGCGATCCACGTTGGCCTGGCCTATGGAAAGAGACATCATCCTGTCCGATTCCAGCCAGAGCATGGTCGCAAGATGGTGGGAAGGGACTGTCTGATAGAAGATTGTCCTGTCCCTTTCCGTTGTCGCGTTCAGGCGGCCTCCGATCCTCTGGATAAAGCGGAAATGCTGCATCCGTCCGATATTGCGTGAACCTTCGAACATCAGGAGGTTTTCCAGGAGATAGGCCAGGCCTGCTTTCCCCGCGTTTTCGTGCATGGAACCTACCCGGTAGGCAGCCACTACAGTGACCACTGGCAGGGAGTTGTCTTCCGACAGGATCACGGTCAGCCCGTTTTTCAATTGAAAAGTGGAAAAACGGAAGGGGTATCGCCTCTCGACCTGAGCACCGAGAGGGATGTCCGCCATGAGAATACAGACCAGAAGCATGAGCGCATAACGGGTTCTGTTTCTCATCCGCATTTTACCCCTCAGGCAAAACGGGGCCGTTTTGGGATAATAGCAGATTTAGGGGGATACGTACAACTCACCCGTTCCGTTTGATCAGGACCAGTGTCATGTCGTCCATGGGATCGGCCCCATCCGTGAATGTCACGAGTTCCTCGAAGATGGTCTCCATGAGTTTTTCTGCGGGCAGCTTTTGATGCTTTTTAAGGATCTTGACCAGCCCCTCTTCGGCGAGCTCCTCGTTGTTCCTGTTGCGGCTCTCAGTCAAACCGTCGGTGTAGAGCATGGCGGTGTCGCCGGGATTAATAGTGATCTCTCTGGATTCATAATCCTGAGCCGGGAACATCCCGAGGCAGAGTCCGCAGCTGTCCAGGCGCTGGGTCTTCTTCTTTTTATCCAGGACGATCGGAGGATTGTGCCCGGAATTTATGTATCGCATGACACCGGACTTTATGTTGAGTTCGCAGTAGAAAAAGCTGATGAATGCGTTGGAGGCCGTGCTCCGGTGCACGAGGTTGTTCAAGCGGGCCGACATCGCGTCGATGTCGTATCCTATGTGGACCTCGGTCTGGAGGGCAGCCCTCAGCGAAGCCATGAGCAGAGATGACCCGACGCCTTTTCCAGAGACATCCGCGATCACGATCCCTATCCGGTCTTCATCGATCTCCAGGAAGTCATAGTAGTCACCTCCGACCTGGAGGCAGGGGATGTTGGTACCGACGATGTCGAAACCCGCGACCTCCGGATGCTTCTGGGGCAGGAGGTCTTTCTGTATCTGAGAGGCGAGGGACAGCTCCTTTTCCATTTTCTCCTTCTCCAGGGCTTTCTCGAACAGGCCGGCGTTTTCGATCTTCACGGCCGCCACGTTCGAGAGGAGAGTGAGGAGGCGGAGATCCTCGTTGGTGAACTGTTCGGGGGTGGCGATCCGGTCGGAGTAGATGATCCCGATGATCTCTATGTTGTTCCACAGGGGCACGCACATGGCCGACTGTATGTTGAGCTTGAGGATGCTGTCCTGGGCTTTGAATCGTGTGTCGGACTGCACATCGGAGATGAGGATCGATGAGTGCCGATCCACGGCCGTGCTGATGATGCTCTGACTGACCTGGATCTTCTGGTTCATAAGCTGTTTGTTGTTGATGCGTACGACTTTGGGGTCCAGTTGGCCTGTGACATCGTCCTTCAGCATGAGGATCCCGCGGTCCATCGGGATGCGCTCACAAATGAGATCCATGATGTGCTCCACCAGTTCGTCCAGGGGTTTATGCAGGATCAGGGCTTTGGTGACCTCACTGATAACCGATACTTCCTTGTGTTCGGTCTTGATCGCTTCGATGTCCAGAGATTTGGCGTCGGCACGGATGGTCGTGCTGATGTCCGGTTTGCGCAGCACGTCCTTCAGGTGCATGATCGTGTTGATGTTGGCGGAAGAGGAAGGCTCGTCCGTTACCTCCACCTTGGTGTCGATCTTCAGGTCATAAACGATTCGGGTCGAGCCGAGGAGGATCTCGTCGCCTTTCTTGAGTTCCAGATCCCGTTCGATCTTCTTCCCGTTGAGGAACACCCCATTCTTGCTGTTGTTGTCCAGTATGAAGTATCTATCGCCCTTGGGCGCGATGATGGCATGGTTGCTGGAGCAGAAGGGATCCGGCAGGGGGATGTCATTGTCGGCGGAACGTCCCAGGCTCACCTGGGAATCGCCCAGTTTGATGTGGAAATCGTCACCCTTTTTAGGATATACGTATATTTTAGGCATATCTTTTTGTATTTCGATTATAATCGGTACATTGGGATAAATTCAAGCAAAACCGCATACTTCAATTTCAGGTCTTGGGAAAACTCCTCAGTATTTGATGGAAACGGCGCTCCCGGTCCTGAGGAGACATGTCATCGATCAGGGGAAGAAGGACGTCTCGCAGGTCCTTGGACAGTGTGTTGTCCAACATTTCGATGGCATAGGCCGTCGAGTCCTTGGTCCCCCGCTCGATGTTCTGATAGGCCTTGGTGATGTCCTCGTGCGGATAGTAAAGTCCCAGCAGCTTGAAGATGTCCATGAAGTATGTGTTCAGCTGCTTCTGCAGCTGGTCGCGGAGCTCGATGTCTTTTTTCCCGGCCTTGAGCTCCTGCAGATCGAGAAACGTCTTGCAGTATCGTTTGATCAGGGCGAGAGTCTCATGCTTGGTGATGACGGGGGAGATGTGGATCTCCGGCTTCTCGGAACGGATCCGGTCCAGCGCATCGATGATCTCCGTATCCAGGTCCGAGGCCTTGCGATCCAGGTCCTTCATCAGGACGTTGGCCGCCTCCTGGGTTCCCATGCGGGCCAAAGCGCTCACCAGGGCCCTCCGCAGATCGATGTCCTTGTGATGGTCTCCCAGGTAGGCGTTCATGGCCCCGACCGCCTCGTTCCCGTATTTAAGGAGCGCGGATATTGCGTCCTCGCGGGTCAGCGGGCTGCTCAGCCTGTGGATCAGCGCCTGCAGGTGCTCGGGTTTCTTGAGTTTGGCCGCGCTCTCGATGGCATACCGGGCGACCTCTGG
>CBFDBC010000072.1:0-14766 GCA_965602945.1 uncultured bacterium | reverse complement strand
AAAGATGCTGCGGTGGTCCTTGATGGCCAGCTCTTCCGTTTCGATGCGGACAGAGCCCTCGACCTCGGGATAATCTCGGACAAGGGTGGGCCCATAGGTGCCGGATGTGATGGGGGCCTGTCCGTGGATGTCCCGGAAGTCGACTTTGCGTTCTACCCTGTAGATGCGGTCTGCCTTGGCGTGGAAGCGGTCATAGTTCAGCTCGCCTCGAACCCAGAGGAAGATCATGAGGCAGACGGCCAGCCCTATGGCCAGCCCCAGGATGTTGATCGCAGAATACAGCCTGCTGCGGTACAGGTTCCGCAGCGCTATCTTGAGATAGTTGAGGAGCATGTGTCCCTCCCGTGGCGTCGTGGTTATCAGATATAGAAACGAGAAGCGGGGCGGGAAGGTTCCCTGTCAGTAGAATATGGAGTAGCTGATGAACCGGATGCCGCTGCTGTTGGGGCTGAAGCGGTAGCCGATGCCCAGGCGTTCGAAGCTGAAAAACCAGAGCTTGATAGGGGTTTTCTTGCTCAGGCTGATCCCGATCTCCCATTCCCATGACAGGCTGACCAGATCCCTGCCGGGATTCCACAGGATGTTGAGGCCCTCGAAATAGTAATAGTAGAGCACCGTGGTTCTGAGGGAAAGGGGCTCTGCGCCCAGCTTGAGACTTCCCAGGCGCTGGTTCCACTCGAGCCCGGTGACCAGTGTCGAGATCGCCGCCGACGTCCCGATTCTTGGATTAAAGCCAACGCTGCCCACACTGTTCAGCAGCGCAAGATCCGTCTTGAACGGGCGGAACGCCAGCCGGCTGTTGATCCCTCCCCAGTAGATCAAGGCAGCGTCCCGCGAGTCGCCCAGTTCGGCCCCCCCGCCGAGGTTGCCGAAGAGCTGGACATCCCAGTCGTCAAGCAGTGGGACCTGCAGCATCACGCCCGGAGTGAAGCTGACCTGCTGGAAATTGGGGGACAGCAGCTCGCTGATCGAAAACTCGTGCAGCCCTATGGTCACGGGAAACCTGAGCTCGAAATAGAATTTCCGCCCGCCCAGGTGATTCTGGAAGCTGAAGGATTTTCTTACTACCGGCCGGATGCGGAAGACAAAGGTACGGGCGTCCCCGCCGAGCTGATAGATCCCGGTCCCGAAGGCGGCTGCGTAGGCCCAGTGGATCAGGTTTGTGTCGGGAAGGCCTATCTCCTGCCCCTGGGAACCGGCAGGCAGGAGGAGCAGGGCGGCAAGGACCATCAGGAGCAGGCTGCGTGTGCCCCTTTGCTTTAAAATCCGAGGCTCTCGAGCTTCCCTACGTTTGATCCGCACGGTCGAGTCCTTTCCTTGGAATCAGCATATAACACAACTGTGGGGAGGATGCAATCCCGCCCGAGGCACTGAATGGGAGTGAGGCGCTTAATTCGCCGGGGAGGGCTTGGTGGCCGTGATCTTTACGCTCACGACCATCCTACCCAGACGGAGGAGCTCTTCGGCGGACACATTTGCCTCGGAGACTATGCTTTTAAGCATGGGATCGTCCGGCATCATGTCTGTCACAAAAGCTGCTTCCTCAAGCACCTGGACCTCCTGGAAACCTGCCGCTTCTATCAGGCGGATGTAGTCATACTTCAAGCTGGCGCCTGCGACACAGCCCACGTAGGCCTCGATCGAGGTGCGGATCGATTCCGGCAGCCCTTCGAGGAGCACGATGTCCGAGACCATCACCCGGCCGCCCGGTTTGAGTACCCGGAAAGCCTCACTGAATACGCGCTCCTTTTGCGGCGAAAGGTTGATCACGCAGTTGGAGATGATGATGTCGACTGCGTTGTCCTCCACCGGGAGGTTTTCGATCTCCCCTTCCCGAAACTCCACGTTGGCATAGCCTCCCCTGCGGGCATTCTCTCTGGCTCTGGCCAGCATCTCGGCGGTCATGTCCACGCCGATGACCCTTCCCTCCGGGCCCACTCGGGTAGCCGCAAGGAAGCTGTCGAATCCGGCCCCCGAACCCAGGTCCAGCACGGTCTCTCCGGGCTTCAATGATGCCAGAGCGATGGGATTGCCGCAGCCCAGGCCCAGGTTGGCGCCCTCCGGCACGGCCTGCAGCTCCGAGTCGGAATAGCCCATCCGGCGGCTGGTTTCGTCCGCCCCGGGGCTGCTTCCGCAGCAGGATGAGGAGGCGCAGCATGACCCGCTCTCCCCGGCAATGTGTCCGTACTTCTCCTTGACGATATCCTTGATCCTGTTCTTGTCCATTCGCGTGTCCTCCCGTACTTCGTTCTAATCCGCGATCAGCTCCTTGGCCATGGGCCCCAGAAGCTCTTTGATCTGTGAGGCAAAATCATCCGTTTTGATGAGCGAGATGCAGCACACCCGCCCTTCTTTTCTCCAGGTGATAACAGCCAGTTTGTCTCCGGCCCGGATCCCGGCCTTCTCCCGGATCTCCTTGGGGAGCACCATCTGGCCCCGTTCATCGATGCTGGTCACGGCCTCTACCTGACAGCAGGATAGATTGTGTGAGAGTGCCATGTGTATCTCCTTTGTGGATGACAATTAAGTCAAACAAATCAGAATATACTGAAAAATCAGAATATTGTCAAGTTTCTTTGATCTTTTGCCATCATGCATTGGTATTATTACTGATCTGGAAGCTTTACCCTGAACGAAATTGTTGTTAACATACTGACGAGGACGAGGCATGTTTGTCTGGAACAGCACGATCCTCCTGCTCATTTGGGGGAAACCATGAAACCTATCCGCTTGCTATTCATTTGCCTACTGCTCGTTTGGCGCCCGGCCGCAGGTCAGACCACGAGCCAAGATACGGGACTTTTATCCGAGACATACCCGCTGGAGGTTCTGGCGGAGGTCATCCTGCCCGCCGACCTATGGCAGCCCTTTCCCAAATCCGGGGAAAGGGAGGTGTGGCTAAAGATCCCCTCCCAGGTGAGGGAGGCTCATATCCGGGAGGCGGAGAAATATCTCGGCACCGAGTGGCCGACTCCCAAGGCATCGGTCTTCCTGGATTATGTGCGGGACGGGAACCGCAGCCGCTTCCAGAAGATCTCATTTGACCGCCGGGCCATGCTGGCCGCTCTGGTCCTCGGGGAATGCATGGAGGGCCGGGGGCGGTTCCTGGACGATGTCCTGAACGGCGTCTGGACGATCTGTGAGGAGACCTACTGGGGTGTGCCCGCCCACGTGGGCGCCCAGGCGAGAGGTTCCGGCCTGCCGGACCTGGCGGAACCGACGGTCGACCTGTTTGCGGCGGAGACCGGGATGCTGCTGGCCTGGACGCATTATCTGTTGGGGGAACAACTGGGCGGAATCTCTCCTCTGGTCCCGGAACGCATCCTGCTCGAGGTCCGGCGCCGCATCCTGTCCGTTAACCTGGAACGCGACGACTTCTGGTGGATGGGATTTTCCGGCCGGACCGTGAACAACTGGAATCCCTGGATCTGTTCCAACTGGCTGGCTGCCGTGCTTCTGCTGGAGGATGACCCAGACCGCCGGACCGCCTCCCTCCACAAGATCCTCCGCTGCCTGGACAATTTCCTTGTTCCCTATCCCAGGGACGGGGGCTGTGACGAAGGCCCCGGCTACTGGAACCGTGCCGGGGGTTCGCTCTACGACTGTCTCGAGCTCCTGTACAGCGCCTCCCGCGGCCGGATCGATGTGTTCGACCGGCCCCTGATCCGGCAGATCGGGCGCTACATCTACCGGGCCCACATCTTCGACCACTACTACATCAACTTCGCCGACGCCGCCGCCCGCCTGAATGCCGAGGGAGCCCTGATCTTCCGTTACGGAACCCGGATCCAGGATCCCGTCCTGCGGGGATTCGGCGCATTCCTCGTCCGGCAGCAGGGGATAGGAGAGGGACGCATCCTGGGGAGTTTCGGGATTCTGGGCCGGGTTCTCCCGACCCTCTTCGGCCTGGCCGATCTGGCTGCGGCCGCCCCGGCGGTCCCCCTGCTGCGCGACGTGTGGCTGCCTGAGCTTCAGGTCATGGCGGCCCGTTCAAGACAAGGATCGGAGCGGGGATTCTTTGTGGCGGCCAAGGGCGGCCACAACGACGAGTCCCACAACCACAACGACGTGGGAAGTTTTATCGTATATGCCGATGGGTATCCGGCCCTCATCGATGTGGGAGTGGAAACCTACACCGCCCAGACCTTCAGCGATCGGCGCTACGAGATCTGGACCATGCAATCCCGTTTTCACAATATCCCCGCCGTGAACGGTGTGATGCAGAAAGAGGGCCGGGAATATCGGGCCACAAATGTCAGCTACGAGGCCGACGACAGCAAAGCCGAATTCGAGCTGGATCTGCACACCGCGTACCCGGTAGAGGCGTCCGTCAAATTCTGGCGCCGCACCATCACCCTGAACCGGGGCGAAAACGTAGAGGTGCGGGACAGGTACGAATTGGAGGAAGCCAGGCGGCCCGTGCAGATGACCCTCATGAGCTGGCGCCGGCCGGTGTGGTCGGCGGCGGGTACGATCCGTCTCGAGAATCCGGCAGAACTCGCGGACGCGGAGCCTGTCATAATTCGCTTCGACGATAACACGTTCCTTCTCGATATCGAGGAGATCCCGATCGAGGACACCCGGCTGCAATCCTCTTGGGGAAACCGTGTGTATCGCATCCTGTTGACAGCCAAGGAGGCCACCCTGAGGGATGTCCTGATCCTGCGCATCGAACGATAAAAGGGATGCAAAACTTTAGGGAAGAAAGGCGTCCCTACCCTCGTCCAATCTATATGAGCCAACGTGAGGGTCTGCATGCGTGACACAATTAGTACCGTGATCCGAATCTCCGTGATCGGGATGATCTGCCTTCTGATCGCGACTCAGGGGCCTGAGCTGTCGGCAGCGGACCAGGACCTGGACGTACGGGTCAGGGCTTTTCTGGAGAAAAACTCTCATCATTGGCGCGACATGAATGTGCCTGAATCAGACGGAGAGGTCCTGTACGACCTCATCCTGAAGCACGGATACACCAAGGCCCTGGAGATCGGCACTTCCACGGGTCACTCGGGTATCTGGATCGCCTGGGCCCTGAGCAAGACCGGAGGAAAACTCATCACCATCGAGCTGGATGAGCGCCGCCACCGGCAGGCCCTGGCTCATTTCGAGGAAGCCGGGCTCTCCGGTTACATCGATGCCCGCCTGGCCGATGCCCACGAGCTCGTGCCCCAGCTGGAGGGCCCTTTCGATTTCGTGTTCTGCGACGCGGACAAGCGCTGGTACAAGAACTATCTGATCGCGGTATTGCCCAGGCTTGAGGTGGGAGGGTGCTACACGGCGCACAACGTGGCAGGGGGCCGGATGCGCGGTGTCAGGCCCTTCCTGGATCACCTGGACAGCCTCCCCTACATGGAGACCTCCATCGACCGGTCGAGCTGGTCCGGGATATCGATCAGCTTCAAACGGGCCGAAAAGTAACTCCCGGCCCAGGCTCTCTTTTTCCGGGGGATGTTTCCGTGGCCCCTAAAACGACACCAAAACAGAAATGTGTTGCCTGATCTTTCTGAATTGGAGTAGCATAACTCAGAATGACAGTCTTGGCTGAAGTCTTGATCGAGCAAGGAAACAGGGTCGACGATGCCTGAGGAGATATTCAAGTATGTCTACCTGGCTTGCTTTCTAGCCGGCCTGGTCGTGCGGACGGTGAGTATGGCCCGGGTTCCCAACTGGTGGAGAAAGAAGGACCAGACAGCCACCGATCAGGGGCTGCTCTCCGAAAAACTCCTGATGCTGCCGGTATTTTTGGGGATGCAGCTCCTTCCCATCCTGTACCTGGTGACCGCATGGTTCGATGGGGCGGATTATGGGTTGCCGGTTCAGGCCGGATTCACCTCCGGAATACTTGGATTGTTTCTCTTTCTGCCTGCACTCTGGCTGCTGTGGAGATCCCACACGGACCTGGGACAGAATTTCGCGCCCGAATTGAAGCTGAAACAGGAACACAAGCTGGTGACGACCGGCGTCTTCGGGCACCTCCGCCATCCCATGTACCTGGCGCACTGGTTGTGGGCCCTGGCCCAGGCCCTGCTGCTCCAGAACTGGATCGTGGGGCCGGCTTTCCTGATCACGTTTCTGCCCTTTTATATGCTGCGTGTTCCCCGGGAAGAGCGGATGATGCTGGCCCGTTTCGGCGATGTGTACCGTGACTACATGGGCCGGACCGGCCGTATGCTCCCGCGCCTCCGCAAATGATCTTTATTAGATATTCCGGGTGGATTCACCCGGAGGGTAAAAGATGTCAACGATAGAGATAGAGGTTTTTATTTATGGAAATGTTGACATCTTTTATGAATAATTCAGGATGCCTGGAGAATTCACGGATCCAGATTGGTGCGAATACGAGGCGTCGGGGGATGAAGCTGTGATAATTCACTGCGAATCCGCCGCAACGAAGTATACGTGCCGGGATGGGTTCGCCCGAAGGGTAAAGCCTGTAGGCAATTAGATTTTGTATTTTCATATTGAAGTGTCGACAGGCTTTATGAATAATTCAGGAAGGAGGTGAATGCGATGAGCCTAGATAGACGAGATTTCCTGAAGCTGTCCGCCGGTGCGGCCGGTGCCGCCCTGGTGACTTCCGGCTGCTCTACCAAGCAGGACCCAAGGGAAGAGGCCGGCGACCCCATCTCCCGCCTCAAACTCATGACGGGTGACGTTGTGCCAATAACCGATGCGGAACGCCTGCAGAGGATCGAAAAAGCCCGGCGGTTGATGACGGAGGCCGGGATCTCGGCCATCTACCTCGAGGGGGGAACCGGCATGTTCTATTTCACGGGTATGCGCTGGGGTAACAGCGAACGCATGTTTGCGGTGGTCCTGCCCGCCCGGGGTGAGCTGGCCTGGATCTGCCCGGCGTTCGAGGAGGACAGGGCGCGGGAACTGATCCGCTTCGGGGATGACATCCGGACATGGGAGGAGCACGAGAGCCCTTATGAACGGGTGGCTCAGGTCCTGTCGGACCGGGGGATCCGTTCCGGCCGGGTAGGGATCGAAGAGCGGGTCCGGTTCTTCCTGTACGACGGGATCAGGAAGGCGGCCCCCCGCCTCGAATATGTGAGTGCCGATCCCGTGACCATCGAGTGCAGGGTCATAAAATCCTCATCCGAGCTGGCCCTGATGCAGAAAGCGGCCGACATCACCATCGAGGCCTATAAAGCGTCGGTGGCCATGCTCGAGGCCGGTATGACCAGAAACGACTTCCGCGCCGTCTCCGGACGGGCTCACGCGGCCCTGGGGGTGAGCGGCGGGATCGGAGCCCAGATAGCGGAGGCTTCGGCCAATCCACACGGCAGCGTGAAACACATCGAGCTTAAAGAGGGAGACATCGTCCTTATGGACGGCGGCTGCGGGGTTGACGGCTACCGCGCGGACATCAGCCGGACCGTCGTGTTCGGCGAGCCGACGAACCGCCAGCGGGAGATGTGGAACCTCATGAAGGAGGCGCAGTCCGCTGCCTTCGCAACCGCCGGAGTGGGAGTGCCCTGCGAGGATGTGGATGCCGCCGCCCGCCAGGTCTACATCGACTACGGGTTCGGTCCCGGTTATAAGGTCCCGGGCCTGCCGCACCGCACTGGTCACGGCATCGGGTTGGATGGCCATGAGTGGATCAACCTGGTTAGAGGCAACACCCGTCCCATGGAGCCGGGAATGTGTTTTTCAAACGAGCCCATGGTGGTGCTCCCGGGAGAATTCGGGATCCGCCTGGAGGACTGCATCTACATCACCCAGGATGGGCCCCGATACTTCTCCCAGCCCAGCCCTTCCATCGATCAGCCCTTCGCCTGATCCACTACCCGGGGGGAGGCGTGATTCCACAGCGAGCGATAGGATGGGGCACGGCCCTGCTCGTTCTCCTCTGGGCGTCCGAGTCATTGGGGGCCGATGCCTCCGACAGAATCCGTCTTTCCCGGGATTGGCAATTGAGGTCCGCCACCCTGGTCGCGGAGTCAGGCGCTGAAATCTCCTCGCCTGAGTATGCTGCACGGGGCTGGCATACGACCGGAGTCCCCACCACTGTCTTGAGCGCACTCGTCCGCAATGGTGTCTATCCCGATCCTTACACGGGGATGAACAACATGAAGATCCCCGATGCCTGCGAGGAGTTCAATCAGAGATATGATCTGGGCCGTTTCAGCCATCTGCCCGGGAAACGGAATCCATGGCTGGATCCCTACTGGTTCCGGACCGCGTTCGAACTGCCTGAGGAGTGTGCCGGTAAGACCGTAAGGCTGCATCTGCCGGGCATAAATTATCGGGCCGAGGTCTGGCTGAATGGTCACCGGGTCGCCCATTCCGGCGAGATCGTTGGCATGTTCGGCAGCTGGGTGTTCGAAATCGGCGCGCTGGCCCGTACGGATGCCCTCAACGCACTGGCCGTCAAGGTCTACCCCCTTGACGTTCCCGGTATCCCCGGTGCGCCTCAGCTCGAGGCGTTTGGACCCTTCGGCCTCAACGGAGGCGAGACCGGAGATGTCGGTGTGAACGTCACCATGCAGTGTTCGGTAGGATGGGACTGGCTGCCCGCCGTGCGGGACCGCAACATGGGGATCTGGCAGGAGGTGGTGGTCACATGGACCGGGCCGGTGGATATCAGGGATCTCCGGGTCATAACCGACCTCCCCCTTCCTGCCCTGGACCGGGCCATGCTGGACCTGAGTGCCGACCTGGCAAACACGACCGCTTCGCCCCGAAAGGGCTCGCTTATCCTGCGGGTCACGCTCCCGGACACTGAGGTCCCGATGTTCATCCTCGAACAGCGGGTGACCCTGGAGTCCGGGGAAACCCGGGAGGTGCACTTTTGTGCTTCCGACTATCCACAGCTCACACTACGGAACCCCCGCCTCTGGTGGCCCAACGGACTGGGGGAGCCGGCGCTTTACAGGCTGGAGATGCGGTTCGAAACAGAGGGCGAAGTCTCGGACCGCGAGAGGATGGCCTTCGGGGTCCGCGAAGTCGGAAGCACGGTGACGGAAGTCGACGGTTGGATGCGCAGGGATTTCTTCGTAAACGGACACCGGGTACCGCTCAAGGGCGGCGCCTGGGTGCCGGACATGATGCTCAACCGCGATCACGAAAAACTCCGTCATGAACTGTCCCTGTGCCGGCACGCGAACCTGAACCTGATCCGGATCTGGGGCGGGGGCGTCACCCCTCCGGAAGATTTCTTCTCTCTGTGCGATCGGCTGGGGCTGCTGGTGTGGCAGGATTTCTGGATTACGGGCGACTGCCAGGGCACCTGGGGGAAGGGGAGCCAGGCTTTCCCCTACCAGGCCCAGGTGTTCCTCCGGAACGCGGTTGACACGGTCAAGCGGCTACGGAGCCACCCCTGTCTTCTGGTCTGGACCGCGGGCAACGAGGGCTATCCCCGTGAGGAGATCTACATCCCTCTGCGCAGCGAGATCCTGGCCAAACTCGACGGAACCCGCCCCTTTATCCCTTCGTCAGGTTACCGGGAGCCTCCACAGGAGTGGGGACTGGCCTGGCCGGACAACGCCAAGGCCGGGACCTATTCGGGGGGGCCGTACTGCTGGGTCGATCCGAGGGTCTATTATGCCAGGGCGGAGGAAGGCCGGGACTGGCTGTTCAAGAACGAAGTGGGAGTTCCTTCTTTGCCCGTGCTGGAAAGCCTGGCGAAGTTCATCCCGGACCTGAGTCCGGCCGCCGGCGTGCCCTTCCCGCTCAACCATGCTTGGGGTTATCATGATGCCTGCGAGGGCAATGGGAAGTACAGCCTCTACGACCAGGCCATCCGCCGCCGCTACGGGGAGCCCGGGGACCTGGCGGGCTATGTAAACAAAGCCCAGCTGGTCAACGCGGAAAGCTACCGCGCCATCTTCGAGGCGGTCAACCATGTGGGCAACCTTAGCGCCGGGGTCCTCCTCTGGAAGGTCAACCCAGCCTGGCCCAGCGTCATCTGGCAGCTCTATGACTGGTATCTCTGCCCGCACGCCGGTTATTATTTCACGAAGAGGGCCTGCGAGCCGCTCCACATCCAGCTGAATCCGGTCGAAAACAGGGCGATGGTGATCAACCACGGCCGCGAGGACGGCCGGGGGCTGACCGCCGAGGCCCAGGTGTTTGCGTCCAGCGGAGAAAAACTCTGGGGCCGCTCGGAGGACCTGGATATCGAATCGGGCACGGTCAGGGAGCTCTTTCCGGTCCCGGAGACTCGGGAAGAAGGCATCCGCTTTGTCCGTGTACGGCTGCGGAATGGTGAAGGAAAAAGGATATCGGACGGCATCTATTGGCTGGAGAAACAGGACGATTTTTCCGGCCTGGAAAAGCTCCCGCCCGTACTCCCGGCCTGTGAGGTCACCGCGGTGGAAGACCGGGGCGGCCGGTGGGCCTGCGACCTCCGTATCCATAATCCCCGGCCTTCCCTGGCTTTCTTCCTCCACGCCCGTGTGGTCCGGGGCCGCGGCGGCCCGGAGGTTCTGCCGGCTTTCTGGAGCGATAACTACTTCAGCCTGACACCTGGGGAGACCCGGACCGTGTCGGTGGAGATCCCACAGTCATCCCTTACGGAGTCGGATGCCGATCTCTATCTGTGCCTCTCCGGCATCAACTGTGCTCCTCAGTTTTTTAGAATTCAATCCCGCTGAGGGAATCCGGAGGGATGCTCCTGGGATGTTTTTTTGAGGTTTGAATATCCCTTCCAGCCTGTGCTAGGATACGTGTGACACCCGGGGTGTTCGATGAATCCGCCATTCAGAGAGGGAACATGATCAGTCTAAAACACGCTTCCCTGTCCTGGGTGCAGTATCTGGTCCCGGACAGACTCGAGCGGGATCCAAAATTCCGGGAGTATCTCGGCCGCCTGGGTCGCATAGGCCTTTCCGTAGGTGGGGTCCTGGTGCCGGTGGCTGTCGGCTTGATCCTGTTCATCAAGGTGGTTTTTCAGGGTTGGCGATTGGTCTGGATGAAGAGTCCATCGTTGTATGATGTGGATAAAATAGCAACACTGTGGGATAACCTCCTCATAATCGGTTTGGGCATTTTCTTATTGATCCTGTCACGAACCAAACTGGATGTCGAGGTCGGGAGGTATTTTGTCTGGGCATTGATGCTCGCCATCGCTTTCTTCTCTGTCTTCGTTGATGTGGTCGTATCAGAAAACGTGGACTTTTCCGCGGGCTACCTGGTTTTTATCCTGTTTGCGGGAGTGAGCACCATGCCCTTCCGCCCCTGGCAGGTCACCCTGTTGGGCATCACCCTCATGCTGATCTACATCTTCGAGGTCAGGGTGTATCCCGGAGGTTTTGTGGAAACGGATCAATTCTATACCCAGATGATCCCGACCATCGTGCTGGCCACCGTGATCACCTGCTATCTCTATCAAGCGCGCCACCGGCTGTTCCGGGCCCGCCAGAAAGAGAAGCAGATGAAAGAGTCGATATCCCGGTATGCCGAGGAGCTGGAACAGACGTACCTGAAGCTCCGGGACACCCAGGATTCGCTCGTTCATTCGGAGAAGCTGGCGGCCCTGGGAAACCTGGTGGCGGGCGTCGCACACGAGATCAACAGCCCCCTGGGCTCGATCGGGTCGGCTGCCGACACCTCCCAGCGGGCCCTTCAGCTGATGGCAGCGGCCCTGGAAGACAAGGAAGATTCCTGGAAGGATGAAAAGGTTCAGCGGGCGTTCCGAACCCTTGTTTCTCTGAATGACTCGGTCGCAAGCGGGGCGGAGCGCATAAACCGGATCGTGACCGCGTTACGCAATTTCGCTCGCCTGGATGAGGGAGAATTTCAAACCATTAACGTGAACCGGTGCATCGAAGACACGCTCACGCTGGTGC
Source organism: uncultured bacterium (assembly GCA_965602945.1). Classification (GTDB taxonomy): domain Bacteria; phylum Acidobacteriota; class Aminicenantia; order Aminicenantales; family Aminicenantaceae; genus JAUXEH01. Next base: position 2,971 of record CBFDBC010000072.1, on the reverse strand, counting down.
TGGCCAATCCCGAGGTCCGAGTCGAAGTCGAGAAAGACCTGGGGCCGCTGCCTGAGCTGCACTGCAGCCCCCGGGAGCTCAACCAGGTCTTCATCAACATCCTGAACAATGCGCTGGAAGCCACAGAAAACCGGGGCCGGATCACGATCACGACATGGGAGGATGGCGGCTGCATCCGGATTCGGTTCTCCGATGACGGTTCCGGAATCACCCCTGAGGACCTGGGACGTGTTTTCGAACCCGGCTTCACCACCAAGGGCCGTGGAGTGGGGACCGGCCTGGGGCTGCCCGTCTGCTACAGGATCATAGAGGAGCACCGCGGAACCCTGGAAGTCGAGAGTGCGCCCGGGGAGGGGGCCACCGTTTCCATCACGCTCCCCACAGGGCCCAACCGGGCCGAAGGCGGTTGATCCGCACGAGCGTCCCGGCTCTGGATCCGGGCATTATCAGACGATCGATCACTCCGAACATAGAGTAATTCCCTGTCTGCAAAAAAAAATAGATTTATTTGCTTGACATATTGTTAAGTTATCACTATATTGAGAATAACAATAATGATAAATAACAATTAATAATAACATGCTATTAAACAGCCAAAACGAATTTATTCCCCTCGGAGGTATTTGCCGTGGCTTACATGATCGACGCCAATAAGAAATTCCAGAAGGAGCTGAACTCGGGAACAGCTGCCCTGGTGCTTCTGAGCCTTATGGATCGGGCCGGAGAGCCGATGTACGGCTATCAGATCGCCAAGCGCATGGAGACCGCCGACGACAGGGTCCCCATGATGAAGCAGGGGGCGCTGTACCCGGTCCTGCGCTCGCTGGAAAACAGCGGCCTGCTCGAGAGTCATGTGGACCCCTCGGTCTCGGGTCCTCCCCGGCGCTACTATCGGATCACCGCGGAGGGGCGTCAGACCCTGACGACCTGGATGGAGATCTGGAATCACACCAAGTCGTTTGTCGACTCCCTTTTAAAAGGAGGGAGCCATGGCGAATAGCATCGAGGCCTACCTGGACCGCCTGAGATCCGCGCTTACGGGCAGCGACCCTGCCCTGATCCAGGACGCCCTGTCGGATTCCGAGGAGCACCTGCGCAGCGCTCTGGATTCGGCCCTCGGAGAGACACCCGGCCTGAGTGAGGAGGGAGCCCTGCGGGACATAATCGAGAAATATGGCGATCCCGCCGAAGTCGCGGGAGCCTACCGCGACGCCGATGCCTGCCTCACTCCGTTCTCCACACCTGTGCCTGCTTCTCCGGCCCCGTCGTTCCTCATGAAGTTTTTTGGGATCATGGCCGAGCCACGAGCCTGGGGCGCATTCCTGTATGCCCTCCTTTCCTTCCTCTTCGGGATGGTCTACTGCAGTTGGGCTGTGGTGGGAGGCGCTGTAGCGCTCCCATCGCTCATCTTCATCATCGGGGTGCCGATCACCGCTTTGTTTTTCCTTTCCTTGCGCGGGATCGGGCTCCTGGAGGGGCGGATCGTGGAGGCCCTCCTGGGAGTTCGGATGCCGCGCAAGCCTTTTTTCGTGAACCGGGACCTGAAGTGGACCGGGAAGCTCAAATCCCTGTACACGGAAGCTTTGACCTGGAAGATCCTTCTTTACATGCTGCTGCAGTTTCCCCTGGGAGCCATCTATTTCGCCCTTACCTGGGGCGTATTTGTTTTCGCCGTGAGTTTCATAACGGCGCCAATATTCGAGCTGGTTTTTCACATCCCCCTGGACCTCATGGGCACGGACATTTTTACACCCCTCTGGCTGCTGCCTTTTGTGTGTGCAGCGGGATTCTTCCTGCTGGCGGCCGCGCTGCATCTGGCCCGATGGGCGGGGAAACTGCATGGCCGCTATGCCAAGGCCCTGCTGGTGAGGAAGTGAGGAGAAGACGCCCATGATCAAGACCGTGGATGAATACCTTCAAGAACTTGGGAAAGGGCTCTTTGGATGCGATCCCGCGTTGGTGCAGGATGCCCTGGCAGATGCGGAAGAACATCTCCGCCTGGGGCTCGATCAGGCACAACGGGGAGAGAAGCCGGCGCCGGAATCCGAAGCCCTGCGGGCTCTCATCGGAAAATACGGCGAGCCGGCCGAAGTGGCCTCGGCCTACAGAGAGATGGAGGCCCATTCCACCCCGGCTCTGTCTCCTCCCCGGCGGCACGGCTCGCGGTCCCTCTGGGGGCGCTTCTTCGGCATCTATGCCGATCCGCGTGCCTGGAGTTCGTTCTTCTACCTGCTGTTCGGATTGGTGACCGGCTCCTTTTATGGGTTGTGGACCCTCGCTGGCGTCTCTTTTTCTCTGCTGACCCTCCTCCTCATCATCGGGCTGCCTGTGAGCGGCCTGTTCCTGCTTTCCGTCCGGGGGATCGCCTTGATGGAGGGCCGGATCGTGGAGGCCCTGCTCGGTGTCCGCATGCCACGGAAGCCCCTTTTCGTACGGGAAGGCCTGAGCTGGAAAGGGCGCTTCAAATCCCTGGTCACGGCATCCCAGACCTGGCGGTCCCTGGCGTATCTGTTCCTCCAATTCCCCCTGGGAGCGCTGTATTCGTGCGTGACGTTCGTACTGTTTGGGTTTTCGATAAAGATGGCGATCTACCCCTTTTGGTTCCATGTGCTGGAGCGGCCCCTCATCACTATCGTCCAGCCTTACTTCCCACCCGGTTGGCTGGTCCCCTTTATCTGCCTAGCGGGATTCCTGCTCCTTCCCCTGACCCTTCACTTCACCAAGCTGCTGGGTCGTTGGCACGGCCGCTACGCCAAGGCCATGCTCGTCGGTAAAAACCCTGCGGCCGCCGCTCAATAATCCGGAGTTTCAATCAGGAGGATCAAAATGTTCAAAAGCTATCTCTTGGTGGCTCTCAGGAGCCTGAGGAAACAGAAGCTGTTCTCTACCATCAACCTTTTGGGCATGGCCGTGGGAATGGCCGGCTTTACCCTTTTCGCCCTCATGGCCGGCAGCAAGCTGAACGCCGACC
>CBFDBC010000071.1:0-14893 GCA_965602945.1 uncultured bacterium | reverse complement strand
GGCCAGCTCCTTTGGATCGATGCGTGCGGGGAGGCTCTTGAGAGGCACCCAGGCCCGCTGCCACTCCCTGGTGATCCCGCCCCCGGGAAGAAAGGCCCCCACCCCATCGATCGGAAGGGAGTCCTCCTTCGTTTCCCATTCACGGTCTGCGACCTGCAGCCTCAGGGCCTCCTGCCCGTGCTCACCCCGGATCGAGAACGTGAGGAAACGGAAGGGAGAGGAATCCAGGAAGACACGCTGCGCAGGCGGAGCTTTGAAATCGAAGAGGTGGATCCAGAAGCCGGCGAAACCGGATGTGTCCCGTGTGTAGGCAAACGTCAGGGCCTGGTCTCCTTCAGGCAGGGAATTGAGGGTGACGTCGGCCGTCGAGGGCGCCCTCGAAAAACTGTTGAAGTAGCCGCCCAGGCGGTTCACGTTGCCCTCGTTGAAATCCGCGACCAGGAACGTGTTCCCGGAGAAGTCCGGGGCGGCGCCCCAGGGCCTGTCCGGGATCTGGAAGACGGGCTTTTTTTTTCGGATGTCATACACCACCATCTGATCTTGATCCGGCCCATGCAGAACCCCGATCGAGACGAAGCCGATGTCTTCGATGCCGCCCATCCCCCAGTGGCTCAGGTCGACCTCCCGGCTCAACTGCTCCGCAGGCTGAAAATCGGCTGGAATTTCCGGGACGGCGAGGTGTAGTGTGAGGAGGGCGGCGTACAGAATCCGGGTCACGATCATGGGCGGTCGAATCGATGATAGCATGGGCCCTTTTCCGGGACAACGAATATTTATAGACGAGGTTGACAGACTGATCCTATCGGTTCATGGCTCGAGCCGGATGGAGACATGTCAAATTATCATTGCAGGTGAACGATATCCCTTGAAATTCGTATCATAAAACGATTGCGTTGGTTCGGTGATGACACCGTTTGGGAGGAAAACATGAAGAGAATCGGATTCGGAGGCCTTGTCGTGCTGGGATCGGTCGTTCTGTGGTCCTCGATCGCATGCTCGACCGGGGAAAAGGCCGGCCCCACCGAGCCGGTGCGGTCCGGCGAATACCTGGGGCAGGAACCGCCGGGGATGACCGCTGAGCTTTTCGGCGAAGGTGTCCTGTCCACCGGCATGTCCGAGCTGAACGCGGTGTTCTTTCCGGGAGGGAAGGAAGTGATCTTTTCGGTAACGACCGGCCCCATGCAGTGGGCGCTGGTCATGGCCAGGGAAGAGGGAGGCCGTTGGACCGAGCCCGAGGTCGCGCCTTTCTCGGGGAGGTTCGGCGGAGTGGATCCCTGCGTATCTTTCGATGGACGTACCGTATATTTCTGCTCGAACCGACCCCGCGTCGGCAGCGGCGATGCCGAGGAAGACTACGACATCTGGGCCGTGACACGGGTGGACTCGGGCTGGTCTGAACCCGTCAACCTGGGACAGCCGGTCAACACAGAAACCCATGAGTTTTATCCGGCATTGACCCGGGACGGGATCCTCTACTTTCAGTCCCGTCGTGATGGGGGATTGGGAGGTGCCGACATCTACCGGGCCGTGCCGGAAAACGGCCGTTTTGCCCGTGTGGAACATCTGCCGGAGCCTGTGAACAGCCGCGCATTCGAAGGGGATGCCTTTATCTCACCCGACGAGAGCTACATCATCGTATCGACCGTACGCAGGGAAAATATCGGACAGTCCGACCTGTACATCAGCTTTCAGGAAGAGGACGGGTCCTGGACCCCGATGCAGAACCTGGGGCCCGAGATCAATTCCCCTGCCGGGGAGAACTGCCAGGTCCTCTCCCCCTGCGGCCGCTACCTTTTCTTCACCAGCCGCCGGCGCGGTCTGTCCGAGGGCGTGCCCGGCAGCTACGAGGCGGTCCGGAAGCGGTGGGCCGACCCCCAGAATGGAGGCGGAGATGCCTACTGGATAGACGCACGTTTCCTGGAAAGATTCCGCCCTGAAAAAAACGAGATCCCTTAGCCCGGCTTTCTTGCATTATCCCCAGAGGGGGTATACACTTTTCTGAAAAAGGCGGCGAAGACCTGACGAATGCTCACGCCTCCAGGAGAGGCCAGGACGCTTTAAAAACTTGTGCAGCTCCTCACCGGCTGCAGCACGGACCGTTTGAAGACCGAGTTGAAGTAGACCACGGGCAGGTTCTGAAACTTTATCGTTTGGCTGCCTTCAATCTCTGCTCGGCCTGGAGTGTGGCCTGGGACCCCGGGTACTTCGATTCCAGCATTGCATAGGTTTTTTCAGCGGTATTAAGCTTTCCCTGCGCCAGTTGTGCCATAATGACGCCCAGCAGCGCCTTATCACAGGCCTGGCCCTCCGGAATCTCTTATACACATTTCTCGAATGTCTTTTGGGCATTCTTGAAGTCCTTCATTTTCATGTAGTTCAGTCCCATGCCCAGATAAAGGTTTTCCTTGACCAGGGAATCTTGCTTGGCCCCCTCTGTTTTGAGTGCTTTCTTAAAATATGTGTTGCTGAGGTCACATATGCCGATGCGGCGGTAGAATTCCGCGAGCCCGGAGAGCCCTTCTGTGCTGTCCTCATCTTCCTCAAGCATGTACATCCACCGGTTCATGCCGGAGAAGTCTGGTGGATAGGCCTTCATCAGGGGTGCGAGCTGTGCTACCGGCTGGTACCCGATCCGGCGCGTCAACTCCCTTCCCCATGGATCGGCGAAAACCAGAGTAGGGATCGATTCGATGCGGTACCGAGAGGCGATGGCCCTGTGGGCGTCTACGTCCACGGCGATACACACGAACCTGTGTGATTGTTTGATGATCTCCGCATCCGGCCAGACATCCTTGTCCATCTGCTTGCAGGGCCCGCACCACGTTGCCCAGAAATCGATCATGACCGGTTTCCCTTCTGCCTTGGCCGTTTCGATCGCTTTAGCGAAGTCTATCTCCCAAACGATCTTTCCCTGCTCTGCCCAGGAATACATTTGGGCGCTCCAGAGGCAGAGAACAACTGTGATTAACTTGGCTCGATACTTCATAATTTCCCCCCATCCCTGACATCGGGAATCAATCAAAAGATAGGACGGGATGGAGTATTCGTCAAGTCGGCCCCGGGAAAAAATTGCAGTGACGGATGCAGGATCTTAGAGGTTTCGAAGCCATGGATCTTTGGTTGCCTCAAGCCAGGGGACGAGTTCGTTCTCGCTGAGGCGTGAGACCAGGTTTGGGTTTGTTTCCGCCAGGTTGACGAGCTGGTAGCGGTCCTCGAGGTTGTCGTGGAGAACCGCTTCATCCTGCTGCTCAGGCATACGGCTTATCATCAACGTATGGCTGTGGGTCCGCACACCCCGGCGTCCCCAGGCCGGCTGCCCGTACGGGACCCAGATGTAGAGCTGGGAAGACGGCCGCTCCGCTGAGTCGTCCTTCATCAGCCGCGCATAGCTGCGGCCCTGTACATCGCTCGGGATGGCGGAGGAAAATCCCATGAGGTCCATCAGCGTCGGGAAGATATCCGGCGTGGAAAAGAGCAGGTCGTCTCGGCGGGTCTGTATCTGCCCGGGCCAGCGGAGCAGGAACGGGATGCACATGGACTCTTCGTAGCGGTTGTTCTTGGATATCTGGTCGTGGATGCCCAAGCAGTTGCCGTGGTCGGAAGTGAAGAGCACGATGGTGTCCTCTTCCAGGCCCTGTTCCTTGAGCGCAGTCAGGATCTTCCCGAACTGCTCGTCGACACCTGTGGTCATGGCCAGGTAGTTGCGGATGTGCTTGCGGTAGTAGTCGCCCCAACGGGTCCCGGCAGGGGGGATGTTGGGCCGGTTGCACAGCTCCTCGAGGGTCTTATCACTGTACATCTCCACGTAATTGTCCGGCAGCTGGTCATAAGGCATGTGAGGAGGGTTCATGGAAACGACGAGCGCGAACGGTTTTTCCGGATCGCGGAGTGATTCTCCCTCGTTTCGCAGGTAGCTGATGGCCTGGTCGGCCTCGTGTTCGGGCCCCCACCGGTCCACATAGAAAGCTTCATCGCGGCCGGCGTCCGTGCTCCAGTACATGGGATTCATGTGCTGGTCATAGGTGCCGTAGGCATACCAGTAATCGAATCCGTGCCGCCGGTCGGTCGGGCACCACTCGTTCCAGGCGAAATTATCGCTGTTGTTGGAACTTTTCACGTAGGGCCTGCGGGGGCCGTCCAGGTGCCACTTGCCGATGTAACCCAGGCTGTAACCCTGTTCCTGAAGGATATCGGACCAGCAGCGCTCATCCCTTCGCAGCTCATAGCCGTGTGTCGTGCCGTTGGTGTTGCAGTTGGCCAGGACTCCATTGGCATGAGGGTATTTGCCGGTCATGAGCATGGCCCGGAAAGGGCTGCAGACCGGGTAGTTGCTGACGGCCTCGGTGAGAACCAGGCTCTCTTCGGCGAACCGATCCAGGACGGGTGTTAAAACCGGATCCTCGTTCATGAAACCCTGGGAATGGGCCCGCATCTGGTCCGGGAACACGATCAGGAGGTTGGGGGGCTTTTTCGCCGCCGTTTTGGAACAGCCCTGGAACAGGGAAGGAGCGAGTGCCGCTCCCGCAATACACGCTCCCGATTGTCTGAGAAACTCCCGTCGATCCATGTCTTTCTTATCACCCATAGTGAGAAGATTATCTCCCATCGAGGGGCTAGATTCAAGACTGGAGTTTTAGGGATGAGCAGAATAAGGCGATCAGAGGCAGGCCCCTTTCCTTCCGAGCCCATGGGGTTGGTGGGGGGGCTTCGGCGATGAAGGAAAGGGGCCTGCCTCTGCACAGCCTGTTCGGCCGCATGCTGAAGTTTGCATTGTTTACCGGCATTTGTTACCATGATTATGATCTGGCTCGGATAAGGGGGATACGTCCGATTCTTAGATAGTGGGGGGCAACATGAAATATCCACTCCGTTTTCTGTTGGTCGTGGTTTTGGTGTGCTTTTTTGCCTCGGGAAAAATCATTTGTCAGGAGTCTATGAGACTTGGCACGTTGGCCACGGAGGAGTCCGATTGGGGGATCATGTTAAAGGAGATGAACGCGGAGCTCATCAAGGCCAGCGACGACCGCCTTCGTTTTGCCCTCACCTTCGCAATGGAGGAGAAGCGCCAGATCGATCTCATGCGGAAGGGGCAGTTCGATGCGGCCTCCCTGACCACCATCGGATTAGGCCAGGTGTTGAAAGAGCTGTTTATCTTCGAGCTGCCGATGTTGATTATGACATACGATGAGCTGGATTTTGTCCGCACCGAGCTCACGCCTGAATTCTCGCGGAAATTCGAAGAACTCGACTATATCCTTCTCGGCTGGGGAGACCTGGGCTTCACTTATCTGTTCTCCAAGAAGCCCATTAGAACCCAGACAGACTTGAAGAAAACACGATTATGGGCCTGCGATATCAATCCTATCGCTGAAGCGTTTGCCGCGGAATCCGGGAAAGATCCGATCCTGGCGCCGATCGGGAATGTCCTTTCCAAATTGAAGTCGAATGAGATCGAGACCGTGTACGCATCACCCTATGCCTGCCTGGCATTGGGGTGGCATGCGCATGTGAAGTACATGTCCGACCTCAGCCTCGCCCCCGGTGTCGGCGCTACCATCATGCGAAAAAAGCGTTACGACTCTCTTCCCGAACGGGACAGGAAGCTGCTCCTGGATGTCTCAGAGAAACACCATCAGCAGCTGATCCAGCGGATTCGGAAGAGGAACGTGGAGTCCATCGATGTTCTGAAAGAAAGAAGTGGGATCGAAATCATCTCGATCCATGACAAGGAACAACAGAAATGGAATGACGTCGCCCTCCGTGTTCAGAACGATTTCGCTGCCAAAGAGAGTTTCTTCTCCAAGGAGCTCCTGGAGAGGGTGCGCGTCCTCCTCGAGGAGTACCGCGGGATGAAACATCCGTAACCGGAACCGGGAGGACGTGATGAGAAGAACCCTGAATCTTTTATCTCTGATTCTCTTGGCCGCTGGGATTTTGACCGCTTCCTCTTATTCTCAGGAGTGGACACGTTTTACCGAAAAGGATGGGCTGATTTACGATTCCGTTCTGTTCATAAAGGAGGATGCCCGAGGTTATCTCTGGTTCATCACGGAATTTCATGGAGTGACCAGATACGATGGCGATCGTTTCCACAGCTATCGGAGCCTGAACACACCTGACAGCCTTGCCAGCGACAACATCAATTTCACGCTGCCTGACTCAAAGGGGAACATCTGGTTCGGCTCGGACCGCGGTGCTAGCCGATTCGATGGAGAGAGCTTCCTGAATCTGAACACGGCGGGCGGACTGATCGGCGACTATCTCACTTTCATCTTGGAGGACAGCAGAGGCTATCTCTGGTTTGCCACTGACCGTGGAGTGAGCCGTTTTGACGGTACGGCTATATCCAGTCTCGAGAAGGACGATGGCCTTCTGGATAATAGCATCCACTGCATGCTGGAGGATAGAGCGAATAACCTCTGGTTCGGAACGCAGAAGGGGGTATGCAGATACGACGGAGATGAGTTCCATGTAGTGTCCCCCTCCAATTTCAATTTTCCCATACAGACGATCTATGAAGATCGACACAGCAACATCTGGCTTGGAGCGGAATCGGGAGCCTATATCAAAAAAGCCAAGAGTTCCTCTGTAGAGGGCCCTATCATCGCCGCCGATGTCAAGAAGATCGAAGAAGACCAGAGTGGATACATCTGGTTCGTCACCAACGATCAAGGTGTGCATCGATACGATATGCTGTCGGGCACATCCACCGCTTTCCTGAGGGATGCGGCGATCTTGTCGTTGCTGGAGGACAGCCGCGGCGATCTCTGGCTCGGAACGGATATCGGGATCTTCAGATACGAAGGAAGAGATTTTCAAAATTTCTCCCAGCTCCATAATTTGGATCTGGGATTTGTGTGGACTATTTATGAAGATCTTGATCAGAACCTCTGGTTCGCGTCAGACAACGGGCTGTGGCGTTACACACTGGAGGATCTCAAGGTCATGACTGAAGACGATGGCCTGGCCCACAATTCCATCGAGACTATGTTGGAGGATAGCGAGGGCCGCCTCTGGTTCGGGACCACCGGGAACGGTGTAAGCCGGTATGACCGAACGGCATTCGAAACGCTGAGCATAAACCATGGATTGGTGGATGATTCCATCCTTTCGTTGTTTGAGGACAGCCGGGGAAATATGTGGATCGGCACATCCTCGGGGGTGAGCCGGTCTTACGGAAGCCTGATCCTTCCAGTCCGCGAAGAATCTCTGGAAAACGCTGTTCGTTGCATTCTGGAGGATGAAACATCGAAGGACCTGTGGTTTGCCGCGCCCGATGGCCTGGTCAGGTTCGATGGAGAGGCTTTCTATCCACATTCTGTGAGAAATGGTTCGAGTATGATCATTGACAGAAGTGGAAGCGTCTGGCTGGGGAGCTGGTCCGACGGGCTTTTCAGATATGACGGCAAAAGGTGGATGAACTACACCATAAGTGATGGTTTGGGCAGCAACCACATCACGTGGATGCTTGAGACCCACGACAGAAACATCTGGTATGGCTTCGAGGGGAGCGGCGAAAATCCTGAGGGAGGAATCGGGCGGTTCGATGGCTCTGAGTTCACGGTCTTCACCGCCCGGAACGGTTTGGCCAGCACGAATACGACCGTCGGCTTTGAGGACAACCGGGGTGATCTGTGGATCGGGACCGAGGACAGGGGGATCATCAAATATTCCGGATCCGATGAGGCGGGATCGCCGCGTTTCGAAAATTTGACGATAACGGACGGCCTGATCAGCAACAGGGTCACAGCCATTCACCTGGATCGGTCCTGGAATCTCTGGTTCGGCACGGACGAAGGGGTCAGCAAATACGACGGCGAAAACTTTCAGAACATCCAGGTGGATCTGACTCTCGGCAGGATCCACACTCTCTATGAGGACCATAAAGGGTATTTGTGGTTTGTCACATCCAATGACGGAGTGATCAGATACGTCCCCTCAGCTAAGGAGATCTGTCCCCGGGTTCATATCACCTACGTCGAAGGAGACAGGATCTATCACAACGTCTCCTCCCTGCGAATGCCCAGCACCACCAAACGCATTTCATTCGAATTCAAAGGCATCAGCTTCAGGACGGAACCGGAGGAGATGAAATATTTTTTCCGATTGGAGGGATTCGATGAAGAATGGAGTGCCGCGACCCATGAAACCAGGGTTCATTATCGAGACGTTGGGCCCGGCAGCTATCGGTTCAGCGTCAGGGCACTGGACAGGGATCTGCACAAATCCAATCCCCCAGCTGCCGTCGACATTGAGATTTTCCGGCCTTGGTTCTTGACACCGCAGTTTATTTTCTCGATTATTCTTGGAGGGCTTGCCTTGTTGGGAGGCGGTGGCTATTTGATTGTACAGTTTAACAACCAGAGGAGGACAGCCGTGCGGCTGCGTGAGAAGCTGCAGATGCAGGAAGAGACGGAACGGATCCAGACCGCCAAAATGCGCTCGCTCCGTCAGCTGGTGGCGGGGGTCGCCCATGAAATAAACAATCCGATCGGAGTGATCTCCAGCAGCATCGACACCAGCAACCGCAGTGTGCGGCGTATCCGATCGATCTTGCACGAGAGGTTTTCCCAAGAGGCCTGTTCGGAGACAGATCTGAATAAGATCCTGGAACTGATGGAAGACACCTGTGAGGCCGGCGGCATTGCCTCCCAGCGGGTGGGATCGGTCGTCACAGACCTCCGGACTTTTGTCGGCCTGGATGAAGCGGAGTGGCGTCTAGCCGATATCCACGAGGGCATAGACTCGAGTATAACCCTGCTGGGCCTGGATTCATCCAGCAGGACTGACATCCATAGAGATTATGGACAGATACCCGGGATCTTCTGCTGCCCCAGCAGCCTCAATCAAACCTTCATGTGCATACTCAGGAATGCCTCTGAAGCGATCGAGGAACATGGGGAGATCCGGATCAAAACCGGAGTCCGGTGGGGCTGTGTCAAGATCGAGATCAGCGACACGGGCAGGGGGATACGCCCTGAAAACCTGGATAGAATTTTCGATCCGGGCTTCACTACTAAAAGTGTGGGGGTCGGCATCGGCCTGGGTCTGGCCATCTGCCACAAGATCATCAAGGACGAACACCGTGGACGCATCGATGTCGAGAGTGAGTTGGGAAAGGGAACGACTTTTTCTTTCTCACTCCCCATTACCGAAAAGGGGAAAGCGTGTGAATAAAAGTACCGGGATCACAAGGGAGCCGAGGTGGGGGGCATTCGTTTTCTCAATTCTGGTGTTGTGCGCAGCCTCCGCTGGGTGTAGTATGACCAGGTTAGCCGCGAAACAGACAACGGCCGTCATGATCTTAGCTGCGCCGACCTACGACAGAGAGAGCGACCTGGTGCTGGCCGAGCAGGCCAGCGCAGGCAACCTGAAGATGATGGAAGGCCTCCTCGAGATTACTCCGGATGACACAGATCTCCTCCTGCTCACGTCCGGAAGCTTCACACGCTACGCCTTCGGATTCATCGAGGAAGAAGTGGAAATCGCGGACCTGCAGTATGAATTCGAGACCAAGGCGGCCCTGGTGAAGAGGGCGGTCGATTTCTATGAGAGAGGCAGAAGATACGGGATGCGGTGGATCGCCCTGCATCGGAACAACTTTCCCGCTGTCGTCAAGCAGGATCTGGACAGCCTGGCGGCAGAGCTGCAGGAGTTCGGGGAGGAAGAAGTCCCGGGCCTGTTCTGGACCGCTTACGCCTGGGGGAGCATCATCAACCTGCAGCAGAGCGAACCCGCGCGCCTGGCTGAATTGAGTAAGGTCGAACTGATGATGGAGCGGGTCAGGGAGCTGGATGAGGCCTATTTCTTTGGCGGTGCGCATCTGTTCTACGGGACCTTTTACGGCACGCGCCCCGAAATGCTCGGTGGCGATCCGGTAAGGGCGAAGAAGCACCTGCTGCGGGCCATCGAGGTTACCGAAGGGAAATTCCTCATGGCCAGATATCTGCTCGCGAAAGGCTACTGCGTCCAGGTCCAGGACAGGGAGCTTTTCGAATCCACCCTGCGTGAGATAATCGACGCGCCCTCCGATCTATATCCGGAACAGCGGTTGGCTAATGAGATTACCAAGCGGCGGGCCAGGCGTCTTTTGGAACGTATCGATGATTTGTTCTTCTGAGTCACAAAGTGTAAAGTTTGAGTCGATTGGAGAATTCACATGACGGTTTGGATGAAGAGAGCCTGCATTATCCTGCTCGTTTTCTTGTTGTCGAGTGCGGTTATACAAGGGAAAACGGTCATAAAAATGGCGACCCTGGCGCCATCCGATTCCACCTGGGTGAACATGATGAGGCAGATGATCAAGGAGGTGATGGATAAGAGTAAGGGTGAGATCGAGTTCAAGCTGTATCCTGGAGGCGTGCAGGGCGACGAAGGGGACATGGTGCGCCGCATGCAGATCGGTCAGCTGCACGCCGGTGCCATGACCTCCGTCGGACTTTCGATCATCCAGAAGCAGTCTCTGATCTTCCAGCTCCCGCTTTTGTTCGACAATTACGAGGAGCTGGACTATGCCCGCGACAAATTGCTGAAGCGGATGGAGGCAGCCTTCGTGCAGAGCGGATATATACTGCTGGGTTGGGGAGATGTGGGCCCGGCTTATCTGTTTTCCCGGAAGCGGATCCAGAACAAGGAGGACCTGCGAAACAGCAAGGTCTGGGGTTGGGTCGATGACAAGATTGCCATGGCCCTTTATAAAGAGGCCGGCGTCAATCCTATCCCGCTATCGATCTCCCAGGTCCTAACCTCACTCCAGACCGGAGTGATCGACACGGTGCCTTCGACTCCCCTGGCCTGCGTGGCCCTGCAGTGGTTCAACCGTCTGGATTACATGATCGATCTCCCCCTGTCGGTCAGCGTCGGCGCCACCGTGATCACAAAGAAGATTTTCGACCGGTTGAGTCCGGAATCCCAGGAGATTCTTATGCGGACTGCCAGGGACTACCATCAGAGGCTGGCATTAAAGATACGGGAAGAGAACGACAAATCCCTGGTAACGCTTAAAGACCAGGGGATCGAAATGATCCCCGTGTCCGAGGAGACCAAACGGGACTGGGAGACGATCGCCCTGGGTGTCAGGAAAACCCTTGTGGGCCAGCTGTATTCGCAGGAGCTGCTCGATGAACTCATTCGCCTGGTAGAGGAATTCCGCTCTAAAGGGGGCCGATGAAAGCGCTCGGCTCAATCGACAGAATCCTCTTCAAGTTTGAGTTGGTAACTCTGTCGGCCGTTCTCGCCTCCATGGTCGGCCTCTCATGTCTTCAGATCATACTGCGCAACTTTTTTTCCACCGGGATCACCTCCGCGGACATCGTGCTGAGGCACCTGACACTGGGGCTGACGTTTTTGGGGGCTTCCCTGGCCACTCGGGAGGGGCGGCACCTCAAGATAGACATCGTGCCGCGGATGGTGCCGAAGCGGATGAAGAGCCTGCTCGGTGCGATCACCGGGATCCTGTCGGTGGCAGTGTGTGTCATCCTGGCCCGTGCAGGCTGGAATTTTGTCCAGCTCGAACAGCAATCGCAGTCCATGTTCGCCCTGGGCATCCCGCTCTGGATCGCCAAACTTGTCATCCCACTGGGATTCCTGCTGGTCGCGTTCCGTCTCATCCTCAGGATGCTCTATAAAGCTCCCCAAGGGAAGGTCCATGACCGCAATTAAGTCCCTGGGGCTGCTGCTGTTTGCCCTATTGGGCGGCCCGCTTTTCGTTTTGATCGGAACCGCTGCGATCCTGGGCTTTCTCCAAGCCGGTGTGGATCTGACCGCCATCATCATCGAGTTCAACCGTTTGACCAACAGCCCGACCCTGATCACGATCCCGCTTTTTACCTTCGCCGGGTATATCCTGGCAGAGAGCCATGCGCCGAAGCGGCTGATACGCCTGGCTGAGGCCTGGTTCGGGTGGATCCCCGGCGGATTGGCCATCGTGGTGCTGGTCGCCTGCGCCTTCTTTACGACCTTTACCGGTGCCTCCGGCGTGACCATCGTGGCTCTGGGGGGTCTGATGCTCCCTGTCCTCATGAAGAACTATTCCGAACGTTTTTCTCTGGGCCTGATCACGTCCTCCGGCAGCCTGGGGCTGCTGTTCCCGCCCAGCCTTCCCCTGATCCTCTACGGCATCGTGGCTTCGGCCCCGATCGACAAGCTTTTCCTGGCGGGCATTATCCCCGGTATGGTGCTGATTCTGGTCCTTTCGTCCTACGGATCCATCTGGAGCGCCAGGATCAAGGTCCCCCGAACCCCATTTCGCCTCAAGGAAGCGCTTCTGAGCCTGTGGAAGACCAAATGGGAAGCGCTCCTGCCGTTCATGCTGCTGGCGGCCATCTACAGCGGGATGACCACCGTCGCAGAGGCCGCGACCCTGACGGTGATCTATGTCCTGATCGTGGAGATGCTCCTGTATCGCGACATCAAGGTGCCCATGCTCAGCGGCATCGTGAAGGAAAGCATGGTCCTGGTGGGGGCGATCCTGATCATCCTCGGTGTCGCCCTGGGATTCACCAACTTCCTGGTGGACCAGGAGATCCCCATGAAGGCCCTGGAATTCATCCAGGAGCACATCCACAGCAAGATCGTCTTCCTCCTGGCTATCAACGCCTTCCTGCTCATAGTCGGCTGCCTGATGGACATATTTTCCGCCATCATCGTGGTCGTGCCTTTGATCTCTCCGATTGCGGCCGCCTTCGGCATCGATCCCATCCACCTGGGGATCATCTTCCTCACGAACCTCGAGATCGGTTATCTGACCCCCCCGGTCGGGCTCAACCTGTTCATTTCCAGCCTGAAATTCGATAAATCCATCGTGCGGGTGTATGTATCCGTCCTGCCCTTCATCGCGCTGCTCCTGCTCTCGCTGCTGCTCATCACCTATGTCCCGGACCTGAGCCTTTGGCTCCCGCGTCTTTTCGGCGGCCCCTAAAAAAAGGGGACAGGCCCCTTTTATTTAGGTTTTTCTAAAAAATAGAAAAATAATTCTTGACATTCCTGCGTAGTATTTCTATTTTATAGAAAAACAATGATTCTGTTGGAGTTGCCATGAAACTGCTGTCACGCCAGGAAGAGATGGTGCTGCTCTCGATCTGGCGCCTGGGCGAAGAGGCCTACGGCGTCACGATAAGGGAGTTCATCTCCAAGATCACGGGGAAATACTGGTCGATCGGTTCGATCTATGTCCCTTTGGACCGGCTGATCGAAAAGGGCTATATAGAGTTTTTCTACAAGGACCTCTACAACCGGAAGGGCGGGCGGCGCAAACGCTTTTACAAGATATCTTCCATCGGCATGGATGCACTTGAGGAAGTGCTTGAGCTGCAGAAATCCTTGTGGAAGGGATTT
Organism: uncultured bacterium; assembly: GCA_965602945.1. Classification (GTDB taxonomy): domain Bacteria; phylum Acidobacteriota; class Aminicenantia; order Aminicenantales; family Aminicenantaceae; genus JAUXEH01. The sequence goes on along the minus strand of CBFDBC010000071.1, from coordinate 1,558 downwards.
CCGAAATTTGCCGTCGAAAAATAGGGCACCATAATGAGGAATCGACCCATGCGAATACTGGAACGGCTCCTGGCGCGGCTCCACAAGGAGCGCGACCGGGAATCACTGCTCTCGGATTTCGAAGAGATCTACCTGGATATCGCCGAAGAGAGAGGGAAGGCCGCCGCCGATGCCTGGTACCTCCAGCAGGTTATGGTGTCCATCCCCCCGGCTGTTCAGAACAAACTCTACTGGTTCGCGCTTATGTTCCGTAACTACTGTGTGCTCGCCTTCCGGAAATACACGCGGCAGAGGGTCCTGACCCTTATCAACGTCGCCGGGCTCGCACTCGGATTGGGGGCCTTCATTTTCATCGAGCTTTACATAGGCCATGAGACCAGCTTCGACACCTTTCATGAGGCCAGCCGGAATATCTACCGCATCCGGCACAGCGCCTACTCGAATGGGGAACGTATCTATGATTCCGCCATGTCCCCCGCCGCCATCCCGACGATCCTGAAGTCCAATTTCGGCGAGATCGAAGAGTGCGCCCTGGCCACGCGGAGCTACCTGGAGTACGCGTCCTTCGCCTACACCGACGAGATTTCCTTCCGGGCCGACCGTATCTTTATCGTTACACCCTCTTTCCTGAAGATGTTTGAGTTTCCCTTGATCAAGGGCGATCCCGAAAAAGCACTCTCCGGCCCCCTTGAGGCGGTCATAACCCAGTCGGTCGCACGGCAGAATTTCGGTGACGAGGATCCGATAGGGAAGACCATGGTCTACAACAAAAAGCATCCCTTCCTGGTCACCGGTGTCTGCTCGGACCCGCCTGCCAACTCCCACTTCAGGTTCGATGTCCTGCTGTCTTTCGCCTCGCTTCCCTATGCGACCCCCCAAAACCGCGAAGCTTTCGAGGCGCCGGAAACGGACTGGAATTCGGGTGCGTTCTATTCGTACATCCGGGTTCGATCCGGAACGGACCCGGACCAACTCTCGGCCCGATTCAACCGATGGATCGAAAACGCACGGGGGGAGGAATGGCACAGGAGCGGCTACCGGCAGGAGATCGGGCTGCAGCCGTTGGAAGACATCCATCTGTACTCGAACTTGGCTTATGAGGTCGAGCCCGACTCCCAGGGTGACGGTCGGGCTGTCCAGGTGCTGAAACTTATCGCGGTCTTCATCCTGATCCTGGCCTGGGTGAACTACATCAACCTGTCCACGGCCCGTGCATTAGAGAGGGCCCGGGAGGTGGGGATCCGTAAGATCACAGGGGCCTACCGCCAGCAGCTGATCAAGCAGTTCATGTTCGAGTACATGGGACTGAATCTCATGGCGGCCGCGCTGGCCCTGTTCCTGGTTTTGTCCCTGACACCCTATTTCAACCGGATGATCCAAACCTCCCTGTCATTCCGCTCACTCCTGGGATCGGAGCGCCTGCCTGCTCTGGTCTGGCTGTTCCTGGGAGGGACGTTTCTGTCGGGCGTCTACCCCGCTGTTCTGCTCTCGGCGTTCCGGCCGGCTGCCGTCATCAAAGGCACGCTGACACGGAGGGTGGGCGGAGTGCGCATGAGGA
>CBFDBC010000070.1:0-14928 GCA_965602945.1 uncultured bacterium | reverse complement strand
CCTTTTTTATTTGGCCCATATGTAATATCTTATTCCTTCATTATTAAAGAGGAGATATCCATGAAAAAGACACTTGTTCTGTTTTCCCTGATCCTGGGCCTGGCGGTTTCCGGGCTGGCCATCGACGATGCCCGGCTGCTGCGCATGCCCGACATAAACGGCGACCTGATCGTCTTCGTGTACGCCGGAGACATCTGGTCGGCCCCGGCAGACGGCGGAGACGCCCGCAAGCTCACATCACATCTGGGGAGGGAGATCTATCCCAAGATCTCCCCCGACGGGCGCTGGATCGCCTTCTCGGCCGAGTATTCCGGATCGAGGCAGATCTACGTCATGCCGTCCGCGGGCGGCTCTCCCCGCCAGCTCACCTTCTACAACGACGTGGGGATGATGCCTCCCCGGGGCGGATACGACAACATGGCCATGGACTGGACACCCGACAGCAAGGCCATCCTCTTCCGGGCCAACCGGACCCCCTACGGACGCCGCATGGGCAAGTACTTCATGGTCAAACTCGACGGCGGGCTCGAAACTCCCCTCCAGATCCCCGAGGCGGGCGGCGGGACCTTCTCCCCCTCCGGCCGGGAGATCATCTACACACCCATCTCCCGGGAGTTCCGCACCTGGAAGCGCTACAAGGGAGGCCGCGCCCAGGACGTCTGGATCTACGACCTGGCCAACGACACCTCCCGGCGGCTCACGACATTCGAGGGCACCGACCACCACCCCGTCTGGTACAAGGACAAGATCTTCTACGTCTCCGATCAGGACCTGGTGCTCAACATCCATTCCTATGACCTGGCCTCGAAGGAGATCACCCAGGTCACAAACCACACGGAATATGATGTGCTCTGGCCCTCCGGCGAGAACGGGGTCATCGTCTACGAGAACGGCGGGTACATCTACAAGCTGAACCTGGATACGGGCCGGAGCCAAAAGGTCACGGTCAACATCAAGTACGACTTCCCAGGAGTGCTCCCCTACTTCAAGAACGTCAAGGGCAACATCGAAGGCTTCGACATCTCCGCCACCGGCAAGCGCGCCGTCTTCGATGCCCGCGGCGACATATTCACGGTGCCGGCAGAGAACGGCATCACCTACAACCTGACCAGGACCCAGGGCATCCGTGAGATGAACCCCACCTGGTCTCCCGACGGCCGCTACGTGGCCTTCGATTCCGACAAGACCGGACAATACGAGCTCTATATCATCGACCGGGCCGAGAACGACACCCTCATCCAGCTCACCACAAACTCGGAGGCCTGGCGCTACCCGGCCCTGTGGTCTCCGGACAGCGGCAAGCTGCTGTTTTCGGACAAGAACCTGGACCTCCAGATCCTCGACGTGAAGGCCAAAAAGATCACCGTCGTGGATACGGCCAGCCGCTTCGACATCAGGGACTACGGATGGTCCCCCGACTCGCAGTGGGCGGTATACACCAAGGACGGAGAGAACGGGCAGCCGGCCGTTTGGGTCTATTCGCTGGACAGCGCGAACGCCCGCCAGCTGACCGACGACATGTACTCCGACTACTCCCCGGCGTTCTCCCAGGACGGAAAATACCTCCTGTTCCTCTCAGACCGCAACTTCAACCTGACCTTCTCGAGTTTCGAGTTCGATTACGTGTACAACCGCGCGACCCGCATCCATGCGGTGGCGCTCACGGACGACGCCCCTCCCCTGTTCAAGGATGAGAACGACACCGAAGAGGTCAAGAAGGAATCGGAAGAGAAAACCGCCGCAAAAGAAAAACCCGCAAAGGAAGAGAAAAAGCCGGCTGAGGAAACCAAAAAGACCGAACCGCTCAAGATCGATTTCGACGGTATAAACGACCGCATCATCGCCCTGCCTCCCAGGGCCGGCAACTACAACGGCCTGGCCGCCGTCGAAGGCGGCCTCCTCTATTTCTCGGGCGGCGCCCTGCACAAGCTCACCTTCAAGGACAAAAAAGACATCGTCGTCATCCAGGGCATCTCGAACGGCTCGCTCTCCGCGGACGGGAAGAAGTTCCTCTATCGTTCGGGACAGAGGTTCGGGATCATCGGCCTCGACAAACCCAACCAGAAACCCGGGGACGGCGAGCTCAACCTCGACGCCCTGGAGATGAAGATCGATCCCCGCAAGGAGTGGAAGCAGATCTACGAAGACGGCTGGAAGATCTACCGCGACTGGTTCTATGTCAGGAACATGCACGGGGTGGACTGGCCCGGCATAAAAGCCAAATACGCCAAGCTAGTGCCCTATGTGTCCCACCGCGGGGACTTGGACTTCATCTTCGGCGAGATGGTGGGCGAGCTGAACGTGGGCCACACCTATGTCAACTGGGGCGACTTCCCCCGGGTCGAACGGATCGACACCGGCCTGCTGGGCGCGGAGTTCACGGCGGATGCCGCGGCCGGACGCTACGTCATCAGCAAGATCTACCCCGGTGAAAACTGGAACGAAAGCACGCGCTCGCCCCTCACCGGGCAGGGGATCGACGTCAATGAAGGCGACTATCTGATCAGCCTCAACGGCCACGATGTGACCCTCAAGGACAATCCCTACCGGTTCCTGGAAAACACGGTGGGCAAGAGGATCTCCCTCAAGGTCAACACCAAGCCCGGCGCCGACGGGGCTCGGGAGTATGAGGTCAAGCCCATCAGAAGCGAGCTGAGCCTGTTCTACCTCGACTGGGTCCAAACCCGGAGGGAGATGGTGGACAAGCTCTCGGGCGGCCGCATCGGCTATTTCCACGTTCCCGACACCTCCATGAGCGGCAACCGCGAGCTCTACAAGGGCATGTACGCCTTCGGCCACAAGGACGCCCTCATCATCGACGAACGCTACAACGGAGGCGGCTTCATCCCCGATGTGATGATCAACCTGCTGTCCCGCACCATCGTGAGCTACTGGGGCCGGCGGGGTCTGGTGCCCAACCAGACTCCCGGCGTGGCGAACGAGGGTCCCAAGGCCATGCTCATCAACCACTACGGCTCCTCGGGCGGGGACGCCTTCCCCTACTACTTCCGCAAACTGAACCTGGGGACCCTGATCGGGACCACGACCTGGGGCGGGCTGGTCGGAATGTCCGGCAACGCGGGCCTGGTGGACGGCGGCAACCTGGCGGTTCCCACCTTCGGGATCATTAGCACCGAGGGGGAGTGGGCCGTGGAAGGCATCGGCATCGCACCGGACATCGAGGTCTGGGACCTTCCGGAGCTTGTCGGCCAGGGCAAGGATCCCAGCATCGAAAAAGCGGTGGAGGTCCTGCTCAAGGAACTCGAGCAGAATCCCCCGAAGAAGGTCCGCAAGCCCGCAGAGCCCGACCGCTCCAAGTGGCACGAGAAGAAGAAAAAGAAGAAGTGAGCGGCTGCCTGCAATGATCTGCCCTCGTCGAAGACCCCCCCACCATCCCCGCGGACTTCGGGCAGAACAAGGCAGTCAGTCAGCAAGCTGAGACTCAATCCGGTTGAGTTCGCCATTTTTTCAGCGAAGGAGATCATTTTGTTCCTCAGCTCGCTCTCCTCTGCGAGGAACGTAACCCCGCTCGCCTCCGGACGACCTCCTCATCAGTATGCCTGACCGGAGTAGAAACGGGCACGATATTGAGTGTATAACGATTAGCAGAATTATTTACCCATGCGGAGGCGGTTCGTGTATAATAAATAATTGCGGGGAGAGGGGGGATTACGCCTGCGAGAAACGACTAAAGTGACGAGGTCTATGTATATTGAAAGGAGCTGTGGAGTGAAGCGATTCAGGCACCACCTCTACATCCTCCTCTTGTTCGTCTTCCCCACGGCCCTGTTCTCCCAATCCGAACAGGTCATCGTCACGGTCGCGAAGGCCGACATCTACGCCGAGCCCAGTACGTACAGCTACAAGATCGACACCGTCAACAGAGGGACGCTGCTCAACCTGTTCCAGAAGACCAAGGTCAGCGACAGCTGGTACTACGTCCGCTTCCAGTCCCGCAGGTACGGCGGTCCGGCCATGGGATTCATCAGGGACACGGACGTCGAACTCTACGCCGGAGAGACAAAAGAGGCAGAGAAGCCTGTCCCGGAAAAGAAACCCCCGGAACCCGAGCGAAAGGCCGAGGAAAAAACGCCTCCCGTGAAGAAAACGGTGACCCCGCCTCCGGAGGAAAAGCCTGCCCCCGTGGAAAAAGCCGAGGTGAAACCGGCGCCTATCACGACCGAAGAGGTTTCCGTGGAGACCCAGGCTCCCTCCTACCGGTCCGTCCAGGCCACCTCTCCTCAGAGCTCCCTGGAAGGCCGGGTCTACGAGACCGTGAAGCCCCCACCGCCCGCACCAACCCCACCCCCCAAGGAAGCGATCCGCCGGCCGGCCGCCAAGACTCCCGAGGAAACGCCTTTCGTAGAGAGGACCCGGCCTGTACAGCCCCCATCGGATGCGGGCCCTGTCCTGACCACCACCGCCTTTTCGGACAGTGTCTCTCTGGGGAAAGGCCTGGACTCCTTCGCGGTCAACCTCGATTTCGCACCCTTCGCCTCCTTCCGCTCCTTCGAGATCCCAAATCCCGTCCGCATGGTGGTCGATTTCCAGGACGTCGAGGAGAGCGCCGGTTTCCACCACTATACGGTCAACGACGTGGGCATCACGGCCATCCGGGTTGCCATGTACCAGGACAACATCGCCCGTGTCGTCTTCGATTTCAGGAGGGAGATCCCGGCCTACCAGATAGAACAGACCGAAGAGGGCATCAAGATCCTGTTCTGGCTGGCGGAAACGGCACAGCCACCCGCCGCAGAACCGGAAACGCAGCCTGTTCAGCCTCCCGCACAAAAGATCGAGCCGGAGCCCGAGCCGGCCATATCCACCGTGGTGATCCTGCGGGCGACCCCGTCACCGATCAGCAGCCGTTTCTCCCTGTCGGAGCCCATCTCTCCGCCCCGCCCTCGGCTCTTCCTGTGGCTCGAACAAGGGACCGTCGAGACCACGGTTCCCCGCCATACGATCGCGAACCTGCCGACCTATTATCCACCAACTCAGGAGGCCTACTGGGAGGTGGTCCGGACCGAACCGGTTAAGGCCAAGCCGGAGGCGGAGCGCCTGGTGATACCCGCGGCACAGGCGGAGCTGGAAACGGCCAAGCAGAAACAAGCCCCGAAACCGAAGCCCGAGCAGATCGATCCACCTGCGCAAGCCCCGTATTATACACAGCCACAGGCGAAACTCCCCGCCCGCCTCAGCCTGGGCCTCGGATACGGCTCTTCCACGGGCGGATTCGGTGGATTCGTGCAGTACAGCCTCAGCCCCAACCTGGCCCTGCACGGCGGTGCCGGGTACTACCCCACCGCCCTCATCTATTCCGAAACCGACTGGGTGGAAAACCAGGTCCTCTACAGCTTCGGGCTCAAGTACTACATCCCCATCGTGTCCCAAAGCGTCCGCGGCTACCTGAACGTCCAGTACGGAGGGTTCGCCGTCGAGGCCGTGCAGATCATCGAAGGCATCTATGACTATGAGTTCATCTACCGGAACGAACAGAAGACCCTGTTCGGCCCCCAGGCGCTGCTCGGGGGAGAGTTCCATCTGGGCCCGCTCAAGCTGAACGCGGCGGCCGGCGCCGCCTACGCCCTCACGGACTGGGAATGGCTGCCACAGGATTTCTACTTCACGTTCGACCTGGGATTCATGTTTTCTTTGAAATGATCCCGGTTTACCACTCCATCCCGCGCATAAGCTTCCCCAGGACGAAGAAGAGGGCGGATGCCAGCCCCACCGAGATGCGCTCCGCCGGTGTGCGGCAGTAGAGGAAGACGGATATGAAAAGGGGGATCGCGATCCCCCAGAATCCCAGGGCTATGGGCAGGAACTCACGTCTCATTATTTGGGATCATATCACCGGGATGGCTAATCCGCGAAATAGCCGACCCGGTGGACGATGCGGAACGAGCCGGTCTTGACCCTGACCTGGATGTTGCGGAACTGCCCATCCAGGCTGCGGTTCTTGGGAGAGTAGTAGACCAGGTAGTAGTTCTCGGCCGCGGCCAGGGCATCCTGGAAAGCTCTGGTGGGATTGGCCGAGCTGGTGATGAAACCGCCGGTCGCGGAAGCCATCTGCTTGAAGGCGCTGAAGATGTCATCGGATGATTCCACGAAACGGACACCGATCACCGGTGCCAGGGGTTCTGTCAGAAACAGGAAGTGAATGGCGACCGAGGCGTCCGCATAGGCCCGTTTGACCTTGTCCACGTCGAAGGAGGTCTCCCTCCGGTAGAAATCGAAGATGGTGACCACGGTGTGCATGACATTGGGCCGGTCCTGGTAGAGGTCGATGTACCGGCTCAAAATGCGGGGTTCGATTTGGGGGATGTACTCGCGCTGGTAGAAGAGGAACACATACTTCTGGCCTGTTTCATCCTGCAAGTAATCCGAGAAATCCAGCAGAAGACCCTCATCCACATGGCGCAGCGTTTCCAGGCGCGTGAGCAGCTCGTAGTACATGTTGAGCTGTTCATCCAGGGAACGCCCGACCGTCTCTATACTCTCGAACCCGTCCATCTGCCGGGTCTCTTCAATTTCGGGATCGACCAAGGCGACGGACAGGCCGCGGGACAGGGAGGCCATCTCGAGGATGGTGTTGCGGTACTCTGAGCTTCCGGTCAGCGCGTCTTTCCGGAGTATGCCCTTGAGCTGCTCCACGATCTCCTGGCGGGTCTTGTGCTCCAGGGCGGAGCTCCGCATCCGGTAGGTCCTGACCGGGGTCACGATGGTGAGGACATCGCCCGGGAACAGCACGTTCTGCACGAAGTACTCCACCGCCTCGCCCAGCCTGGCCGAGTAGTTACTGATCTCGAAAAAGAGGTAGAAATTCCGCTCCGTGTCAGGCGCGAACCTGCGCTTTTCCTCGCTGCGCTCGATGCTGCGCTTGTTGACGAGGTAGACGGCCTCCAGCGTCTGCGGCACACCGTCCTCGAGGACCTCGAAGTCCTTGATGGTGAGGGTGTCCACGAACGAATCGCCCTGGAATACACGCACAGGGACCTCGATGTTGATGACCATGGATTCTTCCGCCACCTGCTGGGCAAAGAGCGACAGCGACAGAAGTACGGAAACAGAAAAAAGAACGATTTTTTTCATGGACCTATACCCTTTTTTTAACAGAGTTTCGCGGAATTGTCAAAAGTCAATCCCTTCGATCCGTGCCTGGGCCTCGAGCAGCAGCGGTGCGGGAGCCCCCGAAAACTCAAGCTGCTTCACGACCAGGATAAAATCCCGCACGCGTTTGAGCTGGAAAAAGCCTTCCCGGGGGTCCTGCATGCGGAAATAATCCTCCCCCGGGCCCCGGTCCACCGCATGATCAGGAGCCGATACGAAGAACTCCTCCGCCTTCTTGAAGGCGGCCTCCGCGTCCCCCGGAGCCTCGTAGGCGAAGATAAAAAGGCTTTCACCGCCCGCGTAGTCTCCCCTCACGCCCTGTTCGAGGGAGAAGACATCCTCCCGGGCGAAGCTGTGGCTGTTGAAGAGGGCCAGCGGGCCGTTGAAGTACCGGATGCCGCCCAGGACCCTGTCTTTATCGGGCAGCAGGCGCACGAGCCCTGGGGCCTCCCCGGTCTCGGTGATGCGGAAGGCCAGGGCGCGAGCCAGGTCCCTGAGCCCCTGGATCGTGGCGTCTTCCTCGTCGAATCCGGTGAGTGTCACCAGGTATGATCCCTTCCAGAGGTTGAGATAGTAGTCCTCGAGCTGGGCCTCGGCACCGGGATAGTCCAGGGCGCCGCCGTCCGCGCTGCGCTTGAAAGTGAAGATGCCGTAGGCGCTCTCCGGCCCCGCCATCTTGTACACCTCAAGCGAGATGGCCCCGCCCTGCTCCGTCCGGTAATCCTGGACCGCGACCTCCTCGAAGCCGAACTCCTGGTAGATCTCCGCACCGCCGTTTATGTATATGAACAGGTCATCCCCAGCATAGTTCAGCGCCGCCCCGTGCCTGCTCCAGCCGCCCACCTCATCCGGCAGGAGCGCTCCCAGGCCCTGTTCCTCCGGGGCCGGGTTCCCGCAGCACCACAGGAGTCCCAGAATCAGGATAAAACAGGCCGAGATCGAGGTCCTGCACATTTGCCGCATATCTGTTCTATTGTAAGACGCTGGGCCCACAGAAAGCAAATGGCGTCATCGCGAGGAGTGCAGCGACGAAGCGATCTCATGAGATCACTTCGCTTCGCTCGTGATGACAAAAAAGCTTCGCTCGTGATGACGACGTGGACCAGCAACGCCGGCGCCCCGAAAAGCAACACGGCGGCTACTCGTAGCGCAGGGCCCTGACCGGATCGGAGGAGGCGGCACGGATGGAGTGGAAGCTCACGGTCAGCAGTGCGATCGCGGCGGCCGCCGCCATGGACAGGGCAAAGACCCCGACTCCCAGCTCGACGCGGTAGACAAAGTCCTGGAGCCAGCGGCGCATCAGGAAGTAGGCGGCCGGCCAGGCTATAAGGTTGGCCAGCAGCACGAGCTTCAGATACGTCTTCGAGAGCAGCACCACCAGGCCTCCGACACCGGCACCGAGCACCTTGCGGATCCCGATCTCCTTGGTGCGCTGCTCCACGGTATGGGACGCCAGGCCGAACAGGCCCAGGCAGGCGATGAAGATGGCCAGGAAAGTGAACCCGCGGGTCAGTGAACCGAAATTCTGTTCCCTCCTATAGGTCTGGTCGAACTCGTCGTCGAGGAAGCCAAACTCCAGGGGGTTCCCGGGGAAAAGCTCTCCCCACACACCACGGAGGTGCTCGATGGCCGCGGGGATAGCCCCTGCCTGCAGCTTGAGCGAGAGGATGCCGTTGGCGCCGGGACGGAAGCTCAGCATCAGGGGCTCTACGACATGACGGAGCGTCGCGAAGTGGAAGTCGGCGATCACTCCGACGACGGTCTGTTCACCATCCTCAAACGTCTTACCCAGCGGTTCCTCCCACCCGATGGCCTTGACAGCGGCCTCGTTGAGGATCACAGCCTTTTCGGCGTCGGTCCCGAATTCCGGGGAAAAATTGCGGCCCGTGACCAGCTCGATCCCCATGGTCTCCAGGAAATGCTCGTCCATGCTCATGGCGGAGACGACCCAGGGATCGGTCTCGGCGATTCCATCCGGTTGTACAGTGGTCCGGCTCATGGTGCGGCCCGGAACGTTGCCTGATGCAGACAGGGACAGGATCTCAGGCGACTGCCCCAGCCTCTCGACCAGCGGCTCGAAATTTGCCGCGGTATCACGCGTCATCTGGATGGTCAGCACCTGCTCACGGTCATAACCCATGTCCTTGTTCTTGATGTACTGCATCTGCTGGAAGACCACACCGGAGCCGATGATGAGGGCGATGGAGATCCCGAACTGGACAACCACCAGCACGCGGCGCATCCCGAGGCCGTATCCCCCACCTTGCGATCCGCCGCGCAGGACAGAGTTGGGCCGGAAGGAGGAAAGAACAAAGGCAGGCCAGATGCCGGCTAGAAGGCCCGTGAGCACTGCGCCGGCCAGGATGCCGGCCGCAATGGGAAAACGTACGAGAGTGTCGAGGCCCAGGCTCATGTCATGGGCGGAGTTGAGATAGGCCCCGGCCAGGGCCACCAGACCGATGGCGATGGCTAATCCCCCCAGGCTGAGCAATAGGGATTCTCCGATAAACTGTACGATGAGCTGCCGCCGCCGGGCCCCCACGACCTTGCGCATCCCCACCTCACGGGCGCGGCCGTGCGAGCGGGCCGTGGACAGGTTCATGAAGTTGAAGACCGCGATCAGCATGATAAAAACGGCCACGGCCGCCAGGGCGTAGACATAGCCGATGTCGCCCTTGTTGCGGTTGTGGCGGTCGAATACAACGTTCTTGGAGTGGAGGTGGGCTTCTTTCAGGGGCTGGTGGGTGACGGCGAAGTTCTCTTCAATGCCGTTCTTGCGGAGGACTCCGATCAGCTTTTCCTCGAGGCCGGTCGGCTCCGCCCCCTCCCGCAGGAGCACATAGGTCGGTGCCGAGATCCAGCCCCAGCTTCGGAGCCGCTCGCCGAAGCCGCCTTCCTCATCCGGGAAATTGAGTGAGACCAGCACGTCGAACCAAAGGTGGGAGGTGTCGGGAATGTCGGACAAGAGACCGGTAACACGGACTTCGGTCTCCTGCCAGATGAACGTCCGGCCCATGGGGTCCTCGCTCCCGTACAGGGTCTCGGCCAGCTCCCGGCTGAGGACCGCCGTGTAGGGCTCCTGCAGGGCGGTGTCGGGGTTCCCCTGGGTGAGGGTGAAGTCGAAGACCTTGAACACGGAGGGGTCGGCGAATGCCATCTCTCGTGTGTAGTAGTTCCGTTCTCCTATCTTGAGCGGCTGCCGTCCGCGGGACATGATCCGCACGGCCTCCTCCACCTCCGGAACGTCCTCGGGGATCTCCGGGGCCATGGCCACGAAGGTGATCCCGGCATAGGTGTTGGACACACCCATGGACTTGTCGAGCAGCAGCACGCGGTGGATGCGCTCGGCCTTGGCATGGAACATGTCATAGGACAGCTCCCGCTGCACATACAGGAAGATCAGCAGGCTGGCGGCCATGCCCACGGCCAGGCCCAGGATGTTGATCAGGGAATGCCCGCGGTGCTTACGCAGGTTTCTTAAGGCGGTGACCAGATAGTTCTTCCACATGACGGGACCTCTCTCGGGACAGGATCGTTTTCATATAGTTATTACGTCCGAACCGCCGGTTGAGTTGCCGAATGTTGCGTGTGAAGATCAAAGAGTCCAACTCAAACCGCTCCCGAAGCGAAATCCCAGCGTTGACAGCTCGATATCTACCTTCCACGACATGAAGTAGACCCTGCCGGGGAAATAGAGCCCTACGGCCAGAGGACCGTTGAAATCCCACAGGATCTCCCGGCTCACGATGCGCTCCATGGATTTCAAGGTATCCTCACCGCCCGGGCCTCTGCTGCTGTAGATCTCCAGTATGAACTTAAAGATCCTGCCGTGCACATCGATTTCATGGGGGATGAGGGAGACGCTGTAGTCCTGTCCATTGAGCTGCACGGTCTGGGAAGCCCTGGGTTGGGATTTCCGGTACTCCTCCCACGTCCCGGATTCCCATGCGATCTCCGTCTCGGATGAATCGACGACTATCTCGAGGTCCGGAAGATTGAAGAACCGGCTCAGGCTCTCCCTCTGAAGGGCGGCATTCCTGCCCAGCCCACGTCCGTGGATCCTCGCCACCAGGAACACATCGGGCCTGTCCATATCCACCGGCACTGCCTGACGGTGTAAGGCTGCGGTGAAGAGGCTCGAGGTGAACTCGAGGGCCGTGGTGCGCGTCACACCCTCATCCGCGGCGGTGAAGGACGCCATCAGAACAACCAGGGAACCCAGGATCGCTGCTTTTTTCATCGTCTCCTCCTTTCATTCGATCTTCACTCAAAATACAAACGGCGACAGCCGCTATTCCCGGCAATTTCTGTCCGACCCTGAAGCGGCTGCTGCGATCCAGAGGTCATCAGGCCCATAACAGGGAACGCAGCCTTCCGGCTCATTCCTCATGACTCGGGAACCCATTAAGTCGCTTTTTCGTATACAGTCACAGGAAAAGGGCTGCTGCCTGTGAACGCGTTCCGTTTGCGGAAAAGCGCACGTGGGATAACCACAAAAGCCCGGGAGGGATACATCATGGAATATATACCGCGACGGGATTTTCTGAAGTCACTTTTGGCCGGCATCCCGGCCTTTGCACTGGATTGGGATTCCTTCCCGCGCAATACGCGGCAGGAGGCGCAAAAAGACACATATGACGCCGTGATCATCGGTGCGGGGCTGGGCGGCTTGAGCTGCGCCGCGGCCTTTGCCCGGCAGGGATTCAAGCCCCTGGTGCTGGAGCAGCACCGGATCCCCGGCGGCTACGCCACCTCCTTCAAGCGCCCCGGCGGGTTCGTGTTCGACGCCTCTCTCCACTCGACCTCCGTGGGCGAACGCAACGGGGTCGCCAACCTGATCCCGGGATTTCCGGAGATCGAAGACATAGAATTCGTGCCCCACAAGACACTCTACCGGGCGATCTTCCCGGAACACGACATCCGCGTCCCGCACAAAGACGTGGCAGGCTATATAAAGCTGCTCCAGAGACACTTCCCCGGAGAGGCCCAGGGGATCGCGGCCCTCTTCCAGGACATGCAGAGATACCGGGAGGACATCGACAAGCTCTCCAGTGCCGGCGATCAGGTAGACATGAGCCGCTTTCCTCAGGACTTCCCCGTGTTGTTCAAGAACTTCAACCGCGCCTGGGGAGCCATGATGTCGGAACACATCACGGATGCAAAGCTGCAGGCCATAGTCTCCGCGCTCTGGGGCTACTTCGGGCTGCCCCCCTCCAAACTGGCCAGCCTGTACTATGCCATGCCCACCCTGGGTTATCTGAAAGACGGCGGCTACTACCCGATCGGCACGTCCCAGAAGATCAGCGATGCCCTGATGGGATTCATCCGCGAACGCGGCGGAGAGGTCAAGCTCAGCACCCGGGTGGAGCGGATCCTGGTCAGGGATCATGCCGCCTATGGGGTGAAGACCAAGGACGGCACCGAATATCGCGGCAGGGTGGTCGTGTCCAACAGCAACGCCTACGACACCTTCCACTCCATGATGGACGAGAAGGAGTTCCTCAAGAAATACCTGGCCCGCATGGACACCTTCACCACCAGCATATCCAGCTTCCAGGTATGGCTGGGGCTCAAGCAGGACCTGGTCCGCGAGGTGGGGATCGAGGACACCGAGGTCTTTTTCTACACGGGCTACGATGTGGAGGCCGACTACAAGAACCAGATGGAAGCCCGGGTGGAAAGCGGGGGCTTCGGGCTCACCCTGTACGACAACCTCTACCCCGAATACTCCCCCAAGGGCAAAAACACGCTGAACATCATCTTCCTGCAGGGTTACGATCCCTGGAAGAAGTACGAGACCGACTACTTCAAGGGAAACAAGGACGCCTACCGGGCCGAAAAGGAGCGCATGGCCGACATCCTGATCAGGCAGGTGGAGAAGACCCTGATGCCAGGCCTATCCCAGGCCATCGAGGTCAAGGAGATCGCCACCCCGCTGACCAACGTGCGCTACACCGGCAACTTCCGCGGCGCCATCTACGGCTGGGACCAGACCGTGGCCAACTCCATGCCGCGGCGCCTCGGCCAGACCACGCCCATCAAGAACCTCTATCTCTCCGGGGCCTGGACCCAGCCCGGAGGCGGCTACGGCGCCTGCCTCCCCAGCGGGCTGCAGTGTTTCGGAGCGATCATGAACGAGTGGAACGCAGGCTGATTCAAAAGCACGCCGATTTTCCCCAGCGAGGAAAATCCGCTCAGTCCTCGGCTCAGCTCTCCTCCTTCGGAGGTACCGTGCCCGCACCGCCTGCGGATCGCATTCTGAATCAACCTGCTTCCCCCAGAATGCATGGAGTTCCCAGGAGTTCCCCCAATAATTAGCCTTAAAAAGCCCTAACTTTATCTTTTTCTATCATTTACATAAGTTTCGAAGTGGGATCGTTAAAAATTGGGGGAACTTTTAAGTGAAGATAGAATAAAATGGGGTCTCACGATGCCAAGCGCGCAAGCTTGCATAAAGACCGAAGTCTTGAGGAGACCCCACATGCATTATGCCAAAACCGCCTCCAAATTACGAGAACAGATCATTCAATTTTCGGGGGAACTTGCCTTTAATTGGGGCAAAGTCATCCAACGTTTCTTGACAGAAGCCATCTATGGGATCCAGGCCCGGCAGTCGGTACGCCTGACTGAGATAGCCCGGGCCTTGGACGAGAAGATACCTGTCAAGAAGACCCAATATCGTCTCTGCCGGCAGCTGGGGCGGGAGGGATTAGGAACCAGAGTGATGGATGCGATCTGCCGGATGGGAGCTGGTAGTGTAGAGAAGAAGACACTTTTGGTTTTGGACCTCTCGGATATAACCAAAAAGTATGCCCGCAAGATGGAATATATGGCTCGGGTCCGTGACGGGAGCCAGAAGTGTCTGGGCAATGGGTACTGGACGTTGTCTGTCATCGCAACGGATGTGGGAAAGCCTCCGTTAGTACCGCTTTACAATCATCTTTATTCCCATAGGAGCCCGGATCATCAGAGTGAGAACACTGAGATACGCCGGGCGATAAGACGTGTCATAAAGCATACGCATCGACGCGGGGTGTGGGTGTTGGACCGGGGAGGAGACCGGGGGAAAATCTTTGAGGAGATGATGAACCAGGGCCTCTCCTTCCTCATCCGATTGAAGAAGACGAGGAATCTCGTCTATCGGAGGGGAGAGCATCTGGTGGAGGACTTGGCGTCCGTCTGCCCCATGATCTATGCCGAGCGTCTAGTCAAGCAGGAGGGAGGCAAAGAGACGATATATGATCTTGAGTTTGGGATCCTTCCGGTCCGACTGCCCGGCAAAGACGAGCCTCTTACACTGGTTGTTGTCCGGGGCTTCGGCCGAGAACCCATGACGCTTCTTACCTCCCTCCGTGTCACTCGCGGTCGTAAAGCTCTGTGGTGGGTGATCTCGGCATATCTTACCCGTTGGCGGATCGAAGAGACCATCCGCTTCATAAAACAAAGCTATCAGGTGGAGGATATCCGACTCCTGACCTATGTACGTCTCCAGAATATGATGGCGATCCTGCTGGCCGTGGCTTATTTTGCCATGGTCTACCTGGGGTTCAGGATCAAACTCCGGGTCCTGGCTGGACATGTGCTGAAAGCAGCTCGCCGGCTGTTCGGCATACCGGACTTTCAGTTCTATGCCCTAGCCGATGGCATTCGTGAACTGCTCTTCGGCCGTCAGAAGGGCTTAGAGAGGATAAATCCAATCCAAAATACCCAAGAACAACAGCTCAGCTTATTCGATCCATAATTTTTGGGGGAACTCCTGTTCTCAATCCGATTGACACTCATCTGTAGAATTTATATGCTATCCACGCATCACAAGGG
>CBFDBC010000069.1:0-15692 GCA_965602945.1 uncultured bacterium | reverse complement strand
GCGGCACGGCCTACGCCGCGAAATTCGGGAGCGGGCACCTCAGCTATATGGCTGGGGTGACCTGGCGTTCTCCCGGCCTGGAGCTCAACGACATGGGCTATCAACGCCTGGCAGACAACATCCTGCAGTGGCTCTGGGGATCGTACCGGATATGGGAGCCGTTCTTCATCTTCCGCGAGGTCAACATCCAGGGTAATCAATGGCGGGGCTGGAATTTCGGCGGCACCAACACCGTGGATGGCGGCAACATCAACCTCAACACCCAGCTCAAGAACTACTGGAGCCTGGGGACCGGAGTCAATCTCTCGCTCGAGTCCCTGTCGCCCAGCGCCTTGCGCGGGGGCCCCATGCTGCGCTCCCCCGGGGGTTGGAACATCTGGTATTCCGTGGGTTCGGACCAGCGCCAGAAGGCCCGCCTATTCTTGATAGGGAGCCAGTTCTGGGGAGATCATGAAAATTCCAGGCAGCAGAACTATACGGTTTCGGCGAGTTACCAGCCCAGCAATGCACTGAACCTCACGCTGAGCCCCAGCTACACCCTGAGCACACAGAACCTCCAGTATGTCCAGACCGTTCCCTTCGATTCGGACAAGCGTTACATCATGGGACGGATCCACCAGGAGACCATGGCCGTCACCCTGCGTCTAAACTTCAGCCTGACGCCCGATTTGTCGGTGCAGTTCTACGGCCAGCCATTCGTCTCGGCCGGGAACTACACCCAGTTCAAGCGCATCACACAGCCCCGCGCGGATACCTACACCGACAGGTTCCACACCTTCACAGAGGCTGAGTTGACATCCCTGCCGGAGGAGAACCTCTATGCCGTGGACGAGTCCGGAAACGGCCGGACCGATTACACGTTCGGCAACCCGAACTTCAACTTCATGGAGTTCCGCTCCAATCTAGTCATGCGCTGGGAGTACTTCCCAGGCTCGGCCCTCTATCTGGTGTGGTCACAGGGCCGGACCGGTTTCGGCTACAGCGGGGATTTCACCTATCAGGAAGACATCCGGCAGCTGTTCGACCTGCCCCCCCACAACGTGTTTCTGATCAAATTTTCCTACTGCTTCAAGCTGTAGAGCAGAGGGACGTTCCCCCAAAAAAACTTACGTTCCATGGGCAGCCTTGCTTGGGGAAACCTTCTGATTGAGAACCGAAATAACTGTCAAGACAGCAAGGCCCAACAGGTTGATATACAGGTTTCGGGGCCAGAACAGGGCGCCGGCCGAGACCAGGAATCCGAGGCGTAGAGGAAGCCGCAGCGGCCGGAACAGAAATCCGGTGAAGACCACGGTGAGGGCCAGCAGCCCGGCCAGGGCGAAGGCGGAAACCAGGAGACGCTCTCCCCACCCCCCGCTGATCAAACCGGTGTATGCGAAAAGCAGGGGCATGATGTATAGCCCCTTGGCCAGCTTCCATGAAGTGAACCCCGTAGCCATGGGTTTCGACTCGGCGATGGAGGCCGCAGCATAGGAGGCCAGACATACCGGCGGGGTGACGTTCGAATCCTGGGAGAGCCAGAAAATGATCATGTGTGCGGCCAACAAGGGGACTCCCATCTCGGTCAGGGCAGGGACGGTCAGGATGGCGATCATGATGTAGGCGGCTGTCACGGGCAGGCCCATCCCCAGGAGCAGGGAGGCACCCGCCACAAGCAGCAGGGCCGGGAAGAGGTGCATCCCGGACCACTCGATGATGAGCTGAGAGAAAGTGATCGAAATGCCGGTCAGATTGATGATCCCCACGACGATACCGGCCGCAACCAGTAGGGTTCCGGTGGCCACCATGTTGCGGGTTCCCAGCGCCAGGGCATCGACCACATCAACGACGGACATCCTGCTGTCGCGGCTCAACCAGGAGGCGGCCACCACCGCCAGGATCGCGACGCCGGCCGCGTAGGTGGGAGTAAAACCCGCTGCCAGGACGCCGATGAGGATGAAAATCGGCCCAAAGAACTGAAGCCCCTCCCTGAGGAGCGAACCGACCGGACCCGACGGGAGCTCAGGATCGATGACAGCCTCGAGCCTGCGCCCTTCCAGGATGACATAGAAGCCGACGGAGGCGAAGTACAGGAGCGCGGGGAGGAGTGCAGCGCCGATTATGGCCGAATAGGGAATCTGCGTCCACTGGGCCATGATGAAAGCGCCGGCCCCCATGATGGGGGGCATGAGCTGTCCTCCGGTGGAGGCCGCGCTCTCAACGGCCGCCGCGAACCGGGAGGGATAGCCGGCTTTTTTCATGAGCGGGATGGTGATGGCCCCGGTGGAAACGGTGTTGGCCACGGCACTCCCTGAGATGGTGCCCATAAGACCCGAGGCCAGGACCGCCACCAGGCCAGGGCCTCCGGCCAGCCTGCGTGTCAGGATCCGTGCAAGCCGGACGATGAAGTCCCCTCCACCCGACCGCAGCAGAAAGGCGGCGAACAGCACGAACATGAACACATAGGTGGAGGAGATGGAGGCGATCATGCCGAACAGCCCCTCGTCCGTGAAATACATACGGTACAGCACACGGGACAGTGTCATGCCGCGGAAACTGAACACACCCTCGAGCAGCCTCCCCCACCAGAGGACATATGTCATCAAGACGACCGCCAGAGCCGGGATGATGTATCCGGAAGTGCGGCGCGCCAGCTCCAGGGTCAGCAACACCGCGAGTCCGGCGAAGACCAGGTCTAAGAGGATCGGCACCTCGTAGCGGTCGTGGAGGGCCTGTTCGAAGAACACCAGATACAATCCCGAGCACAGGATCAGCCCTGCGAGCACCCAGCTTATCGGCCCAGCATTACGTTCCCCTTTCGCTCTCTTCAGTCCCGGATAGAGGAGGAAACCCAGCGCCCCCAGCAGTGCCAGGTGGATGCTGTTGCGCCAGAGCTCGCTGATGTTACCCAGCGTGTTGGCCCAGATGTGGAACAGCGCGGTGCCGGCGGCGAACCAGGCCAGGTATCGCCTCGAGCGACCGGTGTCTGTGTCGTGCATGGCTTGCTATAGGTATAACCCAGGGAGAAGAAGAAATTCAAGCCAACTGTTTGGGAGGGCGCCTCGCCATTCCTTCTGGCGAAAGCAACAGCCGGCCTCAGAGATGAAGAGAAAAACCAGCGAACCAGGGCCGTCGTTTATTTTAGGACGGCCGGGAGGATGTGGCTGTAGAGGAACTCGATGGGCTTGTTCTGGTCCGAGCCAGAACGCGTATCCCCGTTGACCACCACGACCATCTCATGTTCGGGGATCACGAAGATGTATTGGGCTCGGAATCCCATGGCCGCAAAGATGTTCTGCTCACCTTTGCCCTCAGGATCGGGGGCCAGGATCCACCAGAGATACCCGTATCCGATGGTCCCCGTGCGCTTCTTTCCTAGATCCACGCGCTGCCGGAAGGATTCCCTAACCCAATCCTCGGGAACGACCTGCTCGCCCTGCCATCGTCCTCCCTGCAGGTAAAGCAAGCCGAACTTGGCCGTGTCGCGCGGCCTAAGGTGCAGGCCGCCCCCTGTGTGGGGATGGCCCTCCTGGTTCTTGAACCAGAACTTCTTTTCGATCTGCAGCGGTGCAAACAGGAATCGCTCCATATAGGCATCCGCATGCAGGCCCGTGCGGTTTTTTAGCATGCTGGACAGCAGGATGACGCCCCCGCTGTCATAGAGGAAAGAAGTGCCAGGCTCGCGCAGCATGGGCCGGTCGAGATAGAACCGGTCCCAACCGGTGGGCAGCGCATTGAGCTGGAAGTGCGGGGAATCCGGGCCTCGCTCGTGATAGTCGGTCCCACTGCGCATGGTGAGGAGGTCCCTCAGGCGCATTGCGGACTTGCGATCATCCAGGTTGGCAATGGTCTCCACATCCGGGAAGAAATCCAGCACCTTCTCCTCCACTCCTTCGAAGTCCCCCTTGGCGATGGCCATGCCGACCAGGGCCGACGTGAAACTCTTGGAAACGGACTGAAGGGTGTGGAGCCTCTCTGCCTTGAAGCCGCGGAAGTACTCCTCCAACACCAGATACCCGTTGCGCACAATCAGCAGGCAGTTGAGCCGCGGGAAGCGGACGCCCTCCCCCATCAGCTTGATGAGTTCCACCAGGGGTTCAGGATCCAGACCCTGCTCCCCGGGCGTCGACACGGGCCATTCCCAATCCGGGGCTGCTTCCGCCTCCTGTTTCATGAGAGCATCCTGGGCGCCGATCATGCCTCGCTTCGTCTCGGTATCGGCACGACCTGCCCAATCACCGCACATAACGACCAATAATCCGACCAAAACAACGCGAATGGCCTTCATCCTGTTCCTCCTCAAACGCAACCAATCCCCCAAAGGGCTCAGCTGTTGCATCATCACACTATATCAATACGTATGGCAGGAATAAGGTTTTGAGAGTTGGGAGGAGCCGATCAGAACACAAAGGCCTGGAGCAGGATAAACAGGAACACCAGGAAGTAGACATAGCGGGCGTGGCGATCGATACCCTGTGCCAGCTTCTTCTTTTCCTTCAGGGACAGCATCGTAGTCGTTACGGCCTCGCCGAGCGTCAGGAACACCAATACCAGCACGCCGAGTATGAAGCGGTCCAGGCGTGTCAGGTAGGCGATGCGGGGCAGCAGCGCTGAAGAACGCTGGAGGAAGACGATCAGGGCAAACACCGCGGACGTGGGGATACCGATCTGCGGGCCCATGGCCGATGGATCGATCCACAGAACAAGCCATGCCATCAGCACGATCAGGGAAAGGGGGATGATCACCTTGATGAAAAAGAAACTGGCATGTCGTTTGACGGGTATCCTGAAGTCCATTCTGGCCAGGAGGCGGTCCTGTACTGTCACGTATTCGGTCGTGACCACTGCCTCTGCCTGCCCCACTGCCCAACCTGTGATGGAGAGCCAATCTCGCCGACCCGCCCTTTGCTCGTCGAGGATAAATTCCACCTCGTCCGGGCCGTATCGGAGCGAGCCGATCAGGATCTCGAGAACCTGGGAATCAAAGGGGAAATCTTTGTGCTTCAGGGGTGTGGACAGCTTTCCGAAGAAGCGCTGGAGATACTGGACGTTCCCCACCGCATCCACTCTGAAGGATTCCGCTTGTCTCATGCTGAGATCTCGCTGGTTAAATATCTGGATAAAGGGATGCCAGATATCCTCGAAGGCAAAGATCCGGGGTTGTTGTGTACCGGTAGAATCTTCCAAGGCCAGTCGCGGATCATGCCAGGTGTACCACATGTATAAATCCGCTGAAAAGGTCTGGTTGACGTCATTGACTTCAGAAAGATCCATCAGGTAGCCGCCTACCTCGACTTTGGTCGGGACTCCCTCAGGATCCGGCCGGCTGAAGGCCGCCAGCCGCGGCCTAACCTCTTCCTCCGCCTGGAAGGCAAGGCCGGAGGCGGTCCGTGCCATGAAGAGGCAGAAAAAAATCAGGCAGAGGATACCAGATCTTGTGAGAAAGGATTTAATGTCGCTTCGCATGGTCTATCCCTCGATCCCGAAAGTTCTCAGATTATATACCACAGTCATGTCCCCTTGGCAAAGGGAGGATGATGTTGTCTCGTGCCGGATTCTGTTTAAATACCATGGCATTTCTGGTCGCTGTTGAGACATGACGCGCTCTTTGGGGATCTATCGCAGGTTTGCGGGGACTTCAAGGCCCTGTTCCGCGAAGTAGCGGACGGCGCCGGGATGCAGAGGCAGCATAAGCCCGTCGATGGCCTTTTCCAGCGCCATGGAGGCAGCGGCCTGGTGCACCTGCCGCAGGTACTCGAGTTGGGCATAGAGGTTCTTTACCAGTCTATAGATCACCTCGTCAGGAATGCCCTCATGAACGACCAGCAGATTGGGCTGGGAGATGGTAGAGATGCCTTGAGTTTGACCCGGGTATGTCCCGGACCGGATCACCGCACGGCGCCAGACCGGGTAGGCGGCATTGACGGCGTCCAGCTGGGCATCGGTGAAGCCCAGGACCCGCACCTTCTTGACGCCCATGGCCGCGACGGCCTGGGTTATGGCGCCGGCCGGAGGACCGGCCGGGATGTTCATGCCGCCAATGCGCCCGTTCTGCAGTGCCTGGGCCGATGGTGTGTATCCCAGGTACTGCAGTCTGAAGTCACGGGACGGGTCGAAACCCAGGGCTTCCAGGATCACACGGCCGGACATCTCAGTGCCGGAGCCGCGGCGGCCGATGGAAAAGTTCTTTCTGCGTAGGTTCCCCATATCCGACATGTCGCCGCTCTTGACGTACCTGCTGCGGACCGCGAAGTGCTCGAAGTTGTCCCAGAGGATGGTGATCGAACGCAGATAGGGCTGAGGATGGTCCTGGTACCGGCCCTTCCCCTGATGGGCCATGAGCCCGAACAGGCTCTGGATGATGGCCAGGTCGGCCTCCCGGTTCTGGAGCAGTTGGAGATTCTCGCCTGAGCCGGCGGAAGATATGGCTGTCATGGAGATCCCATGGGATTCCTCGAGCTCCCGGGTCGTGAGAGTGGCGATGGCGACTCCCACCGGATAATAGGTGCCGCCGGTCGTGGCCGTGGCCAGGATCAGCCGCGTTTTGGGCGCCGGGTCACCCGAAAGCTCCCGTGCCGGTACCACCGCGATCAGAACCGCTGGTAAAAAGAAGAAGAAAAAAAAGGATGCACAAAAAAGGGGACAGGCCCCATTTCCTTCAAGAAAAGGGGCCTGTCCCCTTTTTTTCCCTTGTTTTCTAATCATCAAGCGTGTGTACAAGAAGACCGCTGCGCAGCTTGGGCTCGAACCAGGTGGACTTGGGCGGCATCACTTCCCCTGAGTCCGCGATGTTCATGAGCTCGGTGACCGAGACGGGGAACATGGCGAAGGCCACCGCGAACTCGCCGCCGTCCACCAGCCGTTTCAGCTCCTCCAGCCCCCGGATCCCGCCGATAAAGCCGATGTCATCCGAGATGCGGGGGTCCTCGATCCCGAAGAACGGGCTCAGCAGCTGGTTCTGGAGATACGAGATGTCCAGGCTTTCCACGGGATCGTCATAGTCCACGTTCTCGCCCTTGATGGTCAGCTTGTGCCACTCTCCCTGATAATACATCCCAATCTCGCCCTTCAGCCTAGGCTTGTAGGGTTCTGGCCCGATCTTCTCAACGGTGAACTTGTCCTGCACCGCTGCGAACATTTCCTCTGCCGTGTGTCCGTTCAGGCTCTTGAGTACCCGGTTGTAGTCCATGATGTTGAGCTGATAATCGGGGAATAGCACAGCCAGGAAAAAGTTGTATTCCTCGTCACCCGTATAAGCAAGATCGGCGCCACGACGCAGGTTGGCCACTTTGGCCGCGGAGGCCGAACGGTGGTGGCCGTCGGCCACGTACAGATAATCGAGGCCTCCGAACTCTTCGATCAAAGCGTCGGCAGCGCCCTCGTCCTCCACCACCCAGACCGTGTGATGGATACCGTCCGGAGCCGTAAAATCATAGACCGGCCGGTTCTCCACAACGCGGCGGACCAGGCCGTCTATGGCCCTCTTGGCCCGGTAGGTCAGGAATATTGGGCCTGCGTTGGCATTTGTGATGTCCACATGCGTGATCCTGTCCTTCTCCTTGACCGGCCGTGTGTGTTCGTGCTTCTTGATGACATCCCGGTCGTAATCATCCACTGAACCACAGCCCACTATGCCGTACTGCTCTCGGAGGTCCATGGTCTGACGGTAGATGTAGAGGTGAGGATGTTCGTCCTGGGTCAGGATGCCCTCGCGCTTGAATCGTTCGAGGTTGTCCCTGGCCATGTCGTAGACCGGTTGGGAATACAGGTCGGTTCCCGCCGGGAGATCGACCTCGGGCTTGACCACATGCAGGAAGGAGTAGGGATTGCCCTGCACGAGCTCCCGGGCCTCTTCGCTGTTGAGAACATCATAGGGAAAGGAGGCGACTTCCGCCTCCAATCCTTTCTTGGGACGCCATGCCTTGAATTTTCTTAAGACTGCCATTTAAAACTCCTATATTATCGGTATTAATGCCCCCCTAGTTTAGCAGATACGCATTGGGGCGAAAAGGGAGAAAAAAGGGGAGGAATAAAGGGGAGTGGTCCAATTAACTGCTTTAATTGGACCACTCCCCTTTATTCTCTTTTCTCCCCTTTTTCTATTTGATCAGGTAGAACGTCGTCTGGTGGCCGTCGATGAAGCGGCAGCCCTCTTTGGTGAAGATCGCGTCCTCTTCAAATCCGATGCGTACGTCCATCCCTCCCCATTCGGGGATGCTGGTGGTGCTGGAGAATTCGATGGCGTAGGCCGTGTTGAAGTTGAGCCGGTATTCCATCTCCGTACGGATTCCCTCGGGCGCCTGGTTCACGGGACGGGCGTCCATGGAGGTACCTGCCGCGTGGCCGTGCACGCCCAGGGGATGCGAGTAGATCAGCGGCCGCAGGCCGGCATCCGTGGCCTTCTGCATCGTTGTGTCTGTGATGTCGTTCCCGGTGCGTCCTTCCTGGAATTCGCCCATGAAGATCTCGGCCACCCGGTTGGCACGCGCCAGGGCCTTTTTAAGGCCGGAGGGCGCATCCACTTCCCCCACACGGCACACGTAAGCGTGCAGCTGCATGTCCGTGCACAGCCCCAGATATACGATACCCACATCACAGTGGAGCAGGTCGCCCCTCCGGATGACGCGGGGATTATCCTTATACTTATCCTTGTCTTCCCCGGATCTCTGGATGGATATGGAAGGATGGAACCAGGGATCCAATCCTGAGTCGGTGATCCTTTGCCGGATCCACCAGACCACATCGTCCGATGTGGTGATGTCCGGAGTGACCACCTTGTTCGAAAAGAACTCCGAGATGATGTCATGGGCGATACCGCAGATATGGCGGTAGATGCTGATCTCCCTGGGGCTGCGGGTCTCCAGCCAGCCCAGGCACAGGTTCTCCGCAGACACCAGCCGCGAGGAAAGCTCCGGCCCCAGGTGCAGCACCAGAGTCTCCTTGAGGCTGGCGGTCAGTCCGTCTCCGAACCGGTAAGTGGGGGACACATCGATTCCGATCTTCTTTGGATCGAGTTTTTTGATCACCCCGGCCAGGCTCTCGAACTGCTTTTTGGATTTATCGGCCCAGGTGCCCGTATACCATCCCCGGCTCCCGTAGTAGCTGCCGCTCAGCCTCTCGACGCCCTTGTCCAGGCCGCGGTCGTGGAACATCAGGATCGAGGTCCGGCGGGCGTTCATGGTCGGCTCGGGCATCATGCTCATGTAGACCGGGTCCTCGTTGTACTCCCGGTTGATGACGAGCCACAGGTCGATCCCTTCCTTGCGCATGAGCTCCGGGATGATGTTGTCCAGGCGCCACTTCAGGATCTCGTTGTACACCGCGGCCCTCTCCTTTTCAGGGAGGATCCTGTCGATGTCCCTGACCGCAGCCCCACCGTATTCCTGTGCCAGTGCCCAGATAGGGAAGAGAATCAGGACCACAACCAGGAACCGTTTGAGATAACTGCCGTTATTACCCAGGTTCATGTGACCTCCTCGTTTGCGGAAAGATAGTCTCCTGTAGATTTATTGATAAATGCCTGTCTATCATATTCATGGTTGACGAAGATGTCAAAACCCGACTCATCATGAGGCCCTTTTGAGGACAACTGACCCTTATGGGAGACAATCCTGCGTCCGTGCAGAGCCCTTTTCCCTGGTTTCTATTGGTATGATTCTTGCAGCTCAGGGGATGGACAGCTTACTCCCATGATCGAGGAGGTTCGACCAATGAGGAAAATATGGATCCCCGGGCTGCTGTTTCTCGTTCTCCTTGGGACCGCGGCGGCCGAGACCGGCCAAAACAGGTGGCAGATGGGCCTGGCCTTCGAACCGTTTTTCCCCCAGGGTGAATTTCACCAGGTCATGGACCGGATCGGCTGGGGAGGGAGCATGGACCTCCTTTACCGGATCCCTGACTCCGCTCTACACATCGGAGCGGCCTTCGCCTATCACATCTACGGATGGCAGAGCCGGTGGGAGCCTTTCAGCGGGACCATCCCGGATATATGGGTCAAGGTGAGCACCTCCAACGCCATCTTCCGCAGCCACGCCCTGCTTCGTCTGCAGCCCAGCCTGGGTCCGGCCCGGCCGTACATCGAGGGCCTGATCGGGCTGCAGCACTTGACCACAGACACCCGGGCCTACGACGATTCGGATTGGGAATACGAGCAGATCGCCAGCACCAACCACATCCGCTCCACCGTCTTCAGCTACGGCCTGGGCGGAGGACTGATGCTGGGCCTGTTCGGGCGGGCTCCAACCGCGGAAAAGGGTTCGTTTGCGGTCCTCCTGGATGTCGGAATCCGCTATCTCCGGGGAGGGCCGGCGTACTACATGCAGCCCGGAGATATGGAACTGGGGGACGATGGCGTCACTTATTATTTGAACCGGTCCCGCACCGACATCCTGATGCCCAAGATTGGCGTCGCCTTCGCCTTCTGAACCCAGCCGGACTTAATCTGCAAGTGAATATCGGCAATCCTTATGAATTATCCAGGCGCCTGGATAATTCACGGGGCAAGATTAGTGCAGCGACAAGGATGTGGCTCATGAGGTGTAGTGTGCTACATCGATTGGGCCACGACGATGTCGATGTGCTGAGATTGACGCGCCCGAAGGGTAAAAGATGCCTACATAAGATATGAGGTTTCTTTTTATGGAATGTGTTGGCAGCTTTTATGAATTATTTCAGGCTAGATTTTGATGCCGATTTTACGCATGAGGGCTAGAGCATTGAAGCTCTCGCACTTCCCCGGCTTGAGGGTGTAGTCGAAACGAAGCTGGTCTCCTTCGACGAATCCGTCGAAGTGAAAGTTCTTGATCTTCTCGGGGATCTCCTCCTCGAGACGTGTGAGCTCCAGGTCATGCGTGGCGACAACGCCCGAGGCCTTGAATCCGACCAGCTGGCGCATCAGGGCTACGGCTCCCGCCTGCCGGTCCAGAGCGTTGGTCCCCTTGAGCATCTCGTCCAGAAGATAAAAGACGTCATCGCCCCGGAGGATGACATCCAGGATCTTCTTCAGTTGCTGGAGCTCCGCGTAGAACAGGGACAGATGTTTGTCGAGGGAATCGCTGACCTTCATACTGGTGTAGAGCTTGAAGGGAGAGAGCCGGCAAGAGCGGGCACAGACCGGGGCCCCGGCCAGACCCAGCACCAAATTGACTCCCAGAGTTTTCAGAAATGTGCTCTTGCCCGCCATGTTGGGTCCTGTGACGACCAGGATGGTCCCCCGCCCCTCCGCCAGGAAATCATTGCAGACCCGCTCCTCGGGGGAGATGAGGAAATGGCCCAGGGCTTCAGCCAGGAAAATCCCTCCCTCCGGCTCGATCTCAGGAAACGCCCAGTCCCGAAAATTGAAGCGGAGGTTGGCAAAACTGGAGAGTGCCTCGAATTCACCGAGGGTCCGCAGCCAGTCCTGCGCCCGTTCCGCATGGCGGGATTTCCATCGCTCGAGCCGGAGCACGCAGTGCAGGTCCCAGAGCAGCATGCTGTTAAGCACCGGATGCAGGATCTCGCTCCTCCGCAGCTCGAAAAATGAGGCCAGGTTGGAGAGTGATCTGATATGCCGGGATGCGGGCCTGCCTCCGGCCTGCAGCCGTGCCTGCATCTCCTTCAACAGGGGGCTCAGGACCTGCACATTCTCGATCTGCCGAATGATCTGAGAGTAGGCCTTGAAGACCCTGGCATTGTGAGATGTCAGGAGATGGATCATGTGGATGCGTTTCCGGGTGCGGCGGTTGACAAACAGCTGTACCACCAGCAGCCCCAGGGGGATGCCCCAGTGAAGCCCGGCAAATATCAGGCCGGCCGCTGTCAGTGTGCACGCGGGCAGCAGGTGGATGATCAGGGTCAGCGCTGTGTTCTTGTACACCAGATGGGGCTCGGCCATCAGCTGAGGGAATGAATTGGGCCTCTGCAGCGATCCCTTGATCTGCCGTCCGAAGGCCTGCACGCGGTGGCGCAGCTCGATCCTGCCGGCCAGCTCGCCCGCAGCCTCCTGCCTGGCATGGAGCAGGCCGCGGGGATCCTGCCCCGGATGATCACGGAGCCAGCCCGAAAGGCATTCCGAGCCGAAAGCGGTCGTGGTCCGGTTCAGGAAGTGGAACACACTCCTCGGTCCGAACAGATCCAGGTCGGAGCCGAAGGGATGCTCGGGGTCTGCATAGGTGCTGCCGTCCGAGTAGTCCACGAAGCGGTGCTGAAGCGCCTTTATTTCCATCTCGTTCAACGAGCGCACAAGGAGGATGAACTGGCGCTTCCGGATAAAGTGTTCGTGGACAATGGCGGGCACTGCGAACAGGATAATCGCCGCACCCAATGGGAGGATGTAATCCGCATTCGCGTCGGCCGCGATCTTGTACAGGAAAAAGATGCCGCATGCGATGATGGCCAGCTTGGCGGCGATCAGGGCGGCCTCGACAGGCCGCTGGCGCCCGAGACTTCGGTCGCAGTCCCGGATGCGGGACCGGTAGGTGTCTTGAGGCGGCAGGTTCACGGTTTCAGAGCTCATGTGTCCTCGATACAGCACATCTTATCCTTATTCCTGCCTCTCATCAAGCTCACGCCAAGTCCATAGAACAGTATATCCCCATGTCTCTGTATTTCCCTAAGTCTTTGCGAGCACCTTCTTTGGTGTGAAGCAATCTTGGAGATCACATCGCTGCGCTCGTGATGACGCTGTTCCATCTGCATTTTCGGAGGCGCTCATACAAACATCGCCGAAAAAGTTTTCTAAATATTAGAAAATTGTCAACGTTTCTGCAATGTGATGCGTCTTCTAAATTGTAGAATATACAGAAACGGAAAAGGATAGGCCATGGAAATACTCACGAAACTCGAAGAGCTGATCCTCCTCTCAGTCTTGAAAATGGGAGAGAACGCGTACGGCACCACCATATACAAGTACCTGCAGGAGGTGACCGGGAAGAAGCTGTCCCTGGGTGGAGTTTACTTCCCCCTGGACCGGCTCACCAAGCGGGGTTATCTCTCCTCCTACTCGGGAACCGCCACCCCGGAAAGACGCGGTCTCAGCAAACGCTACTACCGGCTCACCAAGCGGGGTGTGAGCGCCCTGAACGAGATCAACCGCATGAACGAGGTACTGTGGGCCGGCTTCGCCGACCTCGCGCGTCCGAGCCGCAGATGACAGCAGCATGACAAAACCCAAGACTCCCCGCCAACCGCTCCGCCGCCGGGTGCTCGGCCTCCTGCTGCACAGGGATGACCACATCACGCTGGCGGGAGACTTCGAGGAGATATTCTCTGAGATCAAGCGGGACAGGGGAGCCGGAGCCGCAGCCCTCTGGTATTGGGGACAGGTTTTCCGATCGCTCCCCTCTTTTATTTTCAATTCCATCTTCTGGAGTGTTCACATGTTCAAGAACTACCTCAAGGTCGCTTTCCGCAACATCAAACGTCACAAGGGTTACTCCTTCATCAACATCACCGGGCTGGCCATCGGAATGGCGTGCTGCCTGCTCATCAGCCTCTGGGTCCTGGACGAGCTCTCCTTCAACCGCTTCCATATCCACACGGATCAGCTCTACCGGGTGGAGTTCGATCAGAACTACTCCGGAAAACTGTTCCATGTCACGGTCTCGCCCTATCCCATGGCGCGGGCCCTGGAAGCCGAGATCCCGGAGATCGAACACGCGGTGAGGTCCACGAGCATGGGAGAACTGCTCGTCCGGTATGAAGACAAGCTCCTCTACCAGGACGGAATTCGCGCGGTCGATCCGGCCTTCCTGGAGATATTCACCTTCCCCCTGGTCAAAGGAGACTCCCGCACAGCCCTGAACGACCCCGATTCGATGGTCGTATCGGAAGAACTGGCCGAAAAATATTTTGGGAACGAGGATCCGCTGGGGAAGACTCTGACAATCAATACACGCCACACGTTCCGGATCACCGGTGTCATGCAGGACGTCCCAAAGAATTCGGATTTCCAGTTCAATATGCTCCTCTCCTTCAAATTTCTGGAAGACCTGGGATTAACGAATGAAAGCTGGGACAGCAACAACATCCCCACCTACATCAAACTTCGGGGAGACGCCTCCGCCGCGCAGGTCACGGCCAAGATCACGGCGCTGAATGAGCGGCAGCGGGATATCGAGGACCTGACATTCTCACTCATGCCCCTGACACACATCCATCTGTACAGCCACTTCGGCTTCGACACGGGGCCCCGCGCCTCCCAGTATGTCTACATCTTCTCCGTCATCGCCCTCTTCGTACTTCTGATAGCCTGCATCAATTTCATGAACCTCTCGACCGCCCGCTCCGCCAAACGGGCCAAGGAGGTGGGGATCCGGAAAGTGGTAGGCGCCTTAAGGGGCGAGATCACCCGCCAGTTCTACGGGGAATCCCTGCTCTTCACACTGATATCGCTGATGATCGCGCTGGGCATCGTGGTCGCTGCACTGCCGTTTTTCAACTCCCTGACGGGAAAACACATATCTTTGAATCTCCTCGGCTATGGGGAGCTCCTGGGGGGGCTGGCGGGAGTGGCCCTGCTCACGGGCCTGGTGTCCGGCAGCTACCCCGCCCTGTTCCTGGGTTCTTTCCAGCCCATCCGGACACTCCGGGGGAAGCTGCAGTCAGGGCCCGGGAGCACCCTCTTCCGCAGGGCACTGGTGGTGGTGCAGTTCACGCTCTCCATCTCCCTCATCATCGGGACCGGCGTAGTGTACAGCCAGCTGAATTTCCTCAAGTCCAAAAAGCTGGGCTATGAGAAAGAGCACACCGTCTACCTCCCCATGAGAGGCGTGGACAGGAGCCTCTACGGCCAGCTGAAGTCCGAGCTGCAGCGAAATCCTGCTCTCCTGGGTGTCTCCGGTGCCCGGCACCGCCCCTCCGCCGTCGGCAGCAACACGGACAGCGCTCTTTGGGAGGGCCGCGACCCCGAGATCGATGTCTCCACCTTCATGACCCAGGTGGACTACGATTTCTTCGAGACCATGGGCATCAAGCTGGCGGAAGGCCGGAGTTTTTCCAGGGAGTTTTCCACGGACAGGGAATCCGCCTACATCATCAACGAGGAACTCGTGAAGGTGATGGGCGTGGATTCGGCGGTCAACATGCGCTTCGGCTTCGGGAACACGGACGGGCAGGTGATCGGGGTAGTAAAGAATTACCATTTTCTGTCTCTCAAGAGAAACATCGAACCACTCGTCATCACGCTCAATCCGGATAGCGTCAACTTTGTCATGATCCGCCTGAGCTCACAGGATATCCCCTCCTCCCTGACCTTTGTCGAGGAGACCTGGAAACGGGTCGTGCCCAATTTTCCCTTCGAATTCCACTTCCTGAACGAAGACTTCGAGGCTCTCTACCGCACTGAGGAGCGGATGGGAGATATCCTGAAATATTTCGCCGGCCTGGCCGTGTTCATAGCCTGCCTGGGCCTGCTGGGGCTGGCCTCTTTTGCGGCCGAGCAGCGCACCAAGGAGATCGGGATCCGCAAGGTCCTGGGTGCTTCTTCCCCACAGATCACATTCCTCATCTACAAGGAATTCATCCTCCTGTTGGGAGTGGCCAACCTTGTCGCCTGGCCCGTGTCCTACCTGGTCATGCACAGATGGCTGCAGGATTTCGCCTACCGCACCGGGATCAGTGTTTTCATCTTCATCCTGGCGGCTTTGGCTGCAGTGCTGAGCGCCTTCCTGACGGTCGGGTTCCAGGCGCTTAAGGCCTCCCGCGCCGATCCGGTCAAGGCCCTGCGCTTTGAATGA
>CBFDBC010000068.1:0-15704 GCA_965602945.1 uncultured bacterium | reverse complement strand
CGCGTTCTTGGCCATCCGCCGGTTGGGTTGGATCTCGAGGGCCTTTTCGAATGCTTGGATCGCTTCGGGGAAGTGTCCCTGTTCCATCTCGACCAGACCCAATCCCTCCCAGGCTTGAATCCGCTTGGGCTCGAGGTCGAGCATGCGGGTGAAAAGGGCCGCCGCTTCGGCCGTTTTGCCCCGGTTCACGAGATAGCCGGCGGTCCAGCCTATGGCTTCCGCATCCATGAGGTCCGGGAAGAGCTCCTGCACCTCGGCCAGCCTCCGCACGCCAGCTGCGGCCCCCAGGTCCAGGAAGGCCTTTTCCACGGAGCGGTGGGCGTTCCTTTCGGGGTTGTCGTAGCGCTGCTCTTCGAACTCCAGCCACTGCATGCCGTACTGCGGCTCGTCCGTGATCAGTGCCACCAGGGGGTCTGCCAATGCAAAGGCGTTCTCGCTGTTGGAGAAGAAGACCAGGCCCTCTCCCTTGTTCTT
Source organism: uncultured bacterium (assembly GCA_965602945.1). Classification (GTDB taxonomy): domain Bacteria; phylum Acidobacteriota; class Aminicenantia; order Aminicenantales; family Aminicenantaceae; genus JAUXEH01. Next base: position 15,230 of record CBFDBC010000068.1, on the reverse strand, counting down.
GTAGGCCACGGTAAACCCGCGCAGTTCCCCGTTGTTGCCCCAGTGAAAGAAGCCGTTCTCTTCGGTGCCCGGATGGATGCCCCACCCCCATCCCCAGGACACATGCTCATCCGGTTCTTTCGCGTCGAATTCCGTGGCCTTGACGTGGGGTGAGAGCATCTCTCGGATGGTCTCCGGCTCGAGCACTGTGTCGTTCATGAGTGCGCACAGGTAGCGGGCATAGTCGGTGGGGGTAGTGATGAGGCTCGCGCCTCCGTTCGGAGAAGGATTCTCCCGCAGCGCAATGGCCACCCCGTGGCGATCATGGCCGCAGGCGCCGTTGGCCTTGTATTCCGCGGTCTCGATGTAGCTTGTCCGTGTCATTCCCAGGGGGTCGAATATGACCTCCCGGGCGAATGCATCCAGGTCTTTGCCCGTGATCTTCTCTATGGTCTTTCCCAGGTAGAGGAATCCCTCACCCGAGTACCCATAGAGCTCTCCGGGTTCGCGGACGAGCCGTGTCCCCCAGTTGGGGAGTCCGGTGGTGTGGGTCAGGACCAGGCGGGCTGTGATCTTCTTGTAGCGCTCATCCCCGGCGAGCTTGGGATAGGGGAGGTACTCGGCCAGGGGTGTGTCCAGCTCCAGTGCGCCGGATTCCAGCAGCTTGAGTGCCGCGACGGCCGTGATGGTCTTGGTCAGGGAGGCCGCCTCGAAGATGGTCTCCTCATCCATGGGCTCTCCGGTCTCGGCACTGCGCACGCCGAAGGCGCCGGACCAGTAGATCTTGCCCTCACGAACGACTGCGATGGACAGGCCGGGGACCTCGGCCGCCTCCATCAGGCGCGGGATCTCCGCCTGCAGGGTATCCGCCAGAGTCACTTCCGGCGCAGGCGGTTCCGAACAGAAAGCCAGGAGCACAAACAGACATGTCACACAGATCAAAAGGATACGATTCATTCGGGTCCTCCTCACACACGGGTGTTATGTTCCCTATTCATACTACGAGTCATCATGGATTTGGTTGCCGGTCCAGAAATGGATCCCGGTTTTCTCCCACCGAGGCATTGCCGACAAAACCGATAATTTATCTGGAGATTGGGGTGTGGATTGAGTATAATCCGCATTGTCCGCACGGCGGATCGGAGGAATGACCATGGAGAAAAAGGACAAAAAGATCACCAGGAAAGAATTTCTCAAAAAATCCTCGGCGGGGATCACGGGACTGGTCGCACTCAATGTTTTGAAAAAGAATCCGCTGCGCCTCTGGGGGGAGAGCGACACCGGATTGGAAACGAGGGTTCTCGGAAGAAGCGGGCTCGAGCCCACGGTGCTGGGCTACGGGGCCTCCCGCAGCATGGATCCCTCCCTCTTGATGGAGGCCCTGGGATCCGGGCTCAATTTCATCGACACCGGCCTGTCTTACTTCAACGGCAACAACCAGCGCATGATCGGCGAGACCCTTGAGGGAAATCGAAAGGATGTGATCATCCAGTCCAAGATCCGTGTGCGGCTCCGGGGGCGGGATTCCTCCGGGTACTCCTCCGACGCCATCCTGAAATCCATGGAATCCGACCTCCTGGCCTGCCTGAAGGCATTGAGAACAGACTACATAGACATCATGCTCATCCATGATCCGGGCGAGGTGGATGTCCTGGCCAACGAGACCGTGATGGAGTTTTTCACCGCGGCGAAAAAGAAAGGGATCATAAGGGCGCACGGGTTCTCCTGCCACGATGAGATCCCCTTGCTGGAAAGCGCCAACGAGTCTCGGTTCTTCGATATCATCATGCTCCCCTTCAATCACAAGGGCTCCTACGTGCACATGAATTCGGGACGGTCGGCCGAGTGGGACCAGCCCCGGGTCGAGGTCGAGCTCGAGAAGGCACACAGGAACGATCTCGGGATCATAGCCATGAAGACCTGTTCCGCGGGGCCGTATGCCTCAGACGGCAGCCGGACGCCGTCCTTTAAGAACGCCCTCGAGTGGGTCCTGGATCACGGCTTCATCAGCACCGTCGCGGCCGCCATGTCGAACCGGGAGGAGATCCGGGAGAACCTTCAGGCTGCCCGTCCCTGATCGCTTCGCCCCCGCCACGGGGTGCCCTAAATTCCGGAGAAATCCTCTCAATCCAGGGTAAAAGCCCGGGAGGAGAGGGTCAGGAAGGCGGCGGAGACCGGGTCGAGGTCGCTGATCTTCTTCTGCCCCGTCAGGAACCTGCCTTCGATGGTTTCTCTCAATCTCCTGAGATAGGAAAACCGGACGGGGAAGGCCCGCTGGAAATCCCGCACACAGCCCTTGCTGAAATAGGCCGCATGCTTGCCCACCGATTCCATGTACATCAACGCGCAGTTGGGCTGGATCATCTCCTGCAGGGCCTTTTCACGGGGGCGGCCGGCGTCCAGCTTCTGTTCCAGGATGCCGGACATGAAGCGGAGGAGTTTGTGTACCAGGGGATCCAGCGGCGTGCGCCCGGCGGACTGGGAGAACAAGGTCATGTGGCCGTGCTCGGCGTCCTCGGCGATGTCCTGCAGGTCGTCGGCCAGCTGCAGGAAGACACCGAATCCGAAACAGAAATCCTCCTGCTGCGGTGAAAGCGCCCCGGCCACCAGATATCCGTCGGCTAGGACCGAAGTGCCCCCTTTTTCCAGGCTGATGCCCAGGATGTCATTTGAATCGTACGTCATTGTTCCCTGCTGCTGCATCAGGCTTTTGATCTGACCGTTGTAGATCGACAGCATGGATCGGTAGACACCGGGATAGTCGCTGCGGGAGAACTGCCCTTCGATCTTCCGGATCAGGGCCCGGAGCTTCTCTTCCTGTGGCGATGCGGGCTCGATCTCCTCTCCCTCCAGCCAGGCCTTCAGCTTGAGGACCAGCGATATCTTGTCAGAGGGGGACCGGCCGCTGTCGTCCAGGACGTTGTCCAGGTAGGGATAGACCATGCTGTAACCGAATATCGCATCCGTGTGCGCGGCCTCGATCCCCAGGTAGAACTGCAGGGTGTTCATGATCCAGACGTTGCGCAGGGCCTGGTAGACCGAAGCGATCTCCATGTCCGGGTCGAACTCCCGGGCCGAACGCAGGAACTCTCGAGTGGCTTCCACGAAACGGGTATCGTACACGGACTCGATCTTCAGGTCTGCCCGCCTCAGGAGCCGTTGAAAGAAGGGACGCAGCTCAGCCGCGACCCTTTCCATCCAGGCGGGCTCCCGGGCCTGCCCGGAAAGGACGGCCTGTTTCTGTTCCGCCGACATGCGGTCGATCAGGGCGGAAAGCTCCCTCTCGAATTCCTTTTTCTCCGATGGGGAGTAGATCTTTTCCGGGGCTGTCGTGTCCGTAGGGGTCTCCTCCCAGATTCGGTCGTATTCCCGGACCAGGAACTTCACCCGTGAATCCAGAGGCCCCAGCTGGTGGGAGAGGCAGGCGCCGAGATCGGTCATTATCTCCTCATTGCAGAAGTATAGACGAGCTCTACAGCTTTTTCTACGAAAAAGAACCGAATGAAGTTCGATCCCTCAGTGTGCGGGGACTGTCCCTATCTATCGCATCTGTCCCTTTTATTCCTTTGATCGAAAAAAAATTTAAATTATTTTCAAATTTATTCCATGTGCTGCGACTAAACTAATTGAGCTGTGGTGTGTATTTAGTTTAAGGGATGCTGGCTGTGGTGTGTATTTAGCAAAAGGGGGTATGGTGAGGTTACCTTGCCCAGCCAGCACAACAAGGTCCTTACATACAATAATCATCTCATCAACGATTGTCAATCACCCCTAGGGGTGAAATTTGCCTTCCAGAGCCGCGGTTGACAATTTTCGGTGTAATTCTTTATAATTAGACGTGTGCTATCCGGGGGCGAACTGGATTCGACGGAGATAATGAGACGAAGGTAGCATGTCGAGGCCCCGTCTCCCTCGTTAAAAAGGCGGACCTTATTAAGTGCGGAACCTATAGCACTTGCTGCCTAATCAGTAGGCATGCCGTTTCTCGGTCGTATTCCTGCGACTTCCGGGAAGCGCCGACAAGCAGGATAGCGAACCGGGTTGGTTCCGTGCCCGGTAAGCGAATCACCTCGGAGCTGGTTTCGGGGTCGCTCTCCCTTGCGGCAGCCCTGGAACGAGAACTAAGCAAGGGATAAGCATGTAGACACCTTCCGTCGAATGTCTTCGGACGCGGGTTCGATTCCCGCCGCCTCCAAATTTTGAAAACGAGTGAAACGTGGTGAAATACATTGTCCTCTGCCTTACGGCCCTCCTTGTTCTGTCCGGTTTTAGCAACCCTGCCGCCGCAACAGGTCCCCAGGCTTCACCCTTCCTTCAGCTGTCTGTGGAGGATTTGGCCGATGCCTGCCGGCTGACCCTCACCTCAAATTATCCTATCCGCTCCAGCGTGGAGAAAAACGGCATCTATCTCCTGGTGAGGATCAGGGCCGACCAATCGTTCCGGATCCGCAGGAATACCTTCCGCAGCCGGTTTATCGATTCCGTCGGCTGGAACGAGGGCTCAGACTTCTATGTTTTGAACGTCAAGGTCCGGATGTCGGATTTCAAGCACGCCACATCCACTCTTTCCGACCCTCCCCGGCTGATCATCGACGTGCTGCCCGAGGGTATCGATCCCCGGCCGGGGGCCGAGGCTGCTGCGGTGAAGGCAGCTCCGCCGGTCCCAGAGAAAAAGCCCGGCGTCAAGGAGCCGGATCGTGATGAGGCGGGGGCCGTCGTCTCTGCACCTTCTTCGACCCAGAATCGCGCCCAGGGTTACCGGACCATCATCATCGATCCCGGACACGGCGGCCTCGAGGTGGGGGCCGAGGGACAGAACGGTACTCTGGAAAAAGACATTACTCTGTCACTCAGCCTGAAACTCAAGGCCATCATCGAGCGCAATCTGGCATACCGCGTGGTCCTGACCCGGGACCGGGATGTTGACATTCCCTTGGAAAAGCGGGCAGCCATCGCCAACAATGAACAGGCGTTTCTCTTTGTCAGCATCCATGCCAACGGTTTCCCGGGCAGTAAGGCCAGGGGTGCGGAGACATATTTCCTGAATATAAATGCCACGGACGAGGAGGCGCGGCGGCTGGCGTATATGGAAAACAACTCGACGGAGCTCGATCAGATCCAGGGTGATGCCGAGGACGACATCAAGATGATCCTGTGGGACATGGCTCAGGCCAACCACCTGAAGCAGAGCAGCCAGATGGCGGAGCTCATCCAGAACGAGCTCAACACGCTGCGGGACACACGGAACCGGGGAGTCAAGCAGGCGCCCTTCAAGGTGTTGACCGGAGTGGCCTGCCCCGCCGTTCTGGTGGAGGTCGCCTTCATCTCCAATCCGGACGAAGAACGCAAACTACTGACGGATGATTTTCAGGACGCCGTGGCCGAGGCCATCTATGCGGGCCTGGCGAAATACATCCGGCAGCAAGCCATAGACTGACAGGCCGGCATGGACATAAAACGCACCCTGCCCCTCGCTGTCCTCTTCGCGCTGTTGATCGTTCTGGCGGTCCTGTTTTTCACCGCGGGCGACGAACAGCCGCCGCTGCTGGATCCGGTCGCGAGTCCGGATGACCAGGGGGCGGTCCCGGCTTTGGCTCGTCAGACCCGGACGGTGACGCTGTTCTTTCTCTCGGAAAATGACTATCTCCTGCACCCTGAGGAGCGGGAGATCTACTCTTATGAACAAACGGTTTTTGAAGCTAAACAAACGATCGAGGAACTTGTCAAGGGATCGTCCAACGGCGCAGTGGCTTCCGTCCCGGTGGGAACACGGCTCCGGGAGATATACATCACCAGGGACGGCGTCGCCTATGTGGACTTTTCCCGTGAGCTCATGGACAATCATCGCTCCGGAACCTCGGCGGAGATGGCCACAGTCTTTGCCATCGTTAATTCCTTGACCTACAACTTCGAGTCCATAAAACGTGTGCTTATCCTGATCGAGGGGAACGAGAGGGAAACCCTGAACGGTCATATCGACCTGACGCGCCCCCTGCTCCCCAGGCTGGATCTCATCGCCCACTGAATTCCACCATGAAAAAGCTGCCTCGAGTCGTAATCGTCGGATTCCCGAACGTGGGGAAATCCACGCTCTTCAACCGTCTTTTGGGAAAGAAAAAATCTCTGGTTCACACCCTGCCCGGGATGACACGGGACCAGCTCGCCGCTGAGTGTACCCTGCGAGACCGACGTTTTGTACTGGTCGATACCGGAGGTTTCTTCGACACACAGGAGGATCCCTTCTCGGCTCAGGTCCGGGAAAAAGCATGGGAGGCCTCTCAGGAGGGAGACGTCCTGCTGTTCGTTCTGGATGGGAAGCGGTCCCTGCTCCCTCCCGAGGAAGAGCTGTTCCTGTCCCTCAGAAAGCTCGGAAAGCCTCTCTACGTGGTGGTCAATAAGCTGGATTCCGAGGCTGAGGAAAGCAAGGGCCTCGTGGACGTTTTCAGGCTTGGTCCGCAGGATTTTGTGGCGGTGTCCGCAGAGCATAAAAGAAATCTCGAAGACCTGGAAAACCTCTTGATCGAGGCCCTGCCGGTCAATCCCGAACAGGGCAAGGACGGAGAAATCCCCGTCAAGATCGCCCTGGTGGGCCGCATCAATGTGGGGAAATCTTCCATCGTCAACCGCTTGAGCGGAGAGAAACGCCTGATCGTGAGTGAGATCCCGGGAACCACGCGGGACAGCACGGACACGCTGATCCACCGCGACAAGAAGGCCTACATTCTGGTGGACACGGCCGGGATCCGGAAGATGAGCCGGACCCGTGACCAGAGAGAGAAGGCGGGGATCGTCAAAGCCAAGAAAGACATCCGGGCGGCGGATGTCATCTGTCTGATCATGGATGCCAAGGAATTTCCCACGCGTCAGGACACGGCCATCGCCCACCTGGCCCGGGACTCGGGAAAACCCCTGATCCTGGCCCTGAACAAATGGGACCTGGTGGACAAGGACGCCCTGACCACAAAAGATTTCAAAAGCATGGCCGCCCAAAAGCTCGATTTCGTGTCCTATGCACCCCTGCTCTTCGTTTCGGCCCTGTCCGGCCAAAGGGTGGTCAAGATCTTGGACACGGCCGATGAAGTTCTGGCCAACGGCCGCAAGAGGATCGCTACGGCCCGGCTCAACGAGTTCCTTAAAGAGATCAACTCCAAATTCCAGGCTCGGACGCGCAAGGGGACCAAGATCAAGATCAAGTACATGACCCAGCTGAGATCGCTTCCTCCCACTTTCATCCTGTTCACGCACTCCAAAATAGCCCTGGCTCCGGCCTATGAGAAGTTTTTCGTGCAAAAAGTGCGCGAACGCTTTGACCTGAAGGGCACCCCGATCCGAATCGTGGTCCGCCGGAATTGACTATAAAGCTCTTTTCTATTAAAATAAACACATTCGGACAGTAAGGAGGTCGTGATGTCTCGAAGAAACATGCATGCTGCGCTCCTGGTTATCCTGGTCGCTGGTCTGGTCTTCGCCACCACTGGATGTGAAAAGCTCAGGATCAGCCGGCTTCAGGCGAACCACCATTTTACCAATGCCAATCACCACTTCACTGAACAGAAATACCGTTTGGCCATAGAGGAATATGAACGGGCCCTGCATTACAATCCCGAACTGGTTCAGGCTTACAGGTTCCTGGGTGAGAGCTACAAGAACATGTACAAGCCCGGTGTGGATAATGAGTCCAATAACGACAGGGCTCAGAATGCCCTGGATGCGCTGACCAAAGCCCTGGAGATCGACCCCAGCAACAGGCAGATCATCCATTCTTTGGGTGACATGTACGACAAGATGCGGAAATTTGAAGAAGCGGAGGAGCTGTTCCTGATGATCCTGGAGCAGGAACCCACCAACATGAGCAACTATTATGTGGTGGCGGGCTTCTACAAGCGGTACGCTGCGGAAGACAACGATCTAAAAAGAAGGGCGGAGAAGATGTACTTGCGCCGGATCGAAACCGACCCGGAAAACCCGGAGGGTTATTCCTATCTGGCCCAGTTCTATGATGAACAGCAGCCCCTGCCGGAGTTCGATAAGGCTTATGCGGCCCATATGATGCGGACCGAAATGGACCCGGAAAATCCCCTGGTCTGGTACACGCTGGGTGTGAACCGCTTCCAGAAAGCTTACCGCATGCAGAACGTCCTCCCCAAAGCCGAGCGCATAAAGATATCGGACGAGAGCGAGAGTGCGCTGCTCAAGTCCCTGGATATCGACAACACACACGCGTTCACCTATGCCTACATAAACATGCTGTACCGGAACGTACACTCCAAACTCTACCCGGAAAGGGAGCAGAGCTTCGTCCAGCGGGCCGACTCCTGGCTGGAAAGATACAGACAGGTCCGCAAAGCAGAGCTGGAAAGAGAAAAACTGGAGAGAGAGCTCCAACGCGGGGAGATTCGGTAGTCTTATTTTTTTTTGTAGTCAACACATAGGGGTCAAACAGGTTCAGTTTGACCCCTTTTTTTTAGACGGATATGTTCTTACCTCTGAAAGACGAAAATCCCACTTCCCGGGTCCCGGTATTCACGTTCCTGCTAATCGCAGCCAATGTCGCGATGTTCGCCTATCAGGTCCTCTCACCTCAGGGGCTGGGATTTCATGTCTTCAGGATGGGTGCCGTTCCTTATGAACTCACACACTTCACGACACTTCCCGGCCTTCCCCGGTTGGCCCCTCCTGTGACGCTTCTTACTTCCATGTTTGTCCACGGCGGCCTCTTCCACCTGTTGGGAAACATGCTCTACCTCTGGATTTTCGGCAACAACATCGAGGACTACCTGGGCCCGGTCCGCTTTGTCCTGTTTTATCTGTTCACGGGCCTGGGGGCTTCCGTTACCCACATCGTATTTCACCCCAATTCCACGATCCCCGTGGTGGGCGCCAGCGGAGCCATCGCCGGCATTCTGGGGGCCTATCTCGTCCTTTACCCCGGAGCCAGGGTGCTGACGCTGGTCTTTATCTGGATAGTCCCCGTCCCGGCGGCAATTCTCCTGATGCTCTGGTTTTTTGGACAGCTGATGAATGTCGGCCTGGGAGGGGGCGTGGCCTGGTTTGCACATATCGGGGGCTTTCTGATCGGGATCCTCCTGATCTCCCGCAGCCGGATCAGGAAGCCGCCTGCACCCCGAGTGTGGGTGAACTGAACCCCTCTGTGTCTCTTAGACCGGGTCATACACTTAAAGCAGAGGATGGCTTGGCGGAGTTCGGATGCCGGCCTATTCATTCCGAGCGCATGGGGAGGTTGGGAGGGTCTTTCGCTTGGAATGATTAGGCCGGAAGAGAGACGAGACGGCATTTGAGCCGCTTACCGTCCCTAGAGAATGGTTGACAGAAGTGTCAAGATTTAGTATATTTCCTCATCAATATAGGTATCTTTATTTCTTGACCTATCCTTTAGGATAATATTCTAAGGTTGGATACGATGAAAACATACGTGCCGAAAAAAGGCGAAGTCGAGCGACACTGGTGGCTGATCGATGCCGAAGGAGTAATCCTCGGTCGTCTGGCGACCAGGGTGGCCATCCTGTTGCGCGGGAAGAACAAACCGCAGTATGTGGATTTTATGGATACGGGTGATTTCGTGGTCGTGATCAATGCAGAGAAGATCAAAGTCACCGGGAAGAAGTTGGAGCAGAAAAAATACTACTCCCATACCGGATATCCGGGAGGGATCAAAGAAAAGAACCTCAGCGAGCTCCTGGATAAGAAGCCTGAAGAGGTTATACGCAAAGCGGTCTGGGGCATGCTTCCCAAGAATAAACTGAACCGGGGGATCCACAAGAAACTCAAGGTGTATGCCGGCCCTCATCACCCCCACGAAGCCCAACAGCCCCAGGAATACAAGTTTTAGGAGGAACCGTGAGCTTAATTCAGTATTACGGGACAGGCAAACGGAAAACATCTGTGGCGCGCGTGTATCTTCGACCAGGGAAGGGGGATATCACGCTGTATGTCAATAAAAGACCCCGCCCTTTCGATGAATACTTCAATCTGGAAAGCCACAAGCACACCATCAAGCAGCCCCTGCATTTGACGGAAACGGCGAACAAGTTCGACCTTTTCATCCGTGCCAACGGGGGAGGAGCCAGCGGCCAGGCAGATGCCATCCGCCTGGGAATCGCCAGGGCTCTGGTGGAATTCAACAAAGAACTCAGGCCCATTCTAAAGGGGGCCGGTCTGCTCACTCGCGATTCGCGGGAGAAGGAACGGAAAAAATACGGACTGCTCAAAGCCCGTAAGGCCCCTCAGTACCACAAGAGATAACGGAGGCGTAGCTTTGGTTTCAGTAACTATGAAAGAGCTTTTGGAAGCAGGCGTCCACTTCGGTCACCAGACCAAGCGGTGGAATCCCAAGATGAAAGAGTTCATATTCGGGCAGAGGAACGGGATCTACATCATCGACCTGCAAAAGACCATGAAGGTTTTCAAGGAGGCCATCTCCTATGTCCGAGAGGTGGCTGAAAAGGGGCAGGATATCCTGCTGGTGGGCACCAAGAAGCAGGCTCAAGACATCATCAAGGACTACGCCACGCAAGCCGAGGCCAGTTATGTCAATCAGCGTTGGCTGGGCGGTCTGCTCACGAATTTCGATGTCATCCGAGGTAGCGTCGACAAGCTGGTCGAACTGGAAGAGATGAAGGAAGACGGCCGCTGGGACCTGCTTTCGAAAAAAGAACAATCCAAACTTGAGAAAGTCTTCCGGAAGCTGTCCAAAAACCTGGGAGGCATCAAAAACTTAAAAGGGCGTCCCGGCGTCATGGTGGTGATCGATTCCACGAAAGAAGACATCGCCATTTCCGAAGCGCAGAAACTCGGCATCCCCATAGTTGCCGTGGTGGACACCAACGGCGACCCGGAGAACATCCAATATCCCATCCCGGGCAACGACGATGCGGTCCGGGCCATCGAGCTGTTCACATCCAAGGTCGCCGAAGCCATCCTGGAAGGCAAGAAGAGCCGGATGGAAAAGGAGCTGCTCGAACAGCAGGCGGCCGAAGAAGAAGCGGAGGTCGCGGCTGAGCAGCAGGCTGCGGAGACTGAGCCCGTCGCGCCTGAGGCGCAGCCAGCAGAAGCCGAACCTCAACCTGAAGTCGTGCCGGCCGAAGAGCCGCCCGCGGTGGAACCCGTGGCAGTAGAGGTGGTAGAGGAAACGAAAGCCGAAGAAAAATCGGAAGTCGAGGCAGCAAAGCCGGTCGTGGAAGAGCCCGAGCCCGAGCCGGAGCCTGAACCGGAACCCGAGCCGGCCGCGGCGGAACCTGCCGCAGAAGAGGTCGTGGAGGAAGCGAAGCCCGAAGAAAAACCAGAGGTCGAGGATACAAAACCGGCCAAGGACGAGCCCGAATCTTCTGTGGAAACAAAGGTCGATCCCGAGCCTGTTCCTCCTGTGGAAGAAGCGGCGCCCGCAACGAAGAAGACCGCAAAGGAAAAATAACAGATGAAGATCACTGCGCAACTGGTCAACGAGCTACGCCAGCGTACCGGCATCGGGATGATGGAGTGCAAGAAGGCGCTGCAGGACTCAGACGGCGACCTGGAAAAAGCCATCATCGACCTCAGGAAGAAGGGGATGGCCCGGGCCAAGGAAAAAATGAGCCGGAGCACCGGCGACGGCATAGTGGGATCCTACATCCACATGAATGGAAGGCTGGGCGTCCTGGTCGAGATCAACAGCGAGTCCGATTTCGTGTCCCGGAACGAGGAGTTCCAGGAACTGGTGAAGAACGTCGCCATGCACATCGCGGCGGCCAACCCGACCTATGTTTCGACGGACCAGATCCCGGCCGAGTCCCTGGAGGAAGAGCGGGAGATCATCCGCACTCAGCTCAAGGACTCCAACAAGCCGCCGGAGATCGTGGAAAAGATCGTGCAAGGGAAGCTGGGGAAGTTCTTCTCCGAAGTCTGCCTCCTGAATCAACCTTACATCAAAGATGACAAGATGACAGTGGAACAGCTCGTGGCCACCTATATCGCAAAATTCGGAGAGAACATTCAAATAAGACGGTTCGCCCGGTTCGCTCTGGGCGATTCCTGATCGACCAAAGCCAACATGCCGGAGAAAAAAGAGCGGTTCAAACGGGTCCTGCTTAAACTGTCCGGCGAATCTCTTCTTGGCGAACTTCCCCACGGCATAGATCTGGACACCACCCAAAACATCGCGCGTGAGATCAAGGACGTCCATGCTCTGGGCATAGAGATCGCTATCATGATCGGAGCGGGGAACATCTTCCGCGGCATACGGGGCGCGGAAGCGGGAATGGACCGGGCCTCGGCTGACTATATGGGCCTGCTGGCCACCATTATGAACGGCATCGCGCTCCAGGACGCCCTTGAGCGGGAAGGTGTCGTCACGCGTCAGATCTCGGCGATCGAGGTCAAGTCCGTAGCCGAGCCTTTCCTGCGCCGCCGGGTTATCCGTCATCTCGAAAAGGGCCGCGTCGTGATTTTCACCGCCGGCATCGGAAGCCCCTATTTCACCACAGATACGGCAGGTGTCCTCCGCGCCCTCGAGATCAACGCCGAAGTGATCCTGAAAGCCACCAAGGTCGACGGAGTGTATTCCGCCGATCCCTTGCTCGACAAAAACGCCCAGCTGTATGAGAATATCCGGTTCAGCGATGCCCTGAACATGGATCTCAAGATCATGGATGCCACCGCCTTCCAGCTGTGCCGCGAGCATGACCTGCCCATCGTCGTGTTCAACCTGAAAAAAGAAGGGAATATCCAAAAGGCGGCGCTGGGGCAGAAGATCGGAACCCGGGTTTATTGATCAAGACGGGTTTGAGATAGACCGCAATCGGGATTTGCGAGGAAGGGTGAAACATGGTCAAGGAAGAACTGAGAGAGCTGGAACACAAGATGAAGGGCTCTGTGGAGCACTTCCGCAAGGACCTGAGCAGGCTTCGGACCGGCCGCGCCAACATCGGCATCTTCGAGGACATCAAGGTCGAGTACTACGGGACCCTGACTCCCGTGAACCAGGTGGCAACCCTTGCGGTCCCGGATCCTACCCTAATAACAATACAGCCGTGGGACACAAGCCTGCTGGAGACCATCGATAAGGCTATCCGGGCTGCAGACCTGGGACTAAACCCGATCAACGATGGCAAGATCCTGAAGATACCCATCCCACCCCTCGATGAAGAACGCCGCCATGAGATCGCGAAACACATCCACAAGCTGATGGAAGACGAAAAAACCGCACTTCGCATCATGAGGCGGGAGTCCAAAGAGATGGTCGAACTCCTCGAGAAAGAGAAAGAGATCTCGGAAGACGACAAGTTCTGGGGCTATGACAAGCTTCAGGAAATCACCAACCAGAACATCAAAAAGACCGAAGAGATAGCCGCTACCAAAGAAAAAGAGATCCTCGAGCTCTAGGCGGTTTTTCTGAACCAGTTGGGGGTGTTCCCGAACTTGGTGCGGACCACAACGCCCCATCCGATGATGCTCAGTACCAGGGAAACGAGCGCACCCAGGATGGGGATCATCCCGACAACGGTAACCAACACGAAACCTATAGTTACCGCCAGGAAGGGAGGCGTGGGTTTTCCGCTGAAGGCCCTGTAAAGTGTCTCTCCGAAGAAGTAGAAAAGGATGACCTGTCCGAAGATCTTGATGATCACCCCGATGATGATCAGCGACACCAGTATGGGAAGCCCGATGAGCGCCAGCGAGAGCAGCGCGGCAAAGACCACCAGGCCGGAAAAGACAACGATGGCCAATACTCCGGTCCCGAACACGGGCCAGAAGGCCTTGCGGACCTGGTCGGTCGCGAATGTGATCTGTCGGGGGAAGATAGCCAGGAGGACCACGGCCAGGATGAACCAGATGAAGGCCATGATCAACCTGACGATGATGAGCAGGGGGATCAATGAGGCTCCCCTCTGTCCGAACAGCCCTTCCTGAATGAGCTTGCCGATGCCTTCATCGGCCTTGAAGAATATGGTGTCTCCCTCGATCACGGCTCCCTGAGTCTTGGTCAATGTCCCGCCGAATGACACCAGGTCCCCTTCGATCCGGGCGCTGGACTTGAGGATGACATCGGCGCCGATCCCCATGACCGCCTCTCCCACCTCTCCCTCGATTGTGATGGTGCCACCCAAAGCGATGACCGTTTTTTCGACCCTGCCTTTGATGTGGATGCTTCCGCCGATGGTGAAAACATTGTCCTGGACCTCACCTTTCTCGACCACGATGTCGGTCTTGAGGCTGAAGCCCTGTTGACCGAACAGCGGGGCGCTCCCCATCATCATCAGGACCAGGGCTGCACAGAGCCCCGCTCTTGTTCTCGGTTTCATGATTTTTGTCCTCCCAATGGCAGGAGACGCCGGAGGCTGTAATACACGGATAAAGTGAAGAGCACGGTGATCACCAAGAGGGCGGCCTGGAGCTCCGCACTGGGGAGCCCTGAGAGCCGGGTCACGCTTTCCCAGATAAAACCTGTGAGCTGCGAGAAAGCCCTGGCCAGCAGCGTGAAGGCCTTGATGAACTTGGCCCCGAACACGGCGAAATCGCGCAGCCCGTTCAGAATTGACTGATTGAGGGACATCAGGACGTTGAGGAGGCCGAGGCCGGAGACAAGGAAGACCAGGAGGAGGGATGTCACGATCACGAAGGTCCCGACAGCCGCTGTCCACAGGGCGCGTCCCAGGGATAGCCTCTGGGGGAACAGGCGTTCCATGACCTGCCGGGCGAAGTCCTGGGGAACCGTCCAGCGGGGTATTCGCCGGGCGGCCTGCAGCAGAAGCCCCCGCTCCTCCAGGGCCTCGCGGCAGGCAGCGCAGCGCTCCAGATGCTCGCTGATCCGGGACGCGTCGGCCCCTGTCAGCTCGCCTTCCAGATAAAGGTAGATGTCGTCCGCGCTGAGGCAGCTCATACGTTTTCCTCCAGTTTCTTCCGGATCGATTCCTTGGCCTGGAACACCCGGTTCTTGACCGTCCCAACGGGCAGGTCCTTGATCTCCGCCATCTCTTCGTAGCTGAGGTCGTTGAGATGCCTCCAGATAAACAGCTCCCTGAGTGCGGGAGGGATCGACTGGAGGGCCTCTTCGACCTGCGCGGCCCTCTGCGCGCGCGGGACGCACTTCAGCGCGGCCCGGTACTCCAGGAACTGCCGGACCCGCATCTCCTTGTAGATCGGCACGTTCTCGGGCAGGTACCCGATCCGCCTCCGGACCTCGATCGAATCGCGGAACACGTCGTGCCCCGCCACGCGGGCGCTCCCCGACGTCGCCGGGATGAAGCACGTGAGGA
>CBFDBC010000067.1:0-15730 GCA_965602945.1 uncultured bacterium | reverse complement strand
TTTTCCGGGCTCATACTCAAAAAGAGGCCGTCCTGAGGGGAGTGACGGGCTGGGTGAGAAACCTCTTCGACGACCGGGTCGAGATCATGGTGGAAGGTGAAAAAGCGCAGGTGGAACACCTGATCGCAGCCGTCAAGCAGGGGCCGCCTCAGGCTCATGTGGAAGATGCCTGTGTCGAGTGGCTGGAATTCGCAGGTGAGTTCGAGGATTTTAAGATCACCTGGTAGACCGGGCGGCGGGATGGGAGGACAAAGATGTTCAAGATAAACAAAGAAGACCAACCAGTTGTGGAGATGTTCCAGGGTGTCATTCGGCATACTCTGGCCGGCGGGAAAGACGTGTTGATGGCAAGATTTGAATATACGGTGGGGGCAGCGGTCCCCACTCACAAACACTCCTATGAGCAGGTGACAACCATCCTGTCAGGAAAACAGAAGATTTTTATCGAACACGAAGGGGAGCGCGAGGAGATTATCGTCGAGGCGGGCGATTCCTATATCGTCCCCGCCGGCTTCACACACGAGCAGGTCACGCTGGAGGCTGCGGTGACCATCGATGCCTGGAGTATCGCTCCTTAATTTGAAAATTGATGCGGATCAATGGGGTTTTTTGGTCTGTAGGAATTTTTGACGGCACTCCTGAGAACAGAAAAAGTATTCCTGTCCCTGATACATCTCCCTGATCGCCTCATCCTTCGGCAGATAGGTGTTGCAGGTCTCATCCTTGACCATGGTGCCGGAGGTTTTCTGTCGTGTAGAGACCTGTTTGCTCCCCTTGGAAAGCGAGGAAAAAAACCGGATGATCATATAGATGACGTAGGCTAATAGCGCGTAGACAAAGTACTTCACGAGCATGCCCTCAACTGTAGAGGAAATCCCCCGGGTTGTCAATTGAGGCAGCACCAGGGAAAATGTGCTTGATAATTCTTGTCGCGGTGGGTAAGATGAGCATACATCACGCTGAGGGAAGGAACGATCATGAATTTTCTGCTCACCGCGGAACAGGAACTCCTCAAGGACGCCATCCGGAATTTCGCCCAGAAAGAGATTCAACCGCATGTCAGGGAAAGCGACGATCAGGGGAAATGGCCCGAAGAATTCACGCACAAGCTGGCGGGAATGGGACTGCTGGGGATCATCATCCCTCCTGAGTTCGAAGGGGCCGGATATTCCAACGTCGACTATGTCATCATCCTGGAAGAACTCTCCAAAGTCGATCCCTCTGTGGGATTGGTCGTGGCCGCTCACAACTCCCTCTGCTCCAACCACATCAACCTCTTCGGCTCAGAAGAGCAGAAGAAAAAATACCTTCCCCGGTTGGCCACCGGGGAGACTCTCGGCGCCTGGGCGCTCACAGAGGCTGCGGCCGGCTCGGATGCCGCCTCCATGAAAACCCGGGCGGTCAAAAAAGGAGACCGCTGGGTGGTGAACGGAAGCAAGATGTTCATCACCAACGGCTCTCTGGCGGAGATCCATGTGATCATGGCGATCACCAACCAGGAGCAGGGCCGCAAGGGTATATCCGCCTTTATTGCGGAAAAGGGCATGCCAGGATTCAGGGTGGGGAAAAAGGAAGATAAGCTCGGCATACGCGCGGCGGACACATCCGAGCTCGTTTTCGAGGATCTTGAACTGCCGGAAGAGTCCCTCGTGGGAGAAGCGGACACGGGATACCAGCAGGCCATGGCCGTCCTGGATGGGGGGCGCGTCAGCATCGCCGGCTTTTCCCTGGGCGTTGCCTCCGGAGCGCTGGATGCATCGTTGAAGTATGCCAAGGAAAGAGAGCAGTTCGATCAGCCGATCGCCAATTTTCAGGCCATCCAGTGGATGCTGGCCGATGGATATACCGAGCTGGATGCCGCCCGCCTGCTCACCTACCGTGCCGCGTTCCTGGAGGACCAGGGTAAAAAGATCCCGAAAGAGTCGGCTATGGCCAAGCTGTTCGCCAGTGAACTGGCGGTCAAGGTGTCATCCGTAGCGGTCCAGATCCATGGAGGCTATGGCTTCAGCAAGGAATATCCTGTCGAAAAGCTGTACCGGGACTCCAAACTGGCCACGATCGGCGAGGGAACCTCGGAGATCCAGCGGTGGATCATCGCTCAGCAGATATTGAAGTCCTGATCCACAGCCGGTACCCCCTTCCAGGCCCCGGATCATTGTACCGATGAAGATCGCACAAGAGCTTCTGAGGGGAGACACACGGGCGCTCGCACGAGCCATTACCCTTGTGGAAAACCGTCATCCGTCATCCCAGGATCTGCTGCGGGCCGTATTCCCCCACACCGGCGGGGCATCTGTAGTGGGAATTACCGGAGCGCCCGGCTCGGGGAAGAGCACCCTGGTGGATGGGCTGGCCGGCTTGATCACCCGGTCCGGCAGGAATCTCGGCATCGTGGCCGTGGATCCCTCCTCGCCGTTCACAGGAGGGGCAATGCTGGGAGACCGGATCCGCATGATGCGGCACAGCGCCGATCCCCGTGTGTTCATCCGCAGCATGGCTGCACGCGGCTACCTGGGCGGGGTGGCCAGGGGAACGGCCGATGTGGTCTCTCTGCTGGAGGCGGCAGGGAAAGACCTGGTCCTGGTGGAGACGGTGGGTGTCGGCCAGGATGAGGTGGAGGTGGTCCGGCTGGCAGAGCTGGTCCTCGTGATCCTGACACCGGATGCCGGTGACGATGTTCAGATCTTCAAGGCCGGGATCATGGAGATCGCCGACATTTTTGTGCTCAACAAAGCCGATTCACCTGATTGCGATACCCTGGAACGGAGGCTTGATGCTCTGCTTGACTCGGGAGGGGCGAAGGGTACGATCCCAATCCCGGTCATGAAGACCATCGCCCCCAGCGGAGAAGGGATCGAGGACCTCTGGAAGGAGATGCAGCGCAGCCTCGGGTCACGATCGCCTGAGGAACGGGAAAAGCGCCAGAGACACAGGGTCAGCTGGATGTTCAAGGCGATCCTGCGAGAGAAGATCGCTGAAAGATTGACCGACACGCTGTCTGAGGCCGAATTCGAACTGCTGGTCGACAGTATCAGCCGCAGGGAGGTCGATCCCTATACGCTGGCCGATCGAGTCCTGCAGGAGAGCCGGGAGGTGTGAGATGGGGATCACGAAGATGGATCACGTCGCGATCGCAGTCGAAAACATCGATAACAGCGCGGCACGATGGATCTCGTCCCTGGGGATGGAAGCGGGCGAGGTCGAGGAGCTCCCGGAAAGAGGTGTTCGTTTGTGCAAGCTGACAGCTCCGGGCAGCCCTTCCCTGGAGCTGATTTCCCCGTTGGGCGAAGATTCTCCTGTCGCCCGGTTTCTGGCCAATAACGGTGAAGGGATCCATCATTTTTGCTTTGAGGTCGACGATATCGAGCTGGCCCTGGAAGAACTGAAGCGAGGCAAGGCCGATTTGATCCATGAGAGCCCCGTGGCCGGAGCCGGGGGAAGCCGTGTCGCCTTTGTCCATCCAAAGAGTTTCAATGGGGTGCTTATCGAGCTCAAGCAAAAAGCCTGATTAGTCTTGCGCGGCGAGGGTGAGGACCCAGGCCGCGAAATTACGGGCATCCTCCAGATCGCTCTCATCCGGATGCGTTGCGGCTGACGCCGCCATCCCGGCCCATGCCCTGTGCTCCGGGGATCTCATCAGGACGTCAAGAGCCTGAGGAGACACCCTGCCCCGGCAGGAGAACGTGCCCAGCACATGCGCTCTCGCACAAAGCACCGTCGCGTTTTCCAGGGCTTCTCTGGACAACCGACTGCCGGTGAGGGAGCCGTGCGTCGAGAAAAAAGCGATCTTCTTGCCCTCGGGGATGGATTTCAGGAACTCCTCCACGGCATAGGGGACGCTGTGTGAATGCACGGGGAAGCCCGCAAAAACCAAGTTGAATTCATCTGTCTCCCGGTCTGCATGCTGCCCAATGGGTTCAATACTCTTTTCCCCATCCAACGCTTCGCAGATCGCTTTGGCTACCTGTTTGGTGTTTCCGGTCCGGCTGTAATAGGCCACGAGAATTCTTGACATTATGGGTCCCTTATTTCAGGTCAAAATTTAAACCGGATCCCAATCTTGAAGGAGATGGTATTGAAGTCCAACTCTCCCTGACGGACGTTTTTGATCGCCGGCCCGGGTATGGGGCCTCCATCCAAAGGGTAATCCAGCTGGTCTTCGGGTTTCATGCCATGCCCGGCGAGGACGCTGTAAAAGGTTCCTGTGCCGATGTAATCGCTCTCGTAGAAGTAGAGTGAGGCCTTGCCGGCCTGGGTCAAATTGCCCCCAGAAAATCCCAGGGCTTCATAGCGATAGGGTCCCTTGAAACCGTCGGTGCTGTTCCAGACTTTTTCGCCCTCCACCACCACGGCCATGAACTCGAGGAGTTCCAGCTCGGCTCCCAGATTGGCGTAGAGGCCGAGCGATTCCGATGAATACTCGTTGTCTTTGTTTATCTCAAGCGTGTTTCCGGGGTCAGAGAAGACGGATTTGTTGTTGTTGATGCTGTCGTAGGACACCAGCAGGATGTGCTGCCCCACTCCCGCCAACAGGGACAGCCTGGGGAACGGCGGGAGGGCGAAGGCATAGCTGAGTCCGATCTTCAGAGGCACGGCCCGGACCTTGTTCAGGATGTACTGCTCATCACTCTGCTGGCCGCTGGCATGCTGGAAACTGACGGTCCCATCTTCGGTGCTGCTCATCCAACTTCCGGCCAGGTTGAGGGCCAGGCCCTTGTACAAGGGGATACGCAGCTCGAGCTCCAGGCCGTTGGGAAATTTGATGGGCACGAACTGCCCCTGCAGGTCGCCTCCGTTGACGTTCTTCCAGTCCTGCCACAGGAGATTGAAGGAATCGATCCAGGTGTTGATATCGTTCCCGCTTATCCTGTTGGTGCTGTAGCTGAACTTGAGGCTCACGCGTTCGCCCCGGGCAGGCAGGGAGATGACGGTCAGGAGCACGACCATGGCTGTGATTAGTCGAATAGTTGGGAATTTCATTGCCATGTATTTTTCCATATTTCTCTTAAAACTTCCAGTTTTTCTTGGCATATGCCGGTATGCAACTATTTAGTCGTGAGAGTCGAGCACGATTCGGAAGGAGGGCGAAAACCCGGAGTCGGGGATCAAGTTCCGGGCAGGCTGATCCGGATCTTCAAACCCTTAGGGGCATTGGGCTGGGCCAGGATGGCTCCACCGTGATCCGTAATGATCTTCTTGGCTATCGGGAGTCCCAGGCCGGTGCCCACGTCTTTGGTGGAAAAGTAGGGCTCGAAGATACGCTCCAGGATGTCCGGTTCCAGGCCGGGCCCGGTGTCGGCGATATCCAGCTGCAGGCCCGACTCTGGAGAAGACAGGTCTATGCTGATAAGCCCACGGTCCTGGATGGATTCGATGGCGTTTGTGAGGATGTTGCGAAGGACGATCTTGATCTTGGCCTGATCGCCCGAAAAAGTGAATCTCTCGCCTGAGAAGGAAACTCTGAACTGGATCCTCTCGGTCAATATCTTCCGGTAGGGTTCCAGGGTTTCCTCCAGTATGACCTTCAGGTCCAGGTCTTCTTTCTGGAGCATCTCCTCTTTGGAGGTCTCCAGGAATTCCTGGGCGATCTTGCGCAGGTGCTCCACCTCGGTGACGATGTAGCTGGTGGATTCCTTCAGCGCGTCTTCGAATTCTCCGGGTCGCTCCTCATAGACGCGGAGGAGGTGCTCCGCGGACAGCTGGATGGGTGTCAGGGGATTCTTGATCTCGTGAGCCACCTTGCGGGCCATCTCTGCCCATGCCACCTTTTTGCCCAGGTCGGCCAGGTCCTGCTGGTGCTGCTTGAGGCTGAGGACCATGTCGTTGAATCCGCTGACCAGGGTTTTCATCTCGTCATCATGTTCGTACGGGATCGATATTTCCAGGTTCCCCAGGCTGACCTCCTTGGTCCCTGCCAGCAGCTTGCGGATGGGGGAAGTGATGGTGGCGCCGGCGGCACGTCCGAACAGCAGCACGATGAGGATGAACAGCACGGAAAGCAGAAAGAGAAATTCGAGAAAATCGGCGCGTGCGCGGGAGGCCTGCTGCTCTTCCAGGGGAAATGGGAGGGAGATGAGGAGAAAGTTGTCCTGGAAATAGTAGGGGATCGTGAGCGTGTGGAAGGAATAATCCCCGATCTTCTGTGTCTGGGTGTAGAGGGGATTGTTCTCGTACTGGATCTTGTAGAATATCTCCCCGTCGATGAGATCCGGGAGCAGGCCGTACTCGAAAAACTCCCTGTGGCTCGTCCCGTAGATGTTGCCGTCCAGGTAGAGATGGACGTCGTGCGCTATCGCGTTGCTGATCCGGATGAGCAGCTCTTCGGGAGGGATGGTGAGCGAGCCTTGATCTTCCTGCTGCTGGAAGACGTAGTCCTCGAAGACACGGTGTGCGTAATTGGCATGAGACTCGGCTTCCTCCGTGATCTTCTGCGCGTAGACGCGGGCGAAGAAGTTCTGAGTCGACATCATGAAGAGGAGGAGGGGGATGAGGGCGATGACCACAAAAGCTATGTATACCCGGTTTGAGAACGACCACAGAAGGCCGGTCCTGTTCTTGCGGGACGTCCCGACATAAATAAACAGTGCCGGTGCGGCCATGCACGCGGAGTACATGAAGAACAGCTTAAGAAAATCCGTCGCGTATTTCAGCCAGGTCTTATGGGGAAGGAGGAGGGCATAGATCCTGTCTTTGTGAGGAAACATCAGCGTGTGGAAGGATCTGTCCTTGTCCACGAAATCCGTCCAGATGGATTCCTCCGTAGCCAGCGCGTCCTGCAGCAGCGGCTCAGGGAGCCCCGTGGACAGGTTATAGGGATTGAAGAGCAGCCTGCCCTCGAGATCGAAGACCGCGAATCCCAGATCCAGCCGGTCGAGGGACGGGTAGGATGCGATTCTGAGAAGCTCGGAATAGGGGTTGGAGGAATAGAGGAAAGGCAGCATTTCGTAATCGACGGACAGCATGATCATGATCCGCCCCACCCGCGATCCCTCCTCGTACCAGTCTTTGTAAGCGATGAGGAAGTCTCTGTCCTTTCCCCAGTATGACAGCTGTTCTGAGATGACCCTCCAGTCCCGCGCTTCCGGCAGGGAAATATCCGCTCGGTACATCTCCGGGATGTTGAGAGAGAAACGCGATACGATCATCCCGTCGGATGCGATCAGCTCCAGGCTTGAGTACCAGTTCGACTTGGCCAAAAGTGTGCCTCTCCACAGATCTCGAGCATAGTCGTGTCTCCGCGTGCTCTTCAGCATCTCGGTGATCCGGCCGACCTCCTTATCGATGGAGGGCAGGGACTGCTGGATATAGAACCTTCCCCATTCCTCCAGTGAGAGGATCGTGTTCTGTACGGAGTTCTGCAGGATAGAGCGGTTTTTCTGTTCCTCGGCATGATTGATCGTGAAATTGGTCATCAAAACCGCCGCCAAAAAGGCCAGGAACTGGACCTGCCTGCGCCGGGAGAGGCTGGGCGTGATGGCGGCCAGATAAAGGGTCGAACCCAGGAGTCCATGCAGGAACAGCACCGGAATGGGGATGTCCCCCCAGAATGCAGCCAGGTACACGCAGAAGGTTCCAGCCAGCGCGATCGCCATCGTCCGTTGCCCGGCGATGAGGGAGGTGGCGAGCCGGAATGACATGTATAACAAAAGTACGAACGCGCTGAAAAAGAAGAAAACGGCGAGCTGGACCAGGAGGTAGGCGGGACGTGCGGAAACGTGCAGCAGGCTGAAACTGGAGTTCAGGACCATGCGCTGCAGAAACATCTGGAAAATCCAGAGAAAAGAGAATGCGGCCAGGCAGGATGCCGCCACGGCAAGTATCCTTGCCGGGGCTCTCCGCAAAGGAGCCCGAGGGCCGCCCCCCGTCCACAGCACTCGGAACACATAGCCGACCATGAGGAAAAGACACAGACCGCTCAGGAGAAGATCGGCCGGCGAGATTGTCAGATCTCCCATGGAGACCAAACCGGCCTCCGCGGGGGAAAACACGTCCAGGTTCCGGAATTTTTCCAGCCGGCTCAGGGGGATAAACAGTGCCCTCAGACCTCCTAGAAGGATCAGGATGGTCAAAAGGATCCGCAAGCGTCGTGAGGTCGGAGAAGCCATGCGTTTGGTCTGGATCAGAAGCAGGAGTATCAAGGCGGTGATAAGAAACAGATATCCGATGCTCAGCAGGGTTTCCTTCTGGCTTGTCTGACGTGAAGACAGCGAAGGGGATGCCAGGTCGACCGTGGCCATGATCCGGCCTTTCTCGTTCCGGATGGGAAAGTAGATGTTCTGGATCTGGCCCTGGAGGTCCGGCTGACCGATGTATTCATCACCGTTCCGCTGGAAGAAAGCGTTGTCTCCCGAGACGTCTTCCCGAAAACCGAAGTATTGGATCGTACAGTGAGCCAGGAGTGATGCTTTGAGTATATGCTTTTCCTGAAGATACCGCGCCTTGAATTCCGGGAGAAAGGCCAGGAGCCTGTAAAAGATCACATAGTCTCCCGATGGCATTTCATTGTAGGTGATGAGATATACCGAAGACTTATCCCGGATGAGGAGTGTCGACTGCAGCGTGACGGCATCCGGATCGAGGGACTGGGCCTCCCTGAAGATGGGATTGATGTCGATGACCGTCCCATACCACAGTCCGATTTCCCCGATGTAGTGATCGTAGAAGGCGATCCCCTCAAGTTCCGGATCGTCACACAGATTCTTCAAAAAGAGGAACCGCTCCTGCGTGCTCCCGGGCCACTCGGATTCCGAGAGGGCTTCGTGTTTCGCCAGGAGCCTGCTGCCGGCTTCTTGGAACTCTTCAATTATGGCGGTTTTCTGGTCGCGCAGCCGGCTTATGATCTTTTGTTCATCGCTGGAGGAGAGAAGCGGGGGCGCTATCCGGGAAAGGAGCAGGAAGACAAGCGCCAGGACCACAGCGGTCCACAGCCCGATGGGCAGCAGGTCTCTGGGGCCGGATCCGGTGGTTTGCTTCAAATCTTTTCCGCTCTGATTTCCGTGATCTTCCAGTCCGGGGAGGCCTCCGTCCCATCCGGGACCAGGCCGAGCTGGAACAAAACATCCAAGGCATAGAGGTTCTTATTTTTGTCCTGGAAAGACCACCGGGCCTTGAAAAAATAGCGTTTTTTCCCCTGTGGCGCCTCACGCAGCTCAGAAAAGAATTCCAGTGTGGTAAATGTGGTGAAGATTTTTTTCAGCAGCAGATAGGTCTGCTGATCGGAGAGTTGATCGGAAAAGGAGATGGGTTCCGGTAAAGAAAGGCTGATGCGTCCCTCTGCCGGCAGGAAATCGAGGAGGATCCGGGCGTTGTTCTGAAGGAAGGCCCGCTCGATGCTCCGGGCCGTGGAGGAAGGGGAGAGAGTTGCCAGCAGCAACAGGGGGATAAGCGCGTTTCCCACACCCGGATTCTAGCACAAACTCCAGGCCAGGTAAATCGTACTTCCGTGCCCTCAGGGCGTCTCGTCCATCTCCTCGGAAACAATGGATTTCAGTTCCTCTTTGATCTTTTCCATCTTCTTGAGCTTGCCTTCGATCTTGCCGAACAGATCTTCCCGGCTCCGGATCCCTTCCTGGATCAGGAACGCGGCACTCTCAGACCGGCTCTTGAACAGCCCGGAGTCGACCAGCATGCTCATCCTCTGGTTGGATTCATCGTTGACGCGGATGGTCAAGACCGTGTTGCGCGAGGCCAGGGCCTTGTCGATGACCTTTTTTATGGATTCCGCGGTCCTGACCGCGAATTTCTCAACCTGGTTGCCCAGATCCTCCAGGGGATTGTGGCGTTCGTCTTCCTTTGTTTCTGTGGTTTCCGAGTTTTTGTCGGACTTGTCTTTTGTCATGGCAATTCTCCGTAACTTGTAATATAATTACAAATTACAAGACACGGCACAGTTTGTCAAGGGGAATTGTGATTCTGTCAGGCGGTCAGCGGGATTGGAAAGGGCAGCGGTTACTCGCTATCCTGGCTCACTCCCATCTCGGACGTCTCGTCCTCCAGGACTGACTGGAAGCCTTCTTCCGTTTCCTCTTCCAGGCTTTTGGCCCTGGCGGCATCCTTCATGCTGCTGATACCCGCGATGAAGGCGATAAGCCCTCCGAAGAGGAGGATGAGAGGGATGCATGCGAGAATCAGGTCGACAACAAGGTCGCCCCAGACGAAAAGGATCAGAAGCACTCCCCCGGCCATGGCCGCCGCTCCCAGAAGAATAGCCATTGCTTTTCCCATAACATTCCTCCCGAATTCAGATGTATGCACCTACTTCGATGGCGCAATTATAACAAAAAAAGCTGCCGTGCAAAACCCTGGACCGCGCAGATATATTCCAGTAGAATGTTTTAGAGTTCACAGGAGGAGGTGGCAATGCGATCAATTCGAGCCGGTACGGTGATCCTGGGAGCTGTCTTGTTTTTTGGGCTGCCGCTTCAGGGGCTGACCGAGGAAACCCGGGCCCCTTTTCAGATTGGAAACCTGAGTGTCCAGCCCGGTGAGACGGCCTCTGTGCTGCTGGACGTGACGGTGGAAGAGGACACGGACTGCTTCATCCCCGTGACCGTCATCCATGGCGCCAAGCCGGGGAAGGTCCTTGCCCTGGTGGCCGGTGTCCACGGCTACGAGTATCCGCCGATACTCGCTCTCTACCGCCTCAAGGCCACGATTGAATCCGAAGCCCTTTCCGGAACGCTGATCCTGGTTCATATCGCGCATGTACCGGCCTTCCGGAAGAGGATCATCTACTTCAACCCCTATGACTGGAAGAATCTCAACCGTGTCTTTCCCGGAGATCCCGGAGGCAGCCAGGCTGAACGGATCGCCTTCGTGCTGGTGGAGGAGGTCGTCAAGAAGTGTGACCTCCTGATAGACCTCCACTGCGGTGATGGCAATGAGGCGCTCATCCCGTACTGCTACTGGATGACGAGCGGTGACGAACGCCTGGACGGGTTAAGCCGCGAGATGGTCCTGGCATTTGGGATCAAGCACATCATAATCGACGACACTCGCTCCAGAGACTTAGCCGCATCAAAATATCTGGGGAACACGGCCCTCCTGCTCGGGAAGCCGGCCATTACCACCGAATCCGGATTCCTGGGCCGTTCGGACGAGGAGGATATCCGGCGGAATATCCTGGGATCCCTGAGTGTTATGCGGCACTTCCGCATGATCGCGGGAGATGCGCAGCCGGTGCAGGAACCAGTGTGGATCGATAAATACGAGGTTGTGTACAGCGACTGCAGCGGCCTTTTTTATCCTCTGACCGAGATGGGCTATTTTGTCAAGGAGGGGGAGAAGGTGGGTTATGTCACGGACTACCTCGGCAATCTGCTGCGTGAATTCCGGGCGCCTTTCAGCGGAATGATCCTGTACATATTGGGCACGCCTCCTGCCAATGCAGGAGAGCCTCTCTTCGAGGTGGGGCGCGTACAGAAGTGAAGCTCAAGGGCCTGATCTTCGACCTGGACGGGACCATCGTGGATGCCCCCTATGACTGGCCGCGCATCAGGGATGAGCTGGACACGGGGGGGCTGCCCATCCTCAAACATCTGGAGCTCCTCGATGAGCCGGAGCGGTCCCGGAAATGGGAAGTACTGGAGGCCTATGAAAAAAAGGCGACCGAGAACGCGGTCCTGAAACCGGGCATCCCGCGGCTGATGGATCTCATCTTCAGCCGCGGCGTCCGGACCGCGCTGGTCTCCAACAATTCCGGAAAAAACGTGCGTTTCCTGGTGGAGAAATTCCGTCTCGAGTTCGAAATCGTTCTCTCCCGGGAAGACAGCCTGTGCAAACCGTCCGCGGAACCCTTTCTGCATGTCCTGCGGGAGTGGGGAATGAACAGGGAAGAATGCGGTGTTGTGGGGGATGCCCTTTTCGATGTCCAGGCCGCGGAGGCGGCTGGCATACAACGGGTCCTGATCGTCAACACCAACCGGGATCCCGCGCGTTTCGAGGACACGGGGGCGGAAGTGTTCGACTCCATTCCCGCTCTGCAGGAACGGCTTTCCTGTCTTATCTGATCCGGTTGCCCATCACGGCCGTCAGAAAACCGCTTGATTTGGGCGGGGAGATGGATGAAAATGATGAATCCGTATTTAAGAGGAGAAATCAAAACATGCCGCAAGAAAAACTACTGCTGATTCCCGGGCCCACACCTGTCCATCCTCGAATCATCCACAGCCTTTCTCAGCCCACTGTTTCCCATGTAAGCCCGACCATGGTTCAGGAGCTGAAGGAAGCGCTCGTCATGCTGAAACAGATCGTTTTCTGTGAGCGGGGGGAGGCATTCATCGTGGCCGGGGCCGGGACCCTGGCCATGGAGATGGCCCTGCTCAATACGGTCAAGCAGGGGGAGAGGTTCCTGGTGCTGTCTCAGGGATACTTCGGGAAGCGGATGTCTGAAATAGGGGAGAGTTTCGGGATCGACCATGATATCCTTCAGAGCCCCTGGGGTGAAGTGGTCGCGCCGGAGCAGTTGGAAGAGCGGCTGGCCGACCGCGACTATGCGGCCGTTGTCGCCACCCATGTCGACACCGCAACGGGCGGCTGCGCCCCGGTCAAGGCCTATGCGGATGTCCTGAAGGATACCGACTGCCTGTATCTGATCGACGGGGTGTGCGCCACGGGCGGAATCGAGGAGAGGATGACGGATTGGGGAGTCGATGTCATCCTCACGGCCGCGCAGAAGTGTTTCGGCACACCGCCTGGACTCGCCGTTCTGGTCTTCTCGGATGCGGCCATGGCCAAGCGCCAAAGCATGACCTCCATCCCGGCCTACTACTCCGATGTCCTGCGCTGGCTCCCGATCATGAAGGATCCGGCCAAATACTTTTCGACACCCTGTGTCAACGAGATAAGGGCGTTTTCCGAGGCCTGCCGGATCATGCTGGAAGAGGGTATGGAGCAGCGATTCCTCCGCCACCGGAAGATCGCCGAGGCCTTCCGCTCCGCGTTCCATACCCTGGGATTCCGGTCTTTCACCCAGAACGACTGCCTGGCGGATACCCTCTCCGTGATGTCGTACCCCCCGGGAGTTGAAGACGCGGCCTTCCGAACCACCCTGGCCGACGGAGGTGTCATCGTAGCCGGAGGTTTGGGGGAGGCTGCAGGCCGAGTGTTCCGCATGGGCCACATGGGGAACCTTTCGTATTCACAGGTGGAATTCGCGGTCGCATCCCTGGAAAATACACTTTCTTCCCTTGGGCATGCCTTTGAGGCCGGGTCCGGCTTGAACGCAGCGAAAAAAGCCCTGACCGCTTAGGGATCTGTTATGGCGGACGTGTATTTCATCGAGGCGAAAGGTTCCGAAGAAACCGGCAGCCTGGCCCGCAAGGTGGAGGCGCTCTATGATGCCCTGGATGTCGAGGCGTACATCGGACGGGATACGTTCGTGGCCCTCAAGATCCATTTCGGAGAAAAAGACAATACCGGATACATCCGGCCCGAGTGGCTGTCCCGCCTGGTTTCGCGCCTGGCCCAGAAGACGCGGCGCGCTTTTTTGACCGATACCAACACACTCTATGTCGGAAATCGTTCGAACGCCTGCGAACACCTGAAACTGGCCCGGGATCATGGCTTTTCCCTGGAGGCGTTGGGGATCCCTGTCTGGATTGCGGACGGCCTGATCGGCCGGGATGATGATGAGATCGAGGCGGATCTCCCCCGGATCCAGACCGCGAAGATCGCGTCCGCCTTCCTCTTTACGGACGTGCTGCTGTGCTTCAGCCATTTCACGGGGCACGTCCTTTCCGGCGTGGGAGCCGCCCTCAAGAACCTGGGTATGGGATGCGCATCCCGTGCCGGCAAACTTGAGCAACACTCAGATGTGCATCCCTGGGTGAAGCCCAAAAAATGCACACTCTGCGGCACGTGTTTCGACTACTGCCCGACCGGTGCTATCGTGGAGCAGGCCGATGCGGCCTTTATCCGGGATGAGACATGCATCGGCTGCGGGGAGTGTCTCGTGGTGTGTCCCTCCGGAGCCATAGGCCTGAGTTGGGACAACGACAAAAGCCGCGTTCAGGAGAAAATGGCGGAATATGCCTTGTGTGTCCACAACCTTTTCGAAGGGCGTGCGGGTTACATCAATTTCCTGATCCGAATGACCCGGGACTGCGACTGCATGAGCAAGGATGCCCCCAATTTCATGGAGGACATCGGGATCCTGGCCTCCCGTGATCCCGTGGCTCTGGACAAAGCGTCGGTCGACCTCGTGAACGATCGGGCCGGGACAGATATCATGCGGGAGCTCCAGCCGATCGACTGGTCCATCCAACTCAGGCACGCCGCAGAGATAGGCCTGGGTTCGATGGAATATAGTTTGAAGGACCTTAGCCCCGACAGCCGGGATTAAGAGGGCCAACTCCCCCTTTGCTTGACCAAAAAAAAACCGACCTTTTTCTTCCCGCACCACAGAATTTAATCATGCAGGCCGGGCATGTCAAGACTTGTAGGACAAATGTCGTATTATGTCGTATTTTGTCGCATCAAAAGACCGGTTATCGGGGCGGTGGGATTCGAACCCACGACCCCAGCGTCCCGAACGCTGTGCGCTACCAGGCTGCGCTACGCCCCGAAAATCTGTCACATTATAGCCGCAAATCCCTGCTGAGTAAAGGTTGGCTGTCCGACTCCCGGCGATCCCGGTAACCTAGATGTGAAGCTCGATGATGTCCCCATCCTTGAGGATGTGGTCCCGGTTGACCTTCTGGCCCTGATATTTTTCCTCTCCCCATATCCGGGCGTACTTGAGCCGGGCGGCGAAATCCCGGTGGACCGAGCGGGCCATATCCGAGACCGTGCTGCCGCGGCTGAAAATAAAGGGCTCGTCCATTGAAGGCTTCTTCCCCGGGGTCTTGCTGTAGACTCGCAGGACGTTCAGAAGTTCGAAGACGCGTGTCTTCAGGCCGCTCAGATCAAAGCCTTCGATCGTGGAGATCTGAATAGGCTCGAAACCGGGCTCGAGGACCTCTTTGAACTCGGCCAGGCGGCCCCGGGCCCCTTCGTTGTCCATCTTGTTGGCGATGAGGAGTGTCTTTTTGTGGAATGCGTATGCGTCGGACGGCCTTTTGTCTTCCTGAGGAACAAGATGGATGCGCCGCTCTCGGAGTTTCTCCGTGATCGTCAGATATTCCAGTCCCGGGTCCGGACCGGCCATGTCGATCAACAGCAGGGCGGCGTCCGCGGTTTTGATCTGCTCTGCCTGCCAGAACTCGAAGGTATCCTGAGAGATAGGCGGGGTGTCGACCATCTGGATCTGGATGTTCTGATAGGGCATCATGGCAGGGGAGGAGGCATGGGTCGTATAGGGATAGCTGCCGATGTCCGGTTCCGCATTCGTGAGGGCTCTTACCAGAGATGACTTGCCTGAA
Source organism: uncultured bacterium (assembly GCA_965602945.1). Lineage (GTDB taxonomy): Bacteria > Acidobacteriota > Aminicenantia > Aminicenantales > Aminicenantaceae > JAUXEH01. Next base: position 371 of record CBFDBC010000067.1, on the reverse strand, counting down.
TTGGGGGGGCCGATAAGGATGACCTGGCCCGCCCCCGCCTTCTCGATATGGAATGAGATCCCGTGCCGCGTCGTAGGTTTTTTCTCAGCCTGAATCCGAAGCTTGGCGATCTTGGTCTTGTACATGGCCTGGAGCTTTTCGGTCCCCTTGTGTTTGGGGATGATCGTGAGCAGCTCCTCCATGATAGAGATCTTCTCTTCTTGGGATTTGGCTGTCTTGAGCTTCTTTTCGACGTCGAAATACTGCGGCGGCAGGTTCGCTGGCATGGCCTTACTCAGGAAAAATTATATCCGAAGCGGCATGTTTTTTCAAAAAAAGGGGACAGGTGCAATTTAAGAACGGGACAGTCCCAAAAAATGGGACTGGCATAA
>CBFDBC010000066.1:0-15832 GCA_965602945.1 uncultured bacterium | reverse complement strand
ATGAATTTGGTGATCCCTTCCCTGACACACAAGAGTTGAGCCATCTGTGCATCGATCCGTCCACCAGATTCGGGATTCATCTCTCTCGCAATCTTTCGTGCGGCAGGACGCTGATAAGCCGATATAAAAGGCGCTCCTTCCAGCCCGATATTCAGCGCCTGCTCAATCGCCCCGTCAAACACCGAATCTCCAGTAAGGTTCTGAAAATCGGCCACGAGCACGGATACGGGCTCCCGATCGAGCATGGAAGCGCTTACCCGCCCCCAACGGGCCAGCCAGAATGTGCCTAGGGTGAGAACCACGAGCAGCGCGGCCAGCGAGGCCATGGCCGGTTTGCTCAGATAAAACAGGGGACTCCCGATGTGCAGCACCCGCTGCATCTTCTGGAGGTCGGCAAGGAAATCCTTGACGCTCTGGTATCTGTTATCCACATCCTTGGCCAGTGCCTTCTTGAGTATCGGGTTCAGACCCGAGACCAGCTTCTTGGGCTTGATCTTGAGCGGCGGTGGAGGGTCATGGACGATGGCATCGATGGTCTTACGAGGGTTCTTCCTCAGGAAAGGGTGTTTCTTGGCGATCATCTGATACAGCATCACACCCAGGGCGAAGATGTCACTGCGCACATCGATCTCATCCCCCAGGGCCTGCTCGGGGGACATGTAGGCCAGCGTTCCGACCAGGGCCCCGTATTGGGTCAAGTCGGATTGGAGGCCGACGCTGGAAAAGTCCGTGCTCCCTGTGTATGAGGTATCCCGGATCTCAGAGGTGTCCAGCAGGGTCTTTTCGATATCCACGGGATCGGCGATCGTAGCGACCTGACTATCGGACGGGTCCATCCCGATCGTCTGTGTCAGGTCTTCGCTCTCTATCGGAATCGTTGGTTCCGTACTCGAAGGCACTCTTTTCTTTTTCTCTGCCCGAGTGACATCTTCCCGGGAAATGACCTTCTTGGCCAGCCCGAAGTCCATGATCTTGACGTGTCCCTGCGGGGTTAGCATAATGTTGGCAGGCTTCAGGTCTCGGTGCACGATCCCGTTGTCATGTGCCTTTTCCAGGGCCTCTGCGATCTCAGAGGTCACACGGATTATGTCTTTCAGGGCGAGAGGTTCCTTGTCCATCTGATTTTTCAGGTCTTTCCCCTCGATGAACTCCATCACGATGTAGGCTTTTTCATCGACCTCGCCGGTCTCGTAGATCTTGCAGATGTAGGGATGGTCCAGAGCCGCGGCGGCCTTGGCTTCCCGGAAGAAACGCTCCCGGAAAGACTCATCGCTCTGTAGGTCTTCGGGCAGAAACTTGATGGCGACCTTGCGGTCGAGGATCGTGTCCTGGGCCAGGAATACCTCTCCCATCCCTCCCTTGCCGATCGGCCTCAGGATCTCAAAATGTTTGATGTTCTTATGAGAAACTTCCACGTCAAATACCCTGTTTGATTACCAGCCCCGGCCGGTGTTGCATATATAGCACAGGGGGTTTTCCCTGTCAATCACGGCACTGTGTTCCATGCCCGGGAGAGATTTGCATTTACAGAACAGCTCCTCCTGTAGTACGTTACCCTACAACTTGAATGGGACATGAAACGCATGGAAAAGCAACGGATCGGGATTCTCGGGACGGGAAAGATCAATACTGCCATGACGGAAGGCCTGTTTCGTGCCGGAATCGCAAACCTGGAGGTCGTGGTTTCACCGCGTAATCGGGGACGCGCGGAGAGGCTGGCGGCGAGGTATACCGGAGTTCGTGTGGCAGCCGACAACCAGGATGTGCTGGAAAGCAGCGATGTGGTCTTCGCCGCGCTGCTGCCCGAGGCGGCGGAAGAGATCATCACCGGGATGCGGTTCGAGCGGCATCACACGGTTTTCTGCCTTGTCCCCACGCTGACTCTGTCTCACCTCAAAAAGATCATGGCGCCAGCAGAGAGGATTTTCCGTGCCGTCCCGCTCCTCTCCGTATCGCATCACATCGGGCCCATTGTCTATTTCCCCGAGGACGCCGAAGCCAGCAACCTGCTGGGAATGCTCGGTCAGCCCCTGGCAGCTCCGGACGAATGGCAGCTGCATCTGTTGTGGGCCCTTACCGGATTGATCTCTCCTTATTATTCCCTGCTTGCGCAGCTGTCCGGCTGGCTGATCGCACGAGGTGTCGACCCCGACCTGGGAGCCGGCTATGCGACCGGGCTGTTCCAGGCTCTGTCGGCTCTTCCCCTGGAATCAGGTGAAGATCTCAACGCCCTTTCTGAAGAGGCGGCCACTCCCGGAGGCATGAACGCCATGGCGCTACGCATGATCGAAGAGTCGGGGGCGTTTGAGACGTTCCGCAGCGCACTGGATGCCGTTATCGCGCGTTATCCAGAAATCGTCTGAGCCTCTTACTTCAGGCTCCGGCTGCCCGGTTTGACAGCCTTGCTTCCAGACTTGCAGAGGGGGCAGTCCTCGGGGTCGTGGTTGGTGACATCCATCTGGAAGAGAGAGAAGTAGGGGACACCGAACTCCGCCTTCCCTCCGCTGCGGTCCACCACAGCAGTAACGGCCAGCACCTCGCCCCCGGCCTCTTCGACCGCCTGCTTTACTTCCCGGACCGAGCCGCCCGTGGTCGTGACATCCTCGGCCAGAAGCACGCGCTCCCCGGCTATGATCTCGAACCCGCGCCTGAGAATCATCCGGCCGTCCTTCCGCTCCGCGAATATCGATCGAGCCCCCAGTAGTCGGGCGATCTCCTGTCCGAGAACGATGCCGCCCACGGCCGGGGAGACAACCACGTCGGTCCGAGAGTCCCGGAAATGGTCTGCGATCTCCCGGCACAGGGTCTCGGCATGCCAGGGATACTGGAACACTTTGGCGCACTGGAAATAAGAGCCGCTGTGGAGACCCGAGGTGAGGATAAAATGTCCGTCGAGAAGAGCCCCGGTATCCTTGAATACCTTGAGGATGTCGTCGCGTGTCAAACCCATGCGGGATGGCCTCCTTGAACTTTTTCGAGGCCTCAGGATACCACAGGTCTCACTCAAGATTCCAGCGGATTCGATAGCGCTTGACCACATGGCTTTATCCCATCGAAGTTCTGTGCTGTTCAAGGACAGAGGATATGTGCTACAAAGGAAATGGACGGTCGTTCCAATTACGAAGGAGGAACAGAGATGTTCTATAAAAAAGACGGATCAGGTTACAGGGACGCAATGGAAGGTGTTCGCTTCAAGACCCTGGCGTTCGGGGATAAGACGCTGCTGGCCGAGTTCCGGCTGAGTAAGGGGAGCACGGTCCCGGAGCACTCACACCCCCACGAGCAGACAGGGTATCTGGTTTCCGGACACATGCGGTTTTCCGTCGCAGGTAAAACCATCGAAGTGGAGACCGGGGATGCCTGGAACATAGCCGGAGGCATCCCACACGGGGTTCAGGTACTGGATGATTCCGTGGTCATCGAGGTCTTTTCCCCGAAGCGGGAGGACTATTTGCCGGATTGAAGACGTAGTTCAGACCCCGGGACAGGCTGCTCTCCGGGACATGGCCCTCACCCGCCAGAATGTCAAGCCTCGATTTAAGTCCTTCGGGTGCGTTCGATTCCAGGAATTTCTGAAAGCCGGGCACGAAGCCTGTGACCCTTCCTGAATCCTGGTCTCCATAGATCATGTAAAGGGTGCGCTCACCGACCCGTGGGCGGCTCACAAACCCTTCCGCCTTCTCTTGCATGAAATCCGGGCAGTGGCCAATCATCGGGCTGCCGGCGATGTAGGCACGGAAGGCTTCCGGCCTCTCGAGCAAGGCATAGACCACAAACAGCCCTGCGTTCGAAGCTCCGTAGATTATGCCGAGGTTGGAGGCTTTATAGTCTCTCCGAATGTGGGGGGCCAGTTCCCCGGTCAAGAAATCGAGGAACTGGCGGGACCCTCCGGATCCGGGGCGGTGGGCCACGGTGGCCGGGATCATGTCCCGGTTCCTCACCGTGTTCCAGACGCCGACCACGATCATCTGAGGTATGGTGCCTGCCGAGTGCAGGTTCTCGACGGTCGAGAGCGAGTCCCCCCACCCCTTCCGGGACTCGGCATCCAGGACGAAAAGCACCGGAAAACTGCCTGTCCCTGCCGCATACGCATCAGGCAGAGAAATGGAGATGGTTCTTTCCTCCTGGAGGGACCGGGAAAACATTGTCTGCTTGATCTCCTCCCGGGCGGCAGGATCCGGCCGGGGGGGAAATGCATGCAGGTCTGCGTTCAGAAGCAGAATGAACAACGCCGCGCATGTTACCAGGATCGCTCTGTTCTTCGGTTTGGTCATTTCTGTGCTCCTGTTCCGGGGCCGAGTGTGTCTGATCTTGTAGTACGGATGCCGTCTCTTCAGGTTTGGCAAGGAGGTGGAATCATTTCGTTTGACGGGAAGTTCTGTTTTGAGATAATGGGGGCAGTCCGATCGAGGAGGAGAGAATGATGTCTAACAACAGTTGTCTTCGGGTTCTGTTATCCCGCTTGGCTGCGTGTTTGCTGATCCTGGGTCTGCTGGCTCCCGCGGCAGCGGCTCAAACTACAGTAACCTCGCCCGAGGAGTTTTTCGGCTTCCAGATGGGCGCCGACCGCAAGATAGCCCGCTGGGACCGGATCGTCGACTACTTCAAGCTCATGGAGCGCGAAAGCACAGCGATCAAGGTAATAGACATGGGGCCCTCCACCATGGGGAATCCCTTTCTTTTTGTCATCATCACCTCACCGAAGAACATGTCGGACCTGGAACACCTGCGGGAGGTAAATACCCGGATCAGCGACCCAGGGGGCATCGCCGAGGCGGAGATCAAAAAATACGTCGGGGAGGGGAAAGCCGTCATTTGTCAATCCATGAGCCTGCATGCCACGGAGATCGGGGGAACCCAGATGGCGGTGGAACTCACCTATGACCTGCTTTCTCGAAAGGACGAAGAAACACGGCGCATCCTGGACAACGTGATATTCTGCATGATCCCCAGCTTCAATCCGGACGGGCAGATCATGGTCACGGACTGGTACCGGGAAAACGTGGGCACCGAATTCGAGGGGGCCGGCCTTCCCTGGCTCTACCACAAGTACGCGGGCCATGACAACAACCGGGACGGTGACTTCCTTAACCTGGCCGAATCGGTGTATGCGGCCCAGATCATGTATCGCGACTGGCCCCCGCAGGCCTACATCGATCACCACCACATGGGGAGCTACGGCGCCCGCTTTTATGTACCGCCCTACTGTGATCCCATTCGCCCCTATGCCGACCCCCTGGTATGGAGAGAGATGAGCTGGTATGGCGCGCACATCGCCTATAAGCTGGAGGAAAACGGCAAATCCGGCATCCTGAATGCTGCCCAATATCCGGGCTGGGGACACTTCGGCTGGCACTGGATCACGCCCTTCCACAACATCGCCGGCATGCTGACCGAGTCTGCGAGTGCCAAGCTGGCCACGCCCCTGTACATCCACCCGGAGCAGCTTAGCGGCGGGTCCCGGGCGTTCCCCGAATATGAAGCCCAATCCACGTTTCCCAACCCCTGGCCGGGCGGATGGTGGAGGCTCCGGGACATCGTGGAGCAGAAGAAGATCTCGGCCTGGGCCCTGCTGGATCTCGCGGCCCGCAACAAGGAGACGGTGCTCTGGAACGCCTATCTGAAAGCCAAGCGCCAGACCGAGCGGGGGGCCGAGGGCAGCCCGAAGGCCTACGTCATACCCACACAACAGCATGATCCGCTGACCGCGGCCAAGATGGTCGATACGCTGCTGCAGTCCGGGCTCGAGATACAGCAGGCCCGAGCGGAATTCACGGCCGGCGGCGTGACCTATCCCCGGGGCTCGGTGCTCATTTCACTGGCCCAGCCCAAGATGGGGCTCATCCGAAACCTCCTCGGGCGGACCTTCTATGCAGACAACGAATGGACACGGGACAGGGACGGCATCCCCCTGCGTCCTTATGACCTGGCCACCCACACCATGGCCGAGTTCATGGGCGTGAGGGTGGATCCGATCGATGAGCCGGTCGAGGGTGAGTTCCGGATCCTGACCGATGGGATGGCGGTCTCTGGCAAGGTCGATACAGGCGGATCACAATATGTGCTCGACGGGCGTCAGAACGCAGGTTTCAGGGCGGTGAACCTTCTCCTGGACAAAGGCGTAGGAGTCCAAAGGATCGACAAGGCGTCCCCGGGGCTTAGGCCCGGCGATTTCGTCCTCTCAGGCGGCTCTGAGGAGGTCCTGAAGGGTGTCGCACAGGAAACCGGGGTCAGTTTCAAGACCATCGGGGATGTTCCCGAAAAGGGAACCCACAACCTCAAACGCATGAGGGTCGGCATGTATCAGCGCTATTGGGGCGGCAACATGGATGAAGGCTGGACGCGGCTAACCCTGGAACAGTTCTCCTTTCCCTACGCCTCACTCAAGGACGCGGAGATCCGGAAGGGCGGCCTCATCAAAAAGTTCGACGTCATCATCCTGCCCAGCGATTCTCCCGGGATGATCACAGGCCGGATCCCGCCCAATGCCCGGCGGTATATCTCCTCCGCGGTCCCTCCTCAGTACAGGAGTGGAATCGGAGAAGAAGGGACCGAGGCCCTCAAGGCCTTTGTCCGGGAAGGCGGAACCCTGGTAGCCTTGGCGGAAGCCAGCAGCTTCGCTATCGATACGTTCGGGTTGAACGTCCGCAGCGTGCTGGATGGCATCCCACCCCAGGAGTTCTACTGTGCCGGTTCCACCCTCCGGGTTCAGTTCGAAAACCACCATCCCCTGGCTTATGGGATGCCGGGAGCGGGCTGTGTGGTATTCTACGGCAGCCAGGCTTTCGAGGTCACCCCCGGCCAGCGCAACGAGGACTACCGAACCCTGGTGCGCTTCGTGGACAGGGACATCCTGCAGAGCGGGTGGCTGATCGGTGAGGAACACCTGTCGGGGAAGGCGGCCATGGTGTCCGCCAAACACGGAACCGGGGAAGTGATCCTGATCGGATTCCGGGCCCAACACCGCAGCCAGGCTCACGGAACCTTCAAGCTGTTGTTCAATGCATTGATGCGTTAACACAGATGGAACGAACCTCCTGAAATAGAGGCCGTCACCCGAAGCTGTCACTCACTGTCGTCTAACTTGAAGATATACAGGTTCATGTTATTTTTCTGCAGGAACGTCTCGATACGCTCCAGCTTGAAACCTGCCTCCTTCAATTCGGCCTCTATCTTCTCGGGGGTCCTGTACTCGCTCCCGCCATCATTCCGGGGCAGCCATTCGCCGATCGCCACCCTTCCGTCCGGTTTGAGCGCGGGGCGGGCGCTGCGCATCAGTGCCACGGGATTGTCGAAGTGATGATAGGATGAGATGATGAAGATCAGGTCCAGTTCCCCATCGGGGAGCTTGGGATCGGTCACATCCCCCAATATGGTCTCCACATGCTTCAATCCCCAGCGCTCGCAGCGTTTCTCGAGATGGTTCAGGGAAGAGGCATTGATGTCCTCGGCATAGACCTTCCCATCGCGTCCGACTCGGACCGCAAGCTGGACAACATAGCGCCCGCGGCCCGCCCCGATCTCTGCCACCGCCATGCCGGCTTCGACACCGATGGCATCCATAACCTGCTCGGGGGGCTGCAGCCTGTTGAGGCGCGCCTCATTGGAGTTCTCGGGTTCGAGTACTCCGGATTGCTCCTGAGCTGAGGACTTCATGCACGGCACCAAGGCCACGCCCAGCAGCAGTATGACAGCAAGGCTGTATTTTCTGTGTTTGTTCATCGATACTCCTTTAGCTGTATCCTCTTTGAATAAACCTTCCGTCTGCGCGGTATTACAGTCATTGATACGGAAAAAAACTAAATTCGGTTTCGATAAAGGCGACCAGAGAGGATTCCCATTAACCGGAGATGAGGATTATCGTATAATGTAAAGACCCATCGCAGCAGGACCGGGCAATAAATGCCCCAAACCGCGACGGAAAGGACATACTCAATGATGATACTGAACTATTTAAAGACTGCCTGGAGGAATATCCGCAAGCAGAAGGGATATTCCGTGATCAACCTGAGTGGCCTTGCCATCGGCATGGCCTGCTGCCTGCTTATCCTGCTGTTCGTGCAAGACGAGCTCAGCTATGACCGCTACCATGAAAATGCGGAACGGATCTACAGGGTGATCATCGATGCCGAAATTGGCGGATCCCTGTCCCAACTGGCACTCTGCCCGTTCGCAGCTCCTCCGGTCTTTGCCGAAGAAATCCCTGAGGTCGAAGCCTATGTCCGTCTGGTCGGGATCGGTCGTCGACAGATCATCGAATACCAGGAGCAGTCCTTCGAGGAGGAGGGCATCTTCCTCGCCGACGAGACATTTTTCGATATCTTCACACACAAGTTTCTGGACGGACACCAGGACAATGTCTTGGATGAGCCCGGTTCCGTGGTCCTCACACAGGATACGGCCCAGCGCCTGTTCGGAGACGAGGATGCCTTGGGTAAAACCCTGACCTTTGCCCCTGTAGGGGACCTCCATGTAACCGGGATCATACAAAATGTTCCCCGCAACTCTCATTTCCACTTCAATTACCTGATCTCTTTCAATTCGCTGAGCGAACAACAGAGGACGGGACTGGAACAGTGGCTGTCCGTGCAGGGTTATGCCTATCTTTTACTGGACAAGCAGGCCGATGTTCAGGCCGTGCGGGACAAGATTCCGGAGATCGTGGAGAATCACACGGGCCAGCAGGCACGCAAGTTCGGGATCTCCATGCAGTTCCGCATCCAGAAGATGACGGACATCCACCTGCATTCAAATATCCAGGGTGAGGTAGAGCCCAACGGCAACATCATATACGTGTATGTATTTTCGGCCATCGCGCTCTTCATCCTGCTGATCGCGTGCATAAATTTCATGAACCTCTCCACCGCCCGCTCTTCCAACCGGGCGCGTGAGGTAGGCCTTCGCAAGGTCTTCGGCGCCTTCAGGAAAAATCTTGTCGGGCAGTTCCTCTCGGAATCAATGCTGATCTCCCTGGCCTCGCTGATTTTGGCGTTGGGCCTCGCATCCCTGGCACTGCCTCTGTTCAATACATTCTCGGGTAAAGAAATGACCGCAGGAGTCCTTTTCCAGCCGATAATAGTGGCCGGGATGCTGTTCCTGATCCTCTTTTCCGGGCTCATGGCGGGGAGCTACCCAGCCTTCTTCCTCTCAGGCTTCCAGCCCATTGCGGTCTTCAGGGGAGTTCTGAGTAAGGGTGCCAAGAGTTCTGTTCTGCGCAGGGTGCTGGTCGTCTTTCAGTTTTCCCTGTCTGTGGCTTTGATCATCGGAACGGGGATCGTCCTGCGCCAGATCGATTACATGAAGAACAAGGACCTCGGCTTCGATAAGGAGAACATGCTGGTGGTGCCGGTTCAAACTCCGGCAACGGCCCGGAACCACGTGGGGATCAAAACAGAATTCCTTCAGAATCCGAATATCACGCAGGCCACGTTTTCGTCGGGTGTCCCCGGCCGTACGGGGGAGCTGCGCTTGATGGTTCCCGAGGGAAAAACAGAGAGCGAAACGTTCTCGATGTACATCTTCCGCTGCGACTACGATTATATCCCGGCCTATGGGATGCGTCTTCTTTCCGGAAGGAACTTCTCCACAGATTTCAGCACGGATGCCGACGCGGCCTATATCGTGAACGAGGTCGCGGCCCGAAAGTTCGGATGGGCTCCCGATGAGGCCGTCGACAAGAAACTGGCCTTTGCCGAGGGACGCCCTGGCCAGATCATAGGTGTGGTGTCAGATTTCCATTTTCAGCCCTTGAGCGAAGAGATCGAACCCATGGCCCTGATGCTGGAGAAACAAGCTCTGGCTTTTGTTTCCATGCGAATCGATCCCCGGAACATGTCTGCGACCATAGATTTCGTGAGAGAGAAATGGACCGGCCTCGAACCGGGGCGTGAATTCGACTATTTTTTTCTTGATGATGACCTGGCGACTCGTTATGCCTCGGAAGACCGGCTGAGTGACATCCTGAGCCTGTTCGCGCTCCTGGCGATCGTGATCGCATGTCTGGGCCTGTTCGGGCTGGCATCCTATACGGCGGAGCAGCGAACCAGAGAGATCGGCATCCGCAAGGTGCTGGGCGCCTCGACCAACAGTGTGATCCTCAAGCTCTCCAAAGAATTTGTGAAATGGGTGCTGATAGCCAACGTCATTGCCTGGCCGCTGACATACTGGATGATGCGAAACTACTGGCTGTCCGGGTTTCCCTACAGAACTGACCCGACCATATGGATCTTCCTTACCGCTGGTACCGCTTCCATCGTGATCGCCCTGATCACGGTCGGATTCCAGGTGGTCCGCGCTGCCACCGCGAATCCGGCGGACAGCCTGCGACACGAGTGAGCTGCAGCCCGACACGCGGGATCTATTTATTCTCGATCAGTACGGGTTTTCCCAGGCCCAGCTGTTCCAGCCCTTTCATCTGCGTGGCGGCATCCCCCACCACCAGGTAAACCATCTTACCGGGCTCGATGTACTTCCGTGCCAGCTCTCTGTGCCGGTCAAGGGTCATGCCCCTGACGACGGCCTCCTGTTGTTTAATGTAGTCGGCCGGGAAGCCATAATTACCCATGGTGTTCAGCATACCGATCAACGATCCCAGAGTCTCGAAACGGAGGGCATTGGACTTGAGCAGGGCACTCTTCGTGAACGCCAGGTCATCGGCCGAGATCCCTTCCCGGTAACCCGTCATCGAGTCCCTGAATATCTGGACCGATTCGAGCGTGACACGCGACTGCACGGACGACGAGGCGGCAAATGTTCCGGGTAGGCGGGATCCGCTGAATCCGGAACGAGCACCGTAGGTGTAGCCCTTCTCCTCTCGCAGGATCATGTTGACGATGCTGTTGAAGCTTCCGCCGAGTTTGTAGTTCATGACATAAGCCGGGTAGTAGTCCGCATCCGTGTAGGCCAGCCCAAGGCTGCCGATCCGGATCACGGACTGTTTGGCATTGGGGACGTCAACGAAACACACCATGGCGGCATCCCTTGGTTCGGGAAGCGGAAAATCGGGAAACACGACGTCCCTGGCCGGCCACTTGTACTCCAGGGGCTTGAAGGTACGGACGGCTTCGGCCCGGGAAATATTCCCTGCGATGGCCACGTGTGCCACGGAAGGCGAGAAGTGAGTCGTGTAATATGTTTTGACATCCTCCAGGCTGATGGATTCCACGGAGTCGGTGGTACCTACTGTAGGATAACGGAAAATGTGTTTTTCTCCGTAGGTGAGGTCGTTGAACACATTGGAGGCGATGGCGTTGGGATTGGCCTTGTTCCGGTTGATGGACTCAAGCGTTTCTCTCTTGATCCGCTCGAATTCCTTGGCGTCCCAGCGGGGTTCCAGGAGTATCTCCTCGATCAGCGCAAAGACATCGGTGAATTTGGACGACAGGCAGTTGGCGCGAAGCGTTATGGCCTCACGTCCCGTGTACATCATGATGCTGGCTCCCAGGTCATCGATGGCCTCTTCCAGCTCGATGGGAGTCTTGTTCAGCGTTCCTTCCATAAGGAGGTCGCTGACGAGGTTGGCCACACCGACCTGGTCGAAATCATCCAGGAGCTGGCCGCCGTTCACGGTCACTGTGAACTGGATGAGAGGGAGTTCGTGATGCTCGATCCCGTATATCTCCATGCCGTTCCCGAGAGTTTCCCGCCACACCGTCGGGAGCGTGACCTCAGGATCGGTTCCCACGGCGGGTTCTATTCCCCGGTCGAATGAGGAAGGACTGGGTTCCGCTGTGAATTCTTCGACCGAAGCCGCCGAGGTCTCTTCTGCGGTGATGCTTTCCTCCTTGATGGGGAACCGCTCGGCGCCCTGGACCACCAGGTCCGTCTGGCCCTTGGGTACGAAACAGGTCATGACATAGGGTTTGTCCTTGATGTATTTCTCATAGACACGCAGGATGTCGGCCTTGGTCACGGCCTGGATCTTCTCCAGGTCCGTGGCAAGATAGTCGGGTGAACCGGCATACTCGTTGTAGCGAGCCAGCTGAAAGGACTTGCCCAGGATACTGGAGAGCCCGTTGTAGAAACCGGTCTCGATCCCGGCCTTGATCCGTTCCACGTCCTGCTCCGTGAAGGATTCGGTCTCGAATCTCTCGAAGGTCTCGGAAATGGCGGCCGTGACATCATTGAGGTCGACTTTGGGGAATGCGGGGATCCGGATCATGAATTCTCCCGCGATCTCGCTGCTCCTCTGATATCCGGATGCTCGGGATGCCAGCTTCTTTTCTTCCACAATGATCTGATACATGGGGGCCTTCTTGCTGAAGGACAGCAGCTGGCCCAGGAAGCTCAGGGGATACGCATCCGGGTGGTACTGTTCCACGGTCGGGAACACCATGCTGAGCTCCGGAGAGCGTGCGAAGCTGTCTTCATGGAACGCCAGCTTCGATGCTTCCAGGGGAACGGGCTGAGATTCGGGGGCCTCGAGCTTGCTGCCTCCCGGGATCTCCCCGAAGTATTTCTCGATCAGGGCCCTGGTCTCTGCGCCATCAAAATCACCGGCCACGACCAGGGTGCAGTTGTTGGGGCGATACCATGTCTCATGAAACTGGTGTACGTCTTTCAGAGTGGCATTGGTCAGGTCTTCCATGGAGCCGATCACCTGCCAGTTGTAGGGATGATCCTCCGGGTAGAGCAGTTTGCCGATGATGTAACTCGTGTAGCCATAGGGGCGGTTGTCCACGCCTTGACGCTTCTCGTTTTTCACGACGCCCTGCTGGTTGGCGAAAGCATCCTGGGTGATGGTGCTGCGCAGGTAGCCCAGCCTGTCCGACTCGAGCCACAGAGCCAGTTCCAGCGCATTCTTGGGGAGGACCTCGAAGTAGATGGTGCCGTCCCTGCTGGTTCCTCCATTCAGCGTGCCCCCCGCCGCCTGGATCTTCTTGAAGAACTGATCCTGCCCCACATGCTGTGACTCCTGGAACATCATGTGCTCGAACAGGTGAGCGAATCCGGTCCGTCCCGGGACCTCCCGGTTGGAACCGACATGGAACTGGAGCGCCACCGCCACGATGGGATCGGAACGGTCCTCGTGCAGGATGACTTCCAGCCCGTTGTCCAGCGTATACTGCGCGTAGTCGATCTTGAATTCTCCGGTGGCTCCCTTCTGGGGCGCACATCCGGAGAGGGCCAACAATGCGGCCACCAGGAAAACTGATAATTGTCTAAGATTCCGTCTCATCTTTGCCTCCATTGCATAGAATAGGGGATGATCTTGAGTACCCCCTCATATGGAACTTATTGTATGGCTCAGCTTCAAACAAGTAAAGCCGTTTTATCTAGATCGTGCCTTTTTCCGATCAGTCCCCGATTCTTATTTTCCTGGACACGACGCCGCCCCGGGTCGAAGTGTATTTGACCGTGCATTCCGTGCCGGTGATGCCGTTGAATTCGAGCTTGAATGTCACCTTGACCTTGTCGTTGCCTGGGATGCGGCCGATCTCGACATAGGGTCGGTTCCCGCTGGGTTCTACGATCTTGACCTTGGCTTCCTCTTGAGGCTCCTGGGGCTGCTGCCCTCTTCCGAAACCGGACATTCCGCCGAATCTCCCTCTCTCCATACGCCTCGGGAGCATGCCCTCGGGAAACTCCAGCGTGATCCGGTCCGGCATGACCATCTTGACCAGCTGGGCTTGTTTCAGGGCCGTGGGTATGAAGCCCCGGTTCTCGACTTCGACCTCGATGGTGTATTCCCCGTCCTTTTGACTGATCTTGGGCTCGGCCATCACCACCTGGGGGAGGCTTGCGGCCAGCATGAGGTTGAATCGGGCCTCCTTGATGATCCACTCCTCCAGGAGTTCGGGCGGTGGGTTCTGGCGGTAGAATTTTCCGTCCCAGCCCCCGACCTCGACCTCGCCGTAGACCGGGTGCATGGCCTTGGTCCATTCCTGGAACCGGCTGACCTCCAGTTCTTTGTCATTGAACTGGATCCGGTCCCACTCGTCCGAGGTGCCGTCGCCGTCATAGTCTCCTATCCGCCCTCCGTTCCAGAGTTCGTCTCCATACCAGATGGCGCCGTAGTACCAGTAGCCGAAATCCGGGCTGTGTCCGAACAGGGGCCGGCCCCGGCCGTAGTCCTGGTACACGTCTCCCGCCCTGGTGTATCCGGAAAGCTCTTTTCCCTTTTCATCGAAGTGCTTGTAAAGTTCGAGATCTTCCGGGTACATGCGCTCCTCACTGGGGGAGGTGGACGGCGGCCGCAGGTGCATGGGAACGGTAGTGTCCATGGTGTTCATGACGGATATATTCGGGTGTTCGAGCAGGAAGACGACCAGGGACCTCGTTTCCACCTCTGACAGCGGATACGCTCCCGCTCCACGCTGAGTGAAGCCCCGGCCCGTACGTTCATTCTCTGCCATGGGACGCCAGTTTTCAGGATAGTTTCGGTGCAGGTCCAGCCCTCCGATCCCGTCCTCGTTGACGCGGCCATCCCCGTCGTTGTCGATACCCTCGGACATCACGTCATAGACCCCTTCCCCCTTGGCAGCTATCTTCATCAAGCGTCCCTTGGGATCCTTCGGATCAACGATATATCTGCCTTTTCCCTTTTCGACTTTTACCCGCATCTGGCGGCTCCATCCGTCCCCATCCAGGTCCTCGGCCGGGTCTTCGTCCAGGAGGCCGTCGAGGTCATTGTCGTAGGGCCGGATCGTGCTCCGCAGTGTCTGGGCGGTCATGAGGTAGAGCAGGCTGCCGTCCGGATTATTCTTGGGGCGGAAGTAGAAGGCAAAACTGTCCAGCAGGCGCGTGATCTCGGTATCTGTGCCGTAGTTGGCCAGCATGTGATGCAGCATCCAGAACGCGGACTCGGCTGCCGTGACCTCACCGCTGTGGCGGTTTCCGTCGATGAACATGGCCGGCTTGTCCGTGTCTTTGCCGGTCTTCTTGTTGGTGACCGTGAGCTGGTAGATTGGTATGCCGCCGAAGCTTTCGGCCGCCACATACAGGTCAACCAGGTCGGGATATTCCTTGGCCCATTTCTTGAACCACCAGACCATCTCCTTGTAGGTGTGGTAATGCTTGAAGTCCAGGACCCCTTTTTCCAGGGGTTTCGTCGCGGAATAATTGCTGCGCTGGAAAAAACTTGGGCCGTGCCGGTATCCGGGTACGGTCCAGTATTTTGTCTCGTTGTCTTTTTCGGCTTGATCCTGGCCGTACAGCAGGCCGAAGCAGGACACGATACAGACAGCAGACAAGACAATAAGAAAACATTTGGTGATTCGACTCATTCCTCTCTCCTTAAATCCAGGGCGTATTATGGTGAACTTATCACAACCCGCGCTGACTAATCAATGGTCTTGACCATGCCGGAACTTTTCACATAGACTCATACAGTGCTACACTCAAGAGAGAGGAATACACTCATGAAACCTAAAGCTTTGGGCCACCTGTTACTTGTCTTCATGTTCTTAATATTCGCAGTGTCGAACACATCTCCTTCTCAGGAAGACAAGCCCCTAACCAAGGCGGAGGCCAGCGAATACTCGGCGACATCGCTGCACAGGGATGTGCTGGATTTCATCGAACAGCTGCAGCGGCAAAGCCTCCGGATGCGTGTCGAAACCCTGGGCACTAGCGCCGAGGGCCGGATCATCCCTTTGTTGGTGATCGGGGATCCTGTTCCTTCTTCCCCGCGGGACCTGGCATATGACGACCGGCTCGTGGTCTATATCCAGGCCGGCATCCACGCCGGTGAGGTGGAGGGCAAAGAGGCGGCACTGATGCTCACGCGCGACCTGGCACTTGCGGAGTCGCCGGATTACCTGAAGGATATCGTGCTGCTGGTCGCTCCGATCTTCAACCCGGACGGCAACGAAAGGATCAGCCCGGACAACCG
>CBFDBC010000065.1:0-15856 GCA_965602945.1 uncultured bacterium | reverse complement strand
ACCACCGGGTCAAGAACAATATGCAGATCATCTCCAGCCTCCTGCGCCTGCAGGCAAGCGGCCTCACGGATCCGGCCGCGCTGGATTCACTGCAGGTCAGCCAGGACCGCATCCGCTCCATGGCCCTGGTGCACGAAGGGCTGTACATGTCATCCGACCTGTCCAGGATCGACTTCGCCGAGTATGCGAGAAAACTGACCGGACGGCTCTTTTCCGCCAATGCAAGCCTGAACACGGATGTCACCATCCACATCGAGATCGAAGACATCCTGCTGGATATCAACCGCGCCGTCCCCTGCGGGCTCATCATCAACGAGCTGGTCACCAATGCCCTTAAACACGCATTCCCCGACGGCCGGAAAGGAGACATCTTCATCCGGATGGCCACCCACAAACAGAGCGGATTCTCACTGACGGTCGCGGACAACGGTGTGGGCATCCCGGAAGGGATCGATTTCCGCAGATCAGACTCCCTCGGCATGCAGATCGTCGGCGACCTGGCCCAGCAGCTCAAGGGCACGCTCAAGGCAAATACCGAAGGCGGGACGCAGTTTACAATCCATTTTTAAATGCAGCAAATTACCCTGGTCTATCTGATCCTGTTCTTTTCCTCCCTGATCCGCTCTACCTTCGGATTCGGTGACGCCCTGGTGGCCATGCCCCTGCTGGCCCTGGTGATCGGGCTCAAGGCCGCCACTCCGCTGGTAGCCCTGGTCGCTTCCACCATAGGGCTGAGCATCCTGATTAGGAACTGGCGCAAGGTACGGGTCCACAGCGCATGGCGCCTGATAGCCTCTGCCGCCTTGGGGATCCCGCTCGGGCTGCTGCTGCTCAAAGGGGCCTATGAAGATGTGCTCAAGGTTATCCTGGCGGCCGTTCTGATCGGGTTCGGGATCTACAGCCTGGCCAGGCCCAGGCTCATTACGATCCGTGGGGAAAAGCCGGCCTTCGTCTTCGGGTTCATAGCCGGGATCCTGGGAGGGGCCTATAACAGCAACGGCCCGCCGGTGGTGATCTATGGGACCCTTAAGCGCTGGGATCCGGAGACCTTCCGTGCCACGCTCCAGGGGTTCCTGTTCCCGACCAGCCTGTTCATCCTGGCGGGCCACGGACTGGCCGGTCTCTGGACGGCTCCGGTCATCCGCACCTACCTGTATGCGCTGCCCCTGGTTTTTGCAGCCGTCTACCTGGGGGGGAGGATAAACCGGGTCTTTTCCACGGAGCGGTTCTCCAGGTGGGTGTACGTGCTGCTGATCGCCCTCGGCCTCCTGCTGCTGGGGCAGATCCTGATCTGAATAACCCCGGCTCAGCGGAAGGTGGTCGGCATCAGCGGGTTTCCTTCCTTGTCCTGGAAGGCCAGCGCATTCTCTGAGCTCAGGCCCACGGTGTATTCCGTATCCGGCTCCAGCTGGACGGGGATCGTGAAGACGGTGCGCGTCTCGTCGTAGGAGACGTCTCCCGTGATCTTGGGCATGTTGCCGCCCCGCTGCATCACTCCCCAGGCCCCGTCCTTCATCTTGCGGTCAAAGGTGATCCGTATGAAACGGAGCCCCGGGTCCACACCCCCGGCGCCGTCCGCCGGCACGATCGAAACGATCCTGGGGGCCCGGGCGGCCATCTCCCGGGCCGCCTCCTCCCAGCGCGACTTGATCACGCCGATCCGTTCTTCCGCGTGGGCGGCATAGTCATCGAAGAAGCTTTTCATCTCGGGGAAAAAGGACTCGAGGTCGGGATAGGTGTCCCGGTTCGCCTCGTACTCTCCGAGCAGATCCGACAAGCCGGATATCCAGAAGAAATGGTTCTTCTCCTCCCAGGCGATCCGGCTTTCCGCCGATTCCCGGCCGTTCTTGGCGAGGTCCCAACGGACCACACTCGACCGCACCAGGGATTCGTACATCATGGTCTTCCAGTTGGAGTAGGCCATGCTGCGCATCTTCTCCTGGACCAGAGGAAAAATGGCCTGTCCCGCATCCTCCAGCTCGCCCACGTGCCGGTCCACGATGGGATTGGCGAAGGAATGGCAGAACTCGTGCACCACGGTCCCGAGGACCCGGTCGTTGAACTCAGGCAGTCCTGCATCGTCCGTCATCCAGACTCCCAGGATGGTGTACAGGTCCTCCCGACCGTCGGGATACACGACCTTGGGCCCGTAGCTTCCTCCTCCGTTGAGCAGGCCCAGCACGATGGTGAAGCGGGCGTCCGGAAGCTTGCCGAAGAAGCCGTTGAACCATCCCACGACCTCGTTATCGTCCATGACGGCCTGCATTCGCTGGGCGGTGATCCGGTATAGCTCCTCGTGGTCGGCCACGAATCCCTCGAAGTCCGATTCCCGGACAAAATCACGGGCCTTTTCCAGGAATTCCCGGGCTTCGTCCACGAGCCATCGCCTTTCCAGGGCTGCCGGGCGGGGCTCGAACGGGACTTCTTCCTCCAGGGAGAATGGATCCTTGATGTGGATAGCCATGCTCATCACGGCATCGTAGCTCACGCCGCGGGTTGCACGCAGTTTCCGGGCCATCTCCACGGCCGCGTGATCCCGGAAGGGGCCGAAACGGGCTTCCACATCGTCTATGTAGGACTGGACCGCGCCGCGGCTGTACTCCGGGCTTTTGGCCAGGCGGAAGATGATGCTCATAAGCTCGATCCTGGGGTCAACTACGACCTCAGGTCCTCCCGACTTCTCCGATGAAGAACACGATACCGAACCGCAGGCCAGCATCAGAGTCAGAAAAACACCGGTTGTTCTCGTCATGAAAGAAGACTCCCTCATCGCCGAACCTCCTTACGCGGACAGTCTATACCACTATACGTGCCGCGGGCAAATTCGATGCAGTATCATCCTCCTTCAACCGCGTGTGATCAGGTCATACTCCACATCGGCCCGGCGCAGCTCCGGGAGATCGCCCCACATTCCGACGGTTCCGCCCGCGACGGTCATCATCCCCTGGACTCCGGCCGGCTGAAAACCGTAGAGCACGGATTCGACATGCCTGCTGTCCTGAGATGTGATCCGGTTTCCCAGGGCGGTGGCGGCGGCATCAGCCAGCAGTACATCCCGAGAAACCACAATGGAAGCGTCGGACACCCCCAGACTCAGGGAGTGCCCGACGCTGGCGGATGACGTGCAGATGCCGAAGATGTCGTCCTGGGGCGAAACACGGAAACCGAATCCATCGAGCGCCGAGAGGCCGGCATAGATTCCCACCACCATCGGCCTCTCCAGCAGGAGAGCGATATCCCCCCCGTTGTCGAAGACCACATGGCGCGCACCGGCATGCTTGAGCGCCCGGACCGTGTGCTCTGCCACGGCCCCGGCCACGGCCGCCATGGGTCCCACCTTGACCTTCCGGGCCGCCTTCGCCATACGCCGGATCACCGGCGGGGCATCGGAGCGCACCTTGTGAGGCTCGAGTGTGGTCCGGAACCTGGGATCGCGGCGGATGTAGTCCTCGATCTCAATACGCACGCTCCGTACCGCTGCCTCGGCACGGAGGATGAACCTCTCTTCGCAGAGCAGCGTGGCTATGGTCTGGCCGATGTGGATCTTGTGCCGGATCATGATGCCTTGGGGATCGCGGGGAGAGCATCACTCATGGGCCGTGCAGAGCCACGGCGGGAGAGATGGTCAACGGGTTCGCTCAGCTGAAAAATGCCGCTCGCGATCCACTGCTTGAGCACCTCGGCGATCAGCCGGGCCCGGGATGTGTTGGACAGGCAGTTGGTCTTCACCGTCTTTCCATGGATCCGGATCTGCCCGGACTTGAGCTCGGCATAGGAGACCTCTCCCAGAAGGGGCCGGCTGCGGGAGGGCACACCGTAGTCCAGGACCGGAGTTTTAATGTCGGCGTCACATATGCCGGCGGCTTCGGCGACTCCGGCATCCAGCACGGGGATAGGCACGCCGATGCCCACGTAGAGCGAGGGCCCGTAGTTTTTAAACGAGGCCGCTTGCAGGAACTTGTGCTTCATGCCCTTGAGGTCGCCCTGGACCATGAGGGTGCCGAACTCGTTCTCCGGACTGTGCTGCGTCCCGCTGCCTGTAACATAGCCGATGCCGCCTCCCAGGAAAATGCGTGTACCGATCCCGATGGTGCGGAACGTCCTGTCATTCATGAGGGGAGACATCTCCCCGGCACCGGAATAGGTGGCGTTCCCGAATCCGGGCAGCAGGCGGCCCATATACGTGTGCAGGGCCTTTTTCCCGGAATTGGTGGCCACGGCATACTTCTGATAGGCGTTGCGGGGGTTGAACATCACGGCCTGGTTTATTGTGTCGATCGTGATCTCCGTGGTCACAGACTTGCAGGGATAGCAGTCCGTGCCGGACGATTCGGCGCGGAGGCGCAAGGTCTTCCTCCTCACCAGGTCCTCGATCACATGGGCGCCCCCGTATCGTTCACCGAGGCTGTCCGAGGGCTGGGCCGCACCGATGTACGTGTCCACCGCGGCCACTCCTCCGTAACCCTGGACGTCGTTCAGCCAGCAGCGGGCGATCTTTATCGGTGGGTCAGAGTGACCGAAATTGAGCCACACCCCGGAAGAGCACATGGCCCCGAAGGTCCCGGTGGTGACCACGTCCACTTTCTCGGCCGCCTTTTCCGGACCGGACTCTTTGACCAGGCGCGTCATCTCTTCGGCCGTGACGACCTTGACCTGGTTATTTTTGATCTTCTGATTGATCTCTTGAATGGTTTTACTCATGATAATGCCTCCTTTTTGGGATATGAATACACCATGAAGGGGTATTCAAGGGTTAACAGGTTGGGATCCCGAACACGGGGCGCTTAGAACAGAAGGCCCGTATTCGGGCAGGGCATTATCATGCGGTGGGCCGCATCGGAAAGAATTCGTCCGTGTTCGTTCATTGGATTGCGCCCCATTATAGCGGCTGAATACGGCTTGTCAAGTCCTATTTTGTCCGCCCGGCCCCGGCCACATGTCCCCAAAAAGAGACACAATGCCGAAGATCTGAGCCGGCTCCTCCCTGGAAAGGTCTTGGCATATTTATTGCTACAGCAGATTAGTGAGAGTCGGAGTGGCTTATGGACATTGACAGGAGGTCTCTATGAAAAAAATGTTGGTCATACTCGTAATACTCACATCCGCCGCCTGCATAAGGCAGACCGTTCACCACACGTCGACCTACCTCGATGGCCACTCCTTTGAGGAAGTCTGGGGCGCGTCCATCAAGGCCGTGTACGACATCTCTTTCACAATCGACAGCATGGACCAGGAAGCCGGTTTCATAAGCGCCGAAAGCGGGACGCACATCCTTCAGGAAGTCCCTCCCCGGCTTACCATCATGATCATCGATAATCGAGGGAAGGTATTCGTGGAGTGCCGCCTGCTGCAAAAAGAGCAGTTCATCGACATCCTCGGCCACGGCAAGCGTACGACCCGTCAATTCCTGGCAGCGCTCAACTCCAACCTCAACCTTGGACATCGCGGCCGCGCCCGCTGACGGCCGCCACCTTCCGCAGCATGATTGCGGCCGGGAGTAATGATCCGATTGGGGGTCGTCCTCATCGATCCCACCGGACCAGTCGTCTGATTGACAGCCTCGGGGAATCTCTCTATCATACAAACCGCTGCTCACGAAGCGCACTTGAATCCCGAGACGAAAACAATGACAGATTACCGCAAGATGTGGACGGAACTGGGAATGGATCTCGAGGCCCACGACCAGTTGATGGAATCCCAGGACAAGCTGTTCGCCAAGACCCACCTCTCCCAGAAGAACCGTCCCCAGGCCATGACACTGTTCGACCAGGCCTTCCATGCCAGCCACGCCGAGCGCGTGGCCGAACTCTGGGAGCACCGGAAAAAGGGCGGCAAGGCGATCGGCACCTTCTGCATCTACGTGCCGGACGAGATCGCCCTGGCCTTGGATGTGGTCCCCATTCCCCTGTGCGGCGGGTCTGACTGGCCTGTCTCCTACGCGGACAAGATGCTCCCGAGGGATATCTGCCCCATAATCCGTTCCACCTTCGGCATGGCCCTGAGCGGAACCTGCCCTTACGGCCCGCTCAAGGACTTCATCGTAGGCGAGACTACCTGCGACGCCAAGAAGAAGACCTGGGACCTGTTCGGCTTCAAGATCATGGAGGTCCCCCAGAAGAAGAACGACGTCGACCGGGAGCTGTGGCGGAAGGAGGTTTTAGCCTTCAAGGACATGATGGAGGAGCTGAGCGGGAAAAAGGTCTCGATGGAGAATCTGGCGCCGGCCGTGCGGCTCGTGAACCAAAAACGCGGGGCCCTGCGGCGCATCAACGAATTTCGCAAGCTGGAGGATCCCCCCATCAGCGGGCTGGATGCCCTGCTCGTCTCACAGGTCGCCATGAACATGGACACGGGGAAGTTCATTTCGGCCGCGGAGGAGCTCGTTAAGGAGCTTCGGGACCGTACCGGGCGGGGGATCTCCGCCTACCAGAACACCCCACCGGCCAAGCGCGTCATGATCGCCGGGACGCCCTCCCCCATGGGTTACGCCAAGGTCCAGCACATCGTGGAGGCTTCAGGGCTGAGGATCGTGGTGGACGAGTCCTGTACAGGGGAGCGTTACTTCCGCGACCTGGTGGATGAGAGCCCGCGCCGGCTCCCGGACATGCTCAATGCCATCGCCGTCCGCTACTTCACCATCGACTGCTCCTGCTTCTCTCCCAACACCGAGCGGCTGGATAACGTCCGGGGACTGGTCGAGGATTACCGTGTGGACGGAGTCATTCACAACATCCTCCAGTACTGCCATGGCTACAACATCGAGGCCAAGGCGATCGACAACATCCTCAAGGACAAGGGGATCCCATCTCTCAAGATCGTCACCGACTACTCTCAGGAAGATTCCGGACAGATACGCACGCGTGTCGAAGCCTTCGCCGAGCTCCTGGATGAACGGGGATGAACACAGTCATCGGCATCGACCTGGGATCCCGCACCACCAAGATCCTCACTCTCACCGGAGGCGAGATCCGCCACTCCGAGATCTTCGACACCGGCCACGACCCGCTCCCACGGATCAAGCGGGCCCTGGATAATCTGGAAACCGCTCCGGTTATAGCCACGGGATACGGCCGGCACCTGCTCAGGGAAGAGATCGGGGCCCGGATCCTGACCGAGATCAGGGCCTGCGGCAAAGGCGTCCGGTCGCTATTTCCCTCTGCCCGCCTCGTCCTCGATGTGGGAGGCCAGGACTGCAAGGTGATCGCCCTGGACGAGAACGGAAAGGTCTCGGATTTCGAGATGAACGACCGCTGCGCGGCCGGGACCGGCAAGTTCCTTGAAGTCATGGCCCAGACCTTCGACGCCGATCTCGAGGGTTTGGTCCACCTTGCCTGTTCAACGGACCGCCATGTCCCCATCAACAGCATGTGCACGGTCTTCGCCGAATCCGAGGTCGTCTCTCTGATAACCTCGGGCAGCCCCCGAAACCAGATCGCCCGCGGCCTGCATGTGGCCATCGCCGACCGGCTCGCCGCCATGGTCAAGAAGTTCCCATCGGAGGGCGACACCGTGTTCGTGGGCGGCGGTGCTAAAAACGACTGCCTGCACACGCTCCTCGAGCAGCGGCTGAAGACCGAGCTGCTCCGCCCTGACGACCCGCAGCTCGTCACGGCCTTCGGCGCCGCACTTTTAGCCTAAAAAAAATATTGGGGCCTGTCCCCAATTCCAGTTTTGTGCGTTACATGACGGGCGGATCGAGGATGTTGAGCGTGACGTCTCTCTTTTCCTTGGACACGATAGACCTCCTGATCCGTGTTTGGATCCTATCATATATATGCCGGCTCAAAAGCAAAAATTCGATTTTGTATGACAGGTTGTTTACATTTGGAATACAATGATATCCATATCGAGGAGGCATGTCATGCAGAAAGGCCAGGGAAGGAACCAGATATTCAGAGTGATAATCGGTCTTGTCCTAATGGGGCTCTACGGCTCGGCTTCGGCCCTGCAGCCGGCCCCGGGCGAGGACAGCTCCTCCCGCTTCGTCAAGTCCCAGGATGATACGATCCCACGACACGGGCTGCACTACACTTCGCCGGCCGAGGTCTGGGACGAGGCGCTGCCCCTGGGCAACGGCCTTCTGGGAGCCCTGGTCTGGGGCAACGGCAGCCCCCTCAAGATATCCCTCGACCGGACCGACCTGTGGGATCTGAGGCCGGTCCCGGAGTTTTTTTCCGAGGAATACTCCTATGCCGCGATGCGGCAGTGGGTCAGAGACGGACGGATCGAAGACCTGCAGCGTGTGTATGAGAAACCCTACCGCCGCGCCGGCCCCACCAAGATTCCGGCCGGCCGGATCGAGCTCGGTATCGGAGAGGGTCTCGGGTTCTCCTCCTGCCGCCTGGATGTTGTGGATGCCCTGGCGACAGTGGACCTCGAAGACCATGCGAAGATCGCGGTGTTCACCCATGCCGAGATCCCCTGTGGTGTCATCCGGATCGACACGTCCTATCCCGTCCAGCCGCGCCTTGTCATCCCGCCGTTCGGAGGGCCGGTGGAGAACACGGACCCCGCGAACACACGGGTCATGGAGGTAGGGCTCCTGGGATATGCCCCGCCCGAAATACATACCCGGCCCAATTGGACCGGATACGTCCAGGAAGGATGGGGAGGTTTCCGCTTCGCTGTAGCACTCATGTGGTCGGCAGGAGCGGATGAGTGGATGGGGGTATGGTCGATCGCTACCTCTGAGGACAGCGACGACCCCCTGGGTACCGCCCTCAGACATTGTGAGCGAGCCATGGGACTGAGATACGACGCCCTGTTCCAGGGCCACAAAGCCTGGTGGGAGCGGTTCTGGCAGAAGTCGTGGGTCCGGCTTCCCAATCCGAAACTCGAGCGTCAGTGGTATCTCGAGACATACAAGTTCGGGTCCGCGGCCCGGGCAGACACGCCGCCCATCACCCTCCAGGGCCCCTGGACCGCGGACAACGGGCTGCTGCCTCCCTGGAAGGGGGACTATCATCACGACCTCAACACCGAGCTGAGCTACTGGCCGGCCTACTCGGGCAACCGCATGGAGGGGGCGGAGGGATTTGTCAACTGGCTCTGGCAGACCCGGGAGACGGCCCGGGACTGGACCCGGCGCTTTTATGGGCTTCCCGGACTCAACGTGCCCATGACCGCGGACCTCAATCAGAACCAGATCGGGGGCTGGCACCAGTACACGCATTCGGCCACCACATCCGGCTGGCTGGCCCATCATTTCTACCTCCACTGGCGTTACTCCCTGGACCGGGAGTTCCTCCGGGCCCGTGCCTATCCCTGGTTCAAACAGGTGGCGGAATTCTACGAGGCCGTCACCGAAAAGCAGAAAAACGGCCTCAGGACACTGCCCCTGAGCTCATCCCCGGAGATCAATGACAACCGTCTGGAAGCCTGGTTCCCCAAGGTCACCAACTATGACCTGTCCCTCATCCGTTTCGTGTTCGAAAAAGCCGGCGAGCTGGCATCGGAGCTGAAACTGAAACGGGAGGCCGAACGCTGGCGGAGGCTCCTGGCCGAGATGCCGGGGTTCGCCCTGGATGCGGAAAGCGGCAAGCTGCTGGTGGCGGAGGGATTTCCCCTGGAGGCATCCCACCGGCACTTCTCCCACCTCATGGCCATCCATCCCCTGGGCCAGCTCCGCTGGGAGAACGGAGAGGAAGACCGGACGATCATCCGCGCTTCCCTGGCCGACCTGGAGCGTCTGGGCACGGACTTCTGGACCGGGTACAGCTTCAGCTGGCTGGCCAGCCTGGCGGCCCGCGCCCGCGACGGCGAGGCCGCGGAAAAAGCCCTGGAGATCTTTTCCCGGGCCTTCTGCCTGAGGAACGGCTTCCACTGCAACGGCGATCAGTCGGGCAAAGGCTATTCCCGCTTCACCTACCGGCCCTTCACGCTGGAGGGCAACTTCGCCGCCGCCGCCGGCATCCAGGAGATGCTCCTGCAGAGCTACTCGGGAACGATACGGGCTTTCCCCGCCGTTCCCGAGGATTGGGAAGACGTTTCCTTCTCGACACTGCGTGCTGAGGGGGCTTTCCTGGTGTCGGCAGAGCGGGAAGGAGGCCGGACCACACGCATCGAGATCCGGGCCGAACATGGGGGGGAGTGCTCCCTGGAGGATTTTTTTCAAGGGCAGGATTTCACAGTGACCGGTCTGCAGCGAAATGCCATAAAGAGTGAAGGGGGAAGGCTCTGTTTTTCTCTGGATCCGGGACAGCGGGTGGAGCTTCGTCTGGACCGCTAGGTCCCTTAAATAATGCCGCCATGAGTGAAGATCGAGGCAAAGACGCGAAAGAAACCGCAGCTCTGAACGGTCTCGTCGAGCTGCCGATCGACGGTGTGCTCGACCTCCACACGTTTCACCCACGGGAGGTGAAGGACCTGGTCCCGGACTATCTGGAAGAATGCCGGAAACGCGGCATCCTGCAGGTGAGGATCATCCACGGCAAGGGGACCGGTACGCTCCGGAAGATCGTCCACGGCCTTCTGGAAAAGAATCCGGGGGTTCTGCGCTACAAGACCGCAGATCTGGGCGGCGGAGGCTGGGGATCGACGGAACTGGAGCTCAAGCCCTAGACCGAACCCGGATCGGGTCCGGCCGTCGGGCCGCCCCATTCTCTCAACAAGTGGCCTACTTCCGAATCTCGAACGTCACCCGCACAGTGGCGGACACCGAAAGGTCGCCGGCCTCGATAGGGGTCGGGGCACCCGCCCCCACTTCCGCCAGTGAGGCACGGGAATAACGGACCGCGGGACCCGGCGAGCCGTAATCGATGTTCACGACCCGGGCGATCTTCATGCCCGCGGCCTCGGCAAGGTGCTCCGCGGTTTTGAAGGCTTTCTTGAGGGCCTTGACCGCGGCCTGGTCCCGGAGTGTTTCGGCCTGATCGTGGGCAAATCTCAGGCTGTCGATTCGGTTGGCTCCCGCTTCGGTGGCCGTGTCGATAAAAGTGCCCGCGCCTCCGACATCCTTGGAAGTCAGGATCACGGTGTTGCGCACCCGGTACCCTGTGGTGACCTGAGAGTTTCCCCGGCTGTAGACCGGGTTGAGGCTGTAGCCGGATGTCTCCAGCTTATCCTCGCGGCCGATCTTCTGTTTGAGGGCCGTCAGGAGTGCGTCCGTCTGCCCGGCATTCAAGCGCACGGCTTCCCCGGCTTCGGCGGCATTGGACTCCACGGCGAACGAGATGCGAACCAGGTTGGCAGGAGCCGCGATCGAGGCGCTCTCCGAGACATCGATGGTTGAGATCTGTGTGAAATCCTGGCCCACAAGCGGGATCGCTATCAGGCAGAACAGGCACATTGTCAAGGCGATGCGTATCAAGATCATTGGAATCCTCCTATTTTCGGGGATCGTATTGGGGACCTGCCTATTTCTTATCACAGCGGATAATCCCGGTCAATCACGGCAGGGGAGGACACGCATGCCCGATTGACCCGGGCGGCACCCTGTGATATACAGGGGCACGATGCAGAATTAGCCCGCATCTCAAATCGGAGGGAAACCATGAACATGAAAAAATCCGTCACGACCCTGGCCATCGGCCTTATCTTCGGCCTGCTCCTCACCTGCGTTGCGGCCAGCGCCGCAGTAGAGAAGCTCAGCTTCGGGCACAATTTCACCTTTGCCGAGACCGTTCGCTACCTGAACGGACTGGTCAAGGCCTACCCCAAGATCACGAAGCTGCACACCATCGGGAAGAGCTACCTGGGCAAGGACCTCCTGGTCCTGGAGATCACCAGCAAGGACACGGGTCCCGGTCTCGAGAAACCGGGTTTCTGGATCGACGGCAACCTGCACGCCGGCGAGGTCATGGGTGCTGCGGTGTGCCTCAAGACCATAGAAACCCTGGTTACGGGATACGGGAGCGATGCCTCCATAACGGGGCTGATCGACACACGCACCATCTACATCATGCCCAAGCTCAACCCGGATGGCTCCGATCATTACCTGACGAGGCCCGACGGCATGCGCAGCAGCGTGCGGCCGCACGATTCCGACCTTGACGGGCTCGAAGACGAAGACCCGGGCGAAGACCTGAACGGCGACGGCAACATCACCCAGATGCGGGTCAGGACCGAGCTGGGGGGCATGAAGACCTCCGCTGAAGATCCCCGCCTGATGGTCCGCCGGACGGAAGAGGAAAAAGGCGAATGGCAGGTCTACAGCGAGGGCATCGACAACGACAAGGACGGCCGCTTCAACGAGGACGGCGTGGGCGGCCTGGACATCAACCGCAACTGGCCCTCGAGATGGCAGCAGGAGTATGTGCAGCGGGGCTCCGGGCGCTATCCCCTGTCCGAGCCCGAAACCCGGGCCGTGGCGGAGTTCCTGTTCACTCATCCCAACGTGACCGGCGTGGTCAATCATCACATGTCCGGGAATTTCCTCTACCGCCCCCCCACCAACCGCTGGTACAACCCGGTGACCGGGGTAGAAGATCCCTTTCCACAGGCCGACGAGGCGATCTTCCAGATGTTCGGACGAAAATACAGCGAGATCATCAATAAGCAGTCCGTGCAGAACGTCTACGGCCGGGGAGGCCCTCCCGCCTACGGGGCCATCTGGGGAGTCATGATCGGCTGGGCCTATGACCACCTCGGTGTCTACAGCTGGGTCCCGGAGATGGGATCGCTGGCCCCGTTCTGCGACTACGACGAAAACGGCCGGGTCTCAGAGATGGAACAGCTCAAGTGGAACGATGAGGAGATGGACGGCCGGGTCTTCATCGACTGGAAGCCTTTCGACCATCCCCAGCTGGGCCAGGTGGAGATCGGTGGGTTCACGCGCAAGCTCTACAATCCCGAGACACGGACCTACACCAACGTCCTGTGCACACCCGGGCCCAAGTATTTCGACTTCCTGGACAAACACGCCCAATGGAACCTCTACCTGGCTTCCATGTCACCGCTAGTGCGGGTCGTGGATGTCAAGGCCGAAAAGGGTGACGCGGGCTATGTGAAGATCACGGCCGAGGTGCAGAACCTGGGATTCCTGCCCACCAACGTGTCTCAGCACGCCATAGACAACCGGACGGCCAAGCCGGTCAAGGTATATCTAGAGCTTGAAGGGGCGAGCCTCTTCGCCGGCAAGGAAAAGGTCGAGTTGGGCCACCTGCCGGGGACCACACCGAGATCGATCTCGCCGGTCCGGACCGTGGAATGGGTGGTGAAGACCACGCGCGGCAGTGCCAGGGCGGTCGTAAAGGCCGTCTCGGAAAAAGGCGGGACACACTCCCTGACCCTGGAACTGCGGTAGCGCCGGCCGGACTCAGCCGCTGATCTTCTTGAGCAGCCAGGCCATGTTGCGGCCCAGGTTGCGCATGGTGGCGATCCCCTCCTCGTCCTGGGCGAACTCACCGGGATTGCGGGCGATCCCCAGGTTCCAGTAAGAGGATCCGGGCACCATCATCTGGTTGATGAAGAAGAAGTGGTTGATGGAGTCGAACACGTGGACGGCGCCGGCCCTTCGAACGGCCACGACTGCCGCACCCACCTTCCGGTAGAACAGCCCTCCGTTGGAGAGGCCCACGTATCCGGCCCGGTCGATCAGGGCCTTGGTCTCGGCCGTGAGGTCGGCAAAATAGGTGGGTGATCCGATAATGAAGCCGTCGGCCTGTTTCATCCGGGCGATGACATCGTTCATCCCGTCATCACCGAAGACGCACTTCTCGTCTTGACGTTCGAAGCAGGTCCGGCAGCCCGTACAGCCGCGCAGGACCGTGCCGCCGAGTTGATACATCTCGGTCGCTATCCCTTCGTTTTCCAGTTCTTCGAAGACCGTGCGGATCATGGCGAATGTGTTGCCCTGTTTACGCGGGCTTCCGTTGATTCCCAGTATTTTCATGGCCGATCTCCCTGATAAATGTGTTTTTCTTCCTTGCGTCTGAGCCGACAAAGTAATCTCGTTGCCAATGAGGCAAAACAGAATGTCACACTGAATCCAGATGTGCGGCTCAGTTTTGAATAATAGCAAAAGGGAGGCCGTATTTACAGTGGAGATTGAAGATGACGCAATCACAGAGCATGGTTCTTAAGCCCAGGGAGGAGACGTCCGTAGGACCGATTCTCTGATGAGCCCCCCCGCTCCGGCCGCACAACACACCGAACCCATGCCTCGTTTCACCGGCGAGCAAAAGAGCATCCGGAGCGGGGCGGCACATCAGATAGGGGCTCTCTGGGATTGTCCGCATACGGACATCGAGTGTCACGCCTCGGGCATCTCAGAACCGGACCCTGACCCACCTTCCCCTGAAGCGCAGGCAAAAGCCGGCTTGGCACGGATATTGCTTTACCTACATCAGTAACGCCATGGATATTTTCCCGGATGTGATCGAGGAGAAGGGATCATGAAAAAGATCGCCCTGATAATCGCTGTCATCCTCTTCCTGCTCATGTTTTTTACGGTGAGGATGGAAGCACAGGACACGGCCAGCAAAGAGGCCGTCACCCAGGCGGCCCTGGATTACATGGACGGGCAGTGGAAGATAATCAATGTCCTGTGGGTCATGAATCCGGCCGTCAAGCGCTGATCCACCCGGCCCCGCCCCGCTCTTCCGGAACCTTGCCCTACCCTGAACGCCCCTTCACCTCCACGCGACCTTCAGGTTGTGTGCCCCTCTTGACGTGACCTCCGGATGTGCATCCAGGGGCAGCATCTCCGGCAGATCGCCGATAACAAGGGTGGTCAGATAAGCCAGGCGGGTGGCCGCGGTCATCTTCTCGAAATCCGCGCGTGAGACCGTGTCCGATTCCTGATGGTAGTCTTCCGTGGTCCCACAGAAGAGCCAGACCGCCGGTATTCCGTACTGGATATAGGGATAGTGATCTGAGCGGAAGAAGAAACGGTCGGGGTGGCCGGGATCTTCGTAAGCGTAGTCGAACTCGAAGTGTGCGCTCCGGTCGTTGACGGAATGCAGGACCGAGTCCAGCCGCGTGCTCAGTGTCCGGGAGCCGATCAGATAGAGACCGGACGGATCGTTCCGGCTGATCATGTCCAAATTGATCTGGGCGCTTATCTTTTCGACCGGGACCGGGCAGTTTTCCACAAAAAAGCGTGCTCCCCACAGGCCTTTTTCCTCGGCTGTGTGCCACACCAGGACCACGGAGCGTTTTGGCCGGGCGATGGCGAGTGCCTCTGCGATCTCCAGCATGGCCACGGTACCGGAGCCGTTGTCGTCCGCCCCATTGTAGACACGATCCTCTCGAGCACCCAGATGGTCATGATGAGACCCGACAAGGACATACTCGTTCTTGAGCTGTTCGTCTGCACCTTCCACCCAGGCTACGACGTTGTATGTGGTATCAGCACGTTCCAGGGTATCGATCCGTATGTCCAACCGTCCGCCGCGTATCTCACGGGAGGGAACCCGCTCCCCATCCCGCAGGGCGGAGAACATGGAACTCAACTCGCTGCGGGATACACCGAGCAGGGCTGCCGCCATATCGTGCCGGATCTCGGCGCGCAGGGTCGATCGCCGTGACGCAGGCGGGACGACGGGCCCGCGCTGTGCCGAACCAAGGGCGACATCCCGGGCCGGGCCGAAACGGTGCCCCCCCTCCTGGAACCGCTCCTCCCTGGCCTCGCTGACGACCGTCAGTACGGCCGATGCCCCCTTTTGGAGGACCGTCCAGCTCCGGCGGCGCACCAGCCTCCGGTTCTCCGCGGTCATCAAGGCGTGTCCCTCGGGGAGGTCCGGGTCCAGAATGACAACGATCCGGCCTTTGAGATCGAGCGCACCGATGTCATCCCAATCCTGATCTGGGGCAGAAAGACCCAAACCCAGGAAGAGGATCCGGCCTGCCACCCGGGCCGAAGCGAGCCCCCGGCCCTGCAGCCCGAAATCCAGGAGATAAGAGAATTCCCGGTCCC
>CBFDBC010000064.1:0-16056 GCA_965602945.1 uncultured bacterium | reverse complement strand
ACTGCAGTGCCTCCCCCGCCATGCGTGAGAGGTCTGCGGACCGGAGCTGGGAGGCCCGGCGGCCCGTGTATTTAGCGAATGCCGGGGCCACCTTGGGGTAGACCCCAGCCTTGCCCACCATCCCGCGCATGAGATGCTCCAGCTCTTCGAAAAAACCCGGGGAAGGAGGGGTCAGCTTCACCTTCTGCGGTTCATGGACCATCTGGTTGATGTACTTCAAGAAGCTGAAACCCGAGATCTTTTCGCTCCGCCGGGAGCTGAACTTCGTGAAAACCCGAATCGTGTCACGCACGAGGACCCACTCCAGCGGGGGCAGCGAGGGATCTTCATTGAAGGCCTTGACCAGCAGATTGCCCAGCATCTCCCGGAGCTGGGTCCGCTTCTGTTCCACTGAGTCCCGGGAAAGAATGATCTTCTTAAGCGGGGGATGGATCCCCAGGATGCGAAGCAGCCGTTGTCGTTCTCGTTCTTTCATGGCAGTCCTATCTCTCAGGCGTTATTTATGTAATGTGCGCCGCGGCTGACCGGATTGCCCAATGCGGCCTGCGTGATCAGCATGGCCACCTGGATCCCGTGTTTGAGCCCCACGACCTTGGGATCCATCCGGGCTGAGCGATAGAACTTCTCGATTCGGTGCCGCAGGTAATCCAGGTCCGCGCGCGCCCGTTCCAGGCGTTTGGAGGTACGGACTATCCCCGCATAGTTCCACATGGTATTGCGGATGGCCGACCAGTCCTGGTTGATCAGGGCCGGATCGATCTCCTCTTCCTCATCTGGATAGTACCATTCGTGGATCTCGTCGGACGCGATGGGGTGCGGGCCATCGAACTCCTGAGTGATCTTCTGAGCTGCCCGGGTGCCCCATACCAGCGCTTCCAGGAGCGATGTGGAGGCCAGGCGGTTTGCCCCATGCACTCCCGTACAGGCCGTCTCGCCGACCGCATAGAGATCCCGGAGCGAAGTCCTCCCCCAGCCATCCACCAGGGCACCGCCGCAGCAGTAGTGAGCAGCCGGCACTACGGGTATGGGCGTCTTGGTGATGTCGATCCCGAGTTCGAGGCAGGTCGCATAGATGTTGGGGAACCGCTTCCGGATATCGATCTTAGCGTATGAGGCAAGGTCCAGGGTCACATAGTTGGAACTGCTGTTGGTCATCTCTTCGTAGATGGCGCGTGTCACCTCGTCACGGGGCGCCAGCTCTTCCTTGGCGCTATAGTTCTGCATGAAAAGGCGGCCGTCCTTGGTCTTGAGCCGGGCCCCCTCTCCCCTCACCGTCTCCGAGATCAGGAATGCCGCGGCGTCCCGGTGGAACAGGAGAGTGGGGTGGAACTGGACATACTCCATGTTGACGATGCGCGCTCCCGCTCGATAGGCCATGGCATAGCCGGCTCCGATGGCACCACTCGGGTTGGTGGTATAGAGGAAGATCGCGCCGCACCCCCCTGTTGCCAGCACGGTCCGGGCCGCAAAAAGGGTCTTTACCTGCTGGGTCCGGTTTTCCAGCACATAGGCCCCAATGCAGCGGGGTTCCTCATAGAACGCTGTGGGGTCCTTGGAATGGTGTGGGATGGTCAGGAGATCGACCGCCGTGTGTCCCGTGAGTATGATCACATTGGAAAACGTCTGCAGCTTTTCGAGAAACGTCCGCTCGATCGTCTTTCCGGTGGTGTCTTTTACGTGCAGGATGCGCCTCCGGGAATGGGCCGCTTCCTGAGCATAGTCCAGCTCGTCCGGCGAAGAGTGGGCGAAGGGAATCCGGAGTTCCTCGATCAGGATGTCGTCCACCAACGCCTTGCCTTCAACGGCCAGGATATCCACGGCGATGGGATTGTTGATGCCGTCGCCCGTGTCGAAGATGTCTTTTTTCAGCAGCTCAGAGCGGTCATCTGGCCCCTGGGAGACGATCCCGCCCTGCGCATAGAAAGTGTTGGATTCCTCTGCATTGTCGAACTTGGTGATGAGAGTTACCCGCAGCCCTGACTTGGCCGCTTCCAAGGCGGCACTGGCGCCTGCGATGCCGCAACCGATCACCAGAACGTCTGTATCCATCATGCAAAATCCATGCTGATGTCGAGAGATTGGTAGGAATGGGTAAGCCGCCCCACAGAGATGTAGTCCACGCCCAGGTCCGCGATCTTTCGGATGCCCTCCAGATCGACATTGCCCGAGACCTCCAGCGGAACGCGCCCGGACACCCAATCAACGGCCTCCTTCATCGCCTCCATGGTCATGTTGTCCAGCATGATCATGTCCGCTCCGCTCTCGAACGCTTCGCGCACCTCGGTCAGATTTGTGGCCTCCACCTCGATCTTGATGGAGGGATCGATCCTGCTGCGGGCCCTGCGGACGGCTTCCGCGATGCTCCCTACAATCCGGATGTGGTTGTCCTTGAGCATAACCATGTCCGACAGGTTGAGGCGGTGGTTCTGTCCCCCGCCCATCTTGACGGCATACTTCTCCAGCGCCCTCAGCCCGGGAGTTGTCTTCCGGGTGTCCAACAATATGGAATCGGTCCCTTCCAATGCTTCGACGTAGCGGCGGGTCAGGGTCGCGATACCGGACAGCCGCTGCAGGAAGTTGAGGGCCGTGCGCTCGCCTTTGAGAAGCGCGGCAGTATTGCCCTTGACGATGGCCAGCGTGTCCCCCGGACCGACCGGATTCCCATCGGAAGATAACACGTCGAAGGTCACATCCGGATCGAGAGCCGCAAACACCCGCCGTGCCACCGGAAGGCCGGCCAGGATCCCCTGCTGCTTCGCCTTGATCACAGCTTGGGAGGCAGAATCAGGCGGGACGACGTTGTCAGAAGTCACATCGCCATCCGGCATGTCCTCCCGCAGAGCAGCGGCAACAATGGTATCGATCTCTTGAGCATTCATGATGTGTTCCCGACTTTCCTCGGGCGGTGATGACTGCAAGTCATTTTGAATCATATCTCAAAACCTAAAAAACCGCAAGGCCATCCAGCCCAATCCCCCACCGATACTCCCACCCCCCTATCCACAATTATTTATTCGTCTTCAGCCCGCCTGAGCATCCTATGCAAATGCGGAGTTCCCTTTCCCGAATAGCAATTCAGCCGCAGCTCTGCTAGAGTAAAAGATGACCATGAATCGGCGCAAAGGCCTGCTCTCGTTTATCCTGTCGATCGCCATCTCCGCCCTCCTGCTGACCTGGTTATTCCGTCAGGTCGATGGGGACCTGCTCCGCCAAACCCTGTCGTCGCTCCATGTCCCCGCCCTGTTCGCGTTCATGGCTTTCGCCCTTACCGGTGCCTGGCTCCGTGCCTGGCGCTACAAGCTGCTGCTGGCTCCTGAGGCCATCGGCTGGGTGCCGGTTATGCTGGTTACCTTTATCCGCAACCTGTTCATCGATCTCCTCCCTGCCCGCATCGGCTCGCTCTCCTATATTTATGTCCTGAACGCACGGCTCGGCCTGCGCTTCGATTCCTCCGCATCCTCCTTCGTGGTATCCGTGGTGCTGGACTTCCTGACACTCAGCCCCTTTCTGATCGTATCCCTGATCTTTGTAGGTGCGGGTGGCTCGACTGCCTCAGGATTCGGGCTGCTGGCCCTGGCCCTGCTGTTTCTGGGGGCGATGTTCCTCATCCTTTGGCGGATCGTCCCCCTGTCACGCCTCCTGATCAAAGGGCTGGGTCTTTTCATACGGGTTTTCCGGATGGAGACGCGGGCCTGGGCACAGAAGGCCCTGGATGCAGGGGATGATACCGTGACAGCACTGGCAGGAATACGGGACCGGCGCCAGTACTGGCCGCTGTACGGGCTGTCGCTGCTCCTGCGGGCAACAAAATACGGGGCCCTGTACTCTCTACTTTTCTCCCTGCTTCACTCCCACGGCTTCATCCTGGGTGCGCTGAGCCCGGCCAAGACCATACTCGGGATCACAGGCGCCGAGTTCACCTCGATCCTTCCCGTTAAGGGTCTGGCGGGATTCGGCACCTGGGAATCGGCCTGGGCCCTGGCATTCCGACTCATGGATTTCGATCCTGAGCTGGCCGTCATATCGGGGATAGGAGTCCATCTGATCACGAATCTTTTCGAGTACTCCCTGGGCATCGGGGCCCT
The DNA here is from genome assembly GCA_965602945.1 of uncultured bacterium. GTDB lineage: Bacteria > Acidobacteriota > Aminicenantia > Aminicenantales > Aminicenantaceae > JAUXEH01. Next base: position 11,971 of record CBFDBC010000064.1, on the reverse strand, counting down.
ACTGATCGTATTCTCTCCACTGGTAAGGTTTCTCCGGAAAACCCCGAGCGGGTCTTGAGTTTCCCCGGGACATGACCTAGAATGAGGCTGAAACTTCAATGGGACAAATGACTAATAACTCCATCCATGCATTGGACTTCGAGGATCACTTCGACCTCTTTCCGGAACAGCTCTCAATGACCCTGGAAGCGGCTCTTTCCCGGGGTGGAGATTTTGCCGAGGTGTTCATGGAATATTCCGTGTTCACCTCCATCCGGATGGAGGAGGATATCATCAAGGACACCGCGGAAAGCGTCGGCCGCGGCGCCGGCATCCGCGTCATCTGCGACGGCCGTACGGGGTATGCCTACACCAACGGCCTGAGTGAAACCGAACTGGCAAAAGGCGCCCTCACGGCCGCAGCCATCGCGGAAGGCCGGGCCGGCAAGGTATCCGATCTGCGATCGACCTTTCCGGAGACGACCATATGTCCGGTGCGCGTCAATCCTCACAGCCAGCCTCTGACTACCCGGATAGACCTGGTCAAGGAGGCCTACCTTGCGGCCCAGCGGTTCGATCCCCGTGTCAAGATCGTGAAAGCGGGTTATGCCGATCAGATCCAGCACACCACCGTCGCCAATTCAGAAGGCCTTTACATCTCGGATGTCAAGCCCCTGGTCAAGCTGACCTGCGTGGTCATCGCCGAAACAGGAGAACAGAGGGAAGCCGGGTACTACGGAGGAGGAGGAAGGGTTGGGCTGGAATATTTCACCGACTCACTGAGTCCCGAAGATATCGGCCGGAATGCAGCTCAGGAAGCCGTCCATCTCCTGGAAGCCGTAGACGCCCCCGCGGGAGAGATGCCGGTGGTACTGGCTCCCGGCCACAGCGGCGTGCTCATCCATGAGGCTGTTGGCCATCTCCTCGAAGCAGACTTCAACCGCAAAAAGACTTCGGTGTTCTGGGACAAACTGGGCACGCAGGTGGGCAGTGAACAGGTCTCGATCTATGACGATCCCACCATCCCTTCCTTCCGAGGATCCTACAATATGGATGATGAAGGCACCCTCCCCCGGAAAACCACGCTCATCAGCCGAGGACGAGTCGTGGGGCTCCTGCAGGACCGGCTTTCTGCCGGGCTCATGCAGGCCCCGCTCACCGGCCATGGGCGGCGCCAGGATTACACCTGTATCCCGATCCCCCGCATGAGCAACACTTATATTGACAAGGGGGAATATGCCCCGGACGAGATACTCAAAAGCATCAAGCGCGGCTTCTACGCGCACCTTTATCAGGGCGGACAGGTGGAGGATTCGGGAAAATTCACCTTTTCCGTCAGTTCCGGTTTCCTGATCGAGGACGGCAGGCTCACCGTTCCGGTCCGTCAGGCCACTTTGATCGGGAACAACCTCGACATCCTGCGTAAGATCACAATGGTAGGTTCCGACCTCCAGTTCGGCCTGCAGACCGGGACCTGCGGCAAGGAGGGACAGCACGCTCCGGTTACGGACGGCTGCCCCACACTCAAGATTGACAGCATGACCGTGGGAGGCCGGCGGTGAGCGCAGGAGGGCGGAAGCGGGACCCGCTCCAGGACCTGGCCGAAGAGCTGGTCGCCTATGGGAAAAAGCTGGGCGCCGACGAAGTGGAAGTCACCCTGCAGGAGGGTCACGAATTCGGCGTGGATGTACGGCTGGGCGAGATCGAAAACCTGATCGACTCCGGATCCCGCTACGTCACGGTGAAGATCATCCAGGACAAGAGAACCGCGCTCACGACTTCATCCGACCTGGATGCCACTACCCTCCAAACCCTGATCAAGAACGCCGTGCAGCGGGCGGCCCTGGGCAGCTCCGATGAATTCGCCGGGCTCCCCGCCGCAGACGAGGACCCGATCGATCCGCAGACCCTGGAGCTGTTCGATCCCGCCATCGCCGAGCTCGACTCGAAGAAAAAGATCCGTATGGCCTTAGAGACGGAGAAGATCGCGCTGGCGGACAAGCGGATTACCAACTCTCACGGAGCAGGATTCGAGACACGCGAGATCCGGACCATCCTGGCCAACTCCCTGGGCATCACGCGGTCTTTCTCCGAGACCTACTGCAGCCTGGGTGTCGGGCTCCAGGCCGGGGAGACCAACGATCTGGTGGAGGGATACTGGGGATGCGCCAAAAGACACGTATCCGAACTCGATCCGCCCGAGGTGATCGCAGACCGGGCCGTAGCGCGCACGGTTCGCCAGCTGGGGCCGCGCAAAATCAAGACACAGATGGTACCCGTGCTTTTCGAGCCGGAGATGACGGCCTGGCTGATCGGCTTCCTCTTTTCCTGCGTATCGGGAGTGGCCGTCTACAACCGGGCCACCTTTCTGATGGATAAGCTGGGCAAGAGGGTCGCTCAGCCTGAACTGCACGTTTTTGACAACGGCCTGCTCCCCCGCGGATTGGGATCCTCCCCTTTTGACGCCGACGGTGTCCCCTGTCGAAAAACCCCGGTTCTTGAGAATGGGATCCTGGCCAACTATCTATGCAACACCTATGCCGCCCGCAAGCTGGATCTGGCCTCGACGGGTAATGCTTCGGGAAGCGGCGTGGGGCCCTCCAACTTCTATCTTCAAGCCGGGCCCGCCTCGCAGGAAGAGATGGTCCGCTCCCTGGACCGGGGGATGATCCTCGTGCGTGTGCTGGGTCACGGGATGAACTCCATAACAGGGGACATCTCCCGGGGGGCTTTCGGTCTATGGGTGGAGAAAGGCGAGATCGCCTACCCGGTCTCGGAGGTCACGATCTCCGGAAACCTGGGATCCCTGTTGGAGAACGTCATCCAGGTGGGAAACGACCTTGAATTCCGCAGCGCAGTGTGCGGCCCCTCACTCCTCCTCGACGGCCTCACCATCGCCGGCCTCTGAATGAACCTGTAGCCAGGATTTTTCATAAGAATTGTCGATACTCCCTTACATACTAGGGAGTATGTTTATCCAAAATCGACAATTCTTACCCTTCGGGCGAACCAATTTCATCCCATTTTCATCGGTGCGCCAGGTTCGCAGTGGTTCACCACGGCCTCACCTGCCAACACCTCGAAACTGGGCGAACTTGGTCCGTGAATAATCCTGGAGTCTGGGTCAGTCACGGGCCAAGATTAGTGCAGCGACAAGGAAGTGGCTCATGAGGTGTGGTGTTCCACATCGATTGGGCCACGATGAAGTCGATGTGCTGAGATTGGCCCGCCCGAAGGGTAAATAGTGCCGATGATTTTATAGGGATTTTACAAAATATATATCGGCACTATTTATGAATGACTCAGGCTAGAATTTGTTGAAGTGGATGACGTCGGCAAGCTTCCGCTTTGGAACATGCAGCCGGCCTGACGCATCCTTCCAGTATTTCACCGAATCTTCCAGATCCTCCACGACCGGTTCCTCCGCGGGATAACCCAGCGCCAGCACGGAATCCACCCTATAACTCTCGGGGACCTCAAGTATGTCCCGGATTTTTTCCTTGTCGATGGAGATGAGCCAGCAGGATCCGATGCCCTCCTCCCAGGCGGCCAGCAGCATGTTCTCGACGGCGGCCCCGGAGTCCCACTCGTGCATCTTGTCACGGATCCCGGTGTTCACCAGGACAACCAGGTAAGCCACAGGTTCCTGGCCGGGGAGGGGGTCGCCAGCCGGGGCGATGTATGCCGCCCAATTCAGACAGGGAAAGATCCTGTCACAGATTTCCTTGTCATCCACCACCACGAACTCCAGCGGCTGGCGGTTGGACGCCGAAGGCGCCAGCCGGCCGGTATTCACCAGCCGCTCCAGAAGCGTTCTGGGCACAGGCTCGGGCCTGAACTGCCTGACGGTCCGCCGCGTTACGATCACATCATAGAGCGACATGAGTCATCCCTCTGCCAGGATAGATTTCAGTTTGTCGGCGTAAAGCTTCGCTTCCCTGTCGGCGGTTATGATTTCGATCTGTCCCGGGGAGCCGACACCCAGGCCCAGCTCGGCCGCTCGCTTGATCTGCTCCTGCTCGAAGATCTTGGTTTCCATGATGGCCGGGTTCGACCCCAGTTCTTTGAGTATGGCCACACCCACGGCATCCACGGCCACCCGGTCGCGGCCGGCCAGGAAGACATTGGCGGTCTTGCGGGGGCCATCCATCGGGCCCTTGTCCACGAAGGCCTCGATCCCGTCGAGTACTATAAGCTCGGGTTGGTATACTGCATTGATCTCGGCGATCATACGGCGCATATCCGGTGATCCGTGAAGTTCCCGCATCTGCTCACGCGGTACCAATCCCACTGAAAGCTTTAGCGACAGTGTGAATACCCCCCCGAATCCGTGGGTCTTGAGACAGCAAGTGGAGATGGTGTACTCGGACTCCAGAGCCTGCCGGGCGAACATGAATCCATCTTTCCAGTGACTCCCTTCTGGATTCTGAGGCATCCAATCGCTCTTGGGAAGCTCGGAGAAGTTGAGGAGCTCGAAATCCAGGTCCTTGGCCATATCGGGGAGGCCCTTCGCGGCCAGCACCTCTGCCGTGGGCTGCGGCCCGCTGCGGTCGCCTACCCTCACACTTTTGGCCCCTTGGTCATGGGCCGCCTTCACCAGCTCACTCAAAGTGTCGTTGTGGGTGCACCCGGGTGTGGGATCAGCGGTATTGAGATTAGGCTTGATGTAGACCCGTTTCCCGGAGACGGGAGCAAAATCGAAGAGCTCGAGGGCCTCCTTCACTCCTGTTTTCCTGTTATCGGTCTTGATCAGTGCAACCTTGGATGTCTGGGTTGATGCCACTGCGGGGCCTCCCGAAAATTTGAGGGCGGGCAGGCCGATCAGGCCGGCGACGGATCCTTTTATGAAAGTGCGGCGGTCAAGTCCCCCTCTCCCTTGTTTCTGCTTCGGACACATTATCTCCTCCTCCTTAATCCTTAGTATTCGTGATGTCGATCCTCTTCTGGTGAGCCGACCTCACAACGTCTGCTCCGTCTCATGCCAAATCCAGGTTCTCAGATGAGTTTGGCCAACCAGGAAACGAAATCCTCCTCCGGCAGAGCACCTGACACGCGGCCCCGTTCGGTTCCCTTGTGTATGACCAGAAAGGTGGGGACTCCCGTGATCCCGAAGGAGGCTCCCATCTCGGGATGCCGGTCCAGGGACATTTTGACGACCATGAGTCCGCCCTTGTTCCGTTCCGCCACTCCGCCCAGTACCGGCTCCATGCCGACGCAGTGGGCGCAGCTTTGCGAGTAAAACTCGACCAGGACGGGGATCGCCGAATTCCGGAAAAGCTCATGAGTCATTCCCGGGAGCGGCTCAAGGATCCGGCCCGGTTCAGGGAGCGGCCGCTTGCACTTCCCGCAGACGATCGACTTGCCATGTGCGTCCAGAGGAAAATAGTTGGTGGTCCCACATCCGAGGCAGGAAACCTTGACCTTTTCACTCATCCTGCATACCGTCTTTCCTTCGAATTCTTCCCTCAGACACGGCTGAAATATAGCACACAGGGTTTTCCTGCACAAGCCGGTCCCCAAAATTGGCTGCGCATAACTCCGACTTCTTTCCGGCAGAAGTCAAGTGAGGCGGGTTTCTTTGAGTTTTGCGAGAAATTTCTGTATCCTCTACATCGTGCCTCAAAAAAAATCCGGACTTTTCAGGACAATGCAATGAAAGATCGAATGGATTCCATATTCTACCCCAAATCCATCGCCGTGGTGGGAGCCTCCCGGCACCCGGGCAGCGTGGGGCATTCCCTGCTGGCCAACCTGATCGACAGCCGCTTCCAGGGCGTGGTCTACCCCGTCAATCCCAAGGCACGCGGGGTCCTGGGCATCAGGTGCTACCCCAATGTCATCGAGATCCCCGATGTGGTGGACCTGGCGGTCATCCTGGTACCCGCCCCCCTGGTCCCAGAAGTCCTGGAGGAGTGCGGCAAGAAGGCCATCAAAGGAGCCATCATCATCTCCGCAGGCTTCAAGGAAGTCGGCGGCACCGGAATCGAGCTGGAAAAACAGGTGCGTGCAACCCTCGAGAGACACAGTATCGCGCTGGTCGGGCCGAACTGCCTGGGAGTGATCAATGCCGATCCCAGATCCTCCCTGAATGCAACTTTCGGGACACAGATGCCCGAGGAGGGCAATATCGCCTTCATCTCCCAGAGCGGCGCCCTGTGCGTGGTCGTGCTCGATTATGCCAAGGAATCGAATATCGGGTTCTCCAAGTTCATCAGCATGGGAAACAAGGCCGGGCTCAACGAGAACGAGCTCCTGCTCTACCTCAAGGACGACCCCAAGACGGATGTCATCCTCATGTACCTGGAGGACCTGGTCGACGGCCGGGAGTTCATGTCCATCGCCCGCAGCATCACGAGCCATCCCCAAAACCCCAAACCCATCATCGCTCTTAAGGCCGGCCGCACCCTGACCGGTGCCCGAGCAGCCTCGTCCCACACCGGTTCGCTGGCCGGCTCGGACAAAGTCTATGACGCCATTTTCGAACAGAGCGGCGTCATCCGCGGGAATACACTCGAAGAGATCTCGGACTACGTCAAGGCCTTCTCCAGCCAACCCCGGCCCAAGGGGAACAATGTGGCGATAGTCACCAACTCCGGAGGCCCCGGCATCCTTGCCACGGATGCCTGCATCAACAACGGCCTGTTGGTGAATCCCTTTCCGCCTTCTGTCAAAAAGGATCTTCGCAGCTTCCTGTCCGAGACCATAAGCCTCAACAATCCCATCGACCTCATCGCCGAGGCCCAGGCGGAACAGTACGAGGCGAGCCTGGATGCCATACTCAAGAACACCCAGGTATACTCTTCAATCGTCATCCTCACACCGACCGCCTTCACCAAGGTGGAAAAGATCGCCCGTTCCATAATAAACAGCACCCGGAAACACAAGAAGCCCGTGGTCTGCTGCTTCCTGGGGGTATACGACGTGTCCCGCGGGATCGAGATCCTGGAGACGCATGGGATTCCCACATACCGATTTCCTGAGTCGGCCGCACGGGTTCTAGCGGAGATGACGCGTTTCACGCGCTGGCTTGAGCGTCCCCCGACCGGGATAAAAAAATACAAGGCCAACAAAGCCAAAGCGAAGGCTGTCTTCGAAACCGTCCGCAGCCAGGATCGGACGTTTCTGCTGGAACACGAAGCCTACGAGGTCATGCGTGCCTACGGCTTCCCCGTTATCCCCAATTCGCTGGCGAAGACAGCGGACCAGGCGGCCCAGGCGGCGGCCCGCATCGGATTCCCCGTCGTGTTGAAGATCGCCTCCCAGGACGTCATCCACAAGTTCGATTTCGGGGGAGTCAAACTCGATCTCAAGAACGTCAGCGAGGTCCGCCGGGCCTACACCGAGATCCTCAAGAACGTGCGCTCCCGTAAACCGGATGCCCGCATCACGGGCATCCTGGTGGAACCCATGGCGCCGTCGGGGAAAGAAGTCATCCTGGGGATGAACCGCGACCCCCAGTTCGGGCCGATCCTGATGTTCGGCCTGGGCGGGATCTATGTGGAGGCCCTGCAGGATGTGACGTTCCGGCTGGCTCCGATCCGGGAACTGGCCGCCGAGATGATGATCAAACGCACCAAGGCCCACACCATCCTGGAGGGCTTCCGAGGCGAACCTCCCTATGACACCGGGGCGGTAGAGGACTGTCTCAAGCGGCTGTCTCAACTCGTTACGGACTGCGACGAGATCCAGGAGCTGGACATCAATCCCATGCTGGTTTTCGAGAAAGGCAAAGGCTGCATGATCGTGGATGCCCGCATCATACTTACGCCCGAGCCTTCCAGCTGATCCGAGCCTCCGTGCCGGGCAGCCCTACATATTGGCCTAAGGTCCAATAGACAGAACACATCAACAATCATATAATCTCTAGAGCTCATCTTGACGTTCTCCTGAAATTGACTTTCCGGGGTGAGTCCATATAATAGATGCTTTTAGAAACCAGGGAAAATCCATGAGTATATTCTCACGAAAAAAGAAGAACCGCGTCTGTGTCATCGGGCTGGACGGTGTCCCCCACTCGCTGCTGCAGGACCTGTCCGCCAAAGGGGTCATGCCCCACTTCAAGGAACTGATCCCTGCGGGGAATCTTCACCGGATGAAGGCCAGCCTGCCCGAGATATCCTCGGTCAGCTGGACGGATTTCATGACGGGGACCAACTCCGGCTCCCATGGGATCTTCGGCTTTACGGATCTCAAAAGCGGGACCTATGACCTTCGCTTCCCCAACTTCAACGATGTCAAGGCGGATACTCTCTGGGACCGCCTGGGTAAAACCAAGAAAAAAAGCGTCATCGTCAACCAACCCTCCACCTACCCGGCACGCCGGATCGAGGGAACCTTGATCTCCGGTTTCGTGGCCATCGAGATGTCCAAGGCCGTCTACCCCCTCTCGCTCAAGCCTCGCCTCGAGAATATCGGCTACGAGATAGACATCGACACATTCCGGGCCAGGGAGGATCATGAGTTCCTGTGGAAGGAACTGGACAGGACACTCGTCGGGCGGGAGAAAGCCTGGGAGATGCTCTGGGCAGATGACTGGGATTTTTTCGAGTTCGTCATCACGGGCACGGACCGGCTCCAGCACTTCCTCTGGGATGCCCTTGCCGATCCCGGCCACCCCCACCACCTGAGGTTCCTGGATTACTACCATCGCATAGACGGGCTGGTGGGGCGCATCTCAGAGGCTTTCGAGAAGCTGACGGGCTCCCGCGAAGGGCTCTACCTGCTCTCCGACCATGGGTTCACCGGGATCCGGCAGGAGGTCTATCTCAACGCCTGGCTGGAACAGGCAGGCTACCTGAGTTTTTCAACACCGGAGCCCAAAGGCATCGAGTCCATTGGACCGGCAAGTCGGGCCTTTGCCATGGATCCCAACCGGATCTACCTGCATACATCGGATAGGTACCCGAACGGGAGTGTCCCGGGCGCACAGAAGGCCGAGCTCAAACAGGAGCTCAAGACCCGGCTCGAGGGACTTGCCTTCGAAGGAGAGCCAGTGGTCCAGGAGGTTTTCGATACCGAAGCCGTGTATTCGGGTCCACTCGTCTCTTCCGGCCCGGACCTCATCGTGCTGGGCCATCCCGGATTCGACATGAAGGGCTCTGTGAAGAAGAAGGAGGTTTTCGGCCGCACCAGCCTGCAGGGGATGCACACCTATGACGACGCCTTCTTCTGGGCGTCCCGGGATCACGGCACCAACCTGCGGATATCCGATCTGGCCGAGATCATCCTGAGGAATTTCCAATGAGAAACCCCAACCGCAGCCCACGCCCCCGAGTCCTCGCCGCAGCCCTGCTCCTGGGGCTGGGCACGGCCGTGTCCCTTGAAGCCTACGTGGGACCCGGCGCCGGTTTCGCCTTCCTGTCCTCGTTCCTGGTCCTGTTCCTCACGTTCTTCCTCGCGCTCCTCTCCCTGCTCTCCTGGCCGTTCCGTTTTCTTTTCCGGCTGATCAAGGGACAGAAGGCCTACAAGAACAGCCTGGTCGACCGAATGGTCATAGTGGGACTGGACGGGATGGAGCCCACGCTCGTTGAGAAATTCATGGCCGAGGGCAAGCTTCCCAACCTGTCCAAGCTGAAAGAGACCGGGAGCTACGCCCGCCTGAGCACCACCACACCGGCCATTTCCCCAGTGGCCTGGTCGTCTTTTATGACCGGATCCCACCCCGCCAAGCACAACATATTCGATTTCCTGAGCCGCAATCCCCACACCTACCTGCCGGACCTGTCCTCGGCACAGATCGGCACTCCCAAGCGTTACCTGCCCCTGGGCAAATACCGCATCCCTATCTCCAAACCCGTGATCCGCGGGCTGCGCAAGGGCATCCCTTTCTGGAAGATCCTGGGAGACACGGGAGTTTTCAGCACCATCCTTCGCATCCCCATCACATTCCCGCCTGAGAAATTCAAGGGACACCTGATCTCAGGCATGTGCGCCCCGGACCTCAAGGGAAGCCAGGGCACATTCTCCTTCTACACCTCCGAGGCCGGGAAGGCCGAGGTGGATGAGGGGGGCGTCATTGTCCCGGTGACGGCCACAGGCAACCGCATAGAAACATATATCTCCGGCCCCCAAAACACGCTCCTCAAACAGGAGGAGGAGATGCGGCTTCCCGTGAGCATCACCCTGGACAGGGAAAAGAAACGGGCTGTGATCGAGGTATCAGGTGAGAGGATCGAGCTGCAGGAAAAGACCTTTTCCGGCTGGATCCGCATCACCTTCCGCCCCGGCCTGGGAATGAAGATCCGGGCCATCTGCCGGTTCTACATCTCGGAGATCTCACCCCGCTTCCAGATGTACCTGACACCCCTGAACATCGATCCGGAAAAACCCGCTTTGCCCATATCCCACCCCTTCACCTACTCGGTCTACCTGGGAAAGCTCCTGGGCAGTTTTACGACCCTGGGAGAGGCCGACGACACCTGGGCTCTGAACGAGGGCATCCTGGACGAGGATTCCTTCATAAAGCTCTCCTACGACAACCACCGGGAATCGGAAGGCATGCTGTTCAATGCCATGGACAAGGTCAAGAAGGGAGTCATCGCCTGCTGGTTTCAGACCACGGACAGCATCCAGCACATGTTCTTCCGCTACCTGGACCGGGAACACCCGGCCCTGGCTTGTGGGATCCCGACGGCCAAGAGCGCCCAGGTCATTGAAGACCTCTACGGCCGTATGGATGAGCTGGTGGGCACTGTCATGGACCGTATGGGTAAAAAGACAGCTCTGGTGGTCATGTCCGACCACGGCTTCAAGCAGTTCTGTCGGGGCGTGAACCTCAATTCCTGGCTCTATCTCAACGGCTACCTGGCTCTCAAAGACGGTAAGACGCAGAGCGGCGAGTGGTTCCAGGGCGTGGATTGGAGCCGCACCAGAGCCTATGGATTGGGCCTGGGAGGCATCTACATCAACCAGGAGGGCCGCGAAGCCCAGGGCATCGTCAAGCCGGGAGAAGACACCCGGGCACTCAAGGCGGAACTCACGGAGAAGCTCACCGGCCTCACCGACAGCCAGACCGGCGACACCGCGATCCGCCGCCTTTACGACAAGGACGAGATCCCTGCCGGGCCCTACAAAGACAACTGCCCGGATTTCATCGTAGGCTACAACGAAGGGTATCGCGTGTCCTGGGGATCTGTCACCGGGAAAGTCAACGACGAGGTCTACGAGGACAACACCAAGGCATGGAGCGGTGACCACTGCATCGATCCGGAGCTGGTGCCCGGCGTTTTCTTCAGCAACCAACCCATTGTCACTCAGACTCCCTCCATCGTAGACATCGCGCCATCCGCGTTGTCGCTCTTCGGAGTGGAAATCCCCGGTCATATGGACGGCCGTCCCCTGTTCGATCCGGCAGGCTTCGAAGCGAAGCCAAAGACGCCTGAGACTTCGGGCGCCCGGGCCGGAGCTCAGGATATGGGAGCGGGCCGTTGACCGTGGTATAATAGAAGATGAGAAAATCGAAGAACCGAATCAAATAGGAAACAACGATGCCTCGCATAAACAGACGCGATTTCATGAAGATGGGGCTGGCGACCGGTGCGGCCGCGGCCCTGGGAGGAGGCCCCGACCTGGTCACACGGGTGCTGGGCCAGACCTCTACGCAAAAAAAGCTGATTGTCCTGGGATTCGACGGCATGGATCCGCACCTGGCGAGTGTATGGATGAAACAGGGAGAACTGCCGGCCCTGGCACGGCTCCACCAGAACGGAGGGACCTTCGTTCCCCTGCAGACAGGCAACCCGCCCCAAAGCCCGGTGGCCTGGTCCAACTTCATCACCGGCATGGACCCCGGCGGCCACGGCATCTTCGACTTCATGCACCGCGACCCGCTCTCCTACATGCCGGAGTTCTCCGCGACCGGGATCCAGGGTGCGGCCCGCACCTTGAGCCTGGGGAAATACCAGCTCCCCCTGTCCAGCCCGGAGATGACCAACCTGAGGAAAGGCCGGGCCTTCTGGCAGGTCCTGGAGGATCACGACGTCCCGGCCACGAT
>CBFDBC010000063.1:0-16154 GCA_965602945.1 uncultured bacterium | reverse complement strand
CAGAGCTGCTTTCCCTTCTTCCGCCAATGCCGCCAGCCTGAGAAGGGCCTCCAGGACAACGGGATCTCCCTGTTCAAAGCCCTCACGGATGGGGTTGAGCACCCGGCCCGACACCTTGCCCAGGTCCTGTTTGAAAGCCAGGTACAGGGGCGGGAGCGAATCCGGATCGAGCCGCTCATACCGGCCATATCCCTGGGAAATGACAGTGTCCTGATCCAGGTCCATGAACATGCATCCTTCAAACACCTGGATCACCCTGTCCATGAAGCCGGCGTTTATGCCCAACTCGTCCCGCTCCGCCTCCAGGATCAGGGTGGGCAGGATGGGCTCGGGGATCTCCACGTCATAGAAGGCCGTGAGGGCCCGCATCACGGCCGTGATGATGGCGCTGGAGCCTCCCAGCCCCAGCTGGCGCGGGATGTTGGAGCTGTATGTGAGTGAGAAGTTCCTGTCCGCAAGCCGGAGCTCCCGGAACCGACAGTACTCGTAGAACCGCTTGATCCCTGCCTTGACCAGGCGAACCCCGCCGTAATACCCATACAGCGACACGCCGTCGACCAGGTCTTTCAGGTTGTCGAATGTATTGCGCTCCTGTTCCGGCGCCAGGATGCGGAGTGTGTCACTCTCTTCGAGTTTGACCTCTGCTGAGAAGTTTCTCACGGAGACGGCGATGATCTTTCCGAAATACCCGTCGGATGGATTCCCCAGCACTCCCGCCCTGGCGTAGGCCCGACACTCCACCCTCATCTCTGTTCGTCTCCAGGATAGCCATTCGTGCACATCGCCTAGAATCCTCCGCCGTCTACAGGGCTGCCAGCACTCCCCGGACATAGCCGACCGATTCCGCCACTCCGGGCAGAGGATCTTTGCCGTCCTTCTCGAATTCGAAAGAAACGGCGCCGGAAAATCCGATATCGAGCAGTGTCCGGCAGACCGCAGGGATGTCGATCACGCCCCGGCCGATCTCCACGGTCCGGCCCTCGGCGGTGGAGGCGGTGACATCCTTGATATGTACGTCCAGCACCCGGTCCGCCAGCTTCCGGATGGAGGCCGCCGGGTCCTTTCCCGCCCTCTGCGTGTGCCCCACATCTACGCACAGCCCGAAGCGGGGATCCAGGCCTCGGATGCGGTCGTATGCGCTCTGCGGAGTCGGGTACACATCGTCGCCGGGACCGTGGTTGTGGATGGCCACCTTGATGCCGGTTTGCTTGATCTTTTCCTCTACAAACGGGAGCAGATCATGGGCAGGCACGCCGATGATGAGCCTCATGCCGGCGGCCCGGGCATAGTCGAACGCCCGCTCGACCTCGGAACGGTCCTTCATGTAGATGACACCGCCTCCGTAGAGATCGAGCCCCGCGGCCTTGACCCTGGACGCCACGTCCCTGATCTGCTCGGGCGTGCTTTCCAGGGCCAGGTGAAAGCTCTTGAAGGCGATGCGCGGGAGCCCCAGGCGCAGGGTCATGGACAGGGTCTCTTCCAGCCCGAACTCCCGGAAGGTATATGAGGCCATGCCCAGCCGGAGTTCTCCACCGGCCTGCATCCCCCGCGGCTTCGCCCCATGCACGAAGGAAACCGCGGCTCCCGGCGCCAGCGCGGCGGCGGCCGCCCCCCGGCCGGCGTGTTTCAAGAAATCCCGTCGGTTCGTTTTAGGCATTCTGTATCCTCCGAATCACCTTTTCACTACTATAGCGGCTTCCCCCCGTATTTGCCATCACTATTCACAAAATGCAAGCATCTCAAAAACCATGTTGATTAGTAGCCTGGATTATTGATAAAAAATGCTGATATAGAATTTAGTGAACTCGACTCGTGAATAATCCAGGATAGATCAGTCAGGTAAGCTGATAAGGAAGCCGTCCGGAGGCGAGAGGGCTGACGTTTCAGCCTGCCTGACTGTTCGCACTTGAATTCCGGCCGTGTGTCTGGCATGATGGAGACCGCATTTCCGGCCCCAAGAGGTTAGACCAGGAGACATCGGTATGATCCACATTCAGTTCAGGAAGGCAGCATCCCCGGCGGCCTGTATGTTTATGGCAGCTCTCTATCTGTTCGGAACCGTAGGATGTTCCCAGAGGGGAGGTCAGACAGCGGCCAGCAAGGTCCCCGCACCGCCCAACACACTGACGGAAGCGGAAAGCGAAGCCGGATGGGTTTTGCTGTTCAACGGCCATGACTTCTCCGGATGGCGGGGCCTGGGCCGGGAAACGGTCCCGGATGGCCACTGGAAGGTCGAGGACGGAGCCATCAAGAAAGTCCCCAGCGGCGAGGTCCCTCTTCAGGAAGACGGACAGCCCCTGGAAGGCGGAGACCTCATAACCATGGAGGCCTACCGGGACTTCGAGTTCGCCTTCGAATGGAGGATCAGCCGGGCGGGAAACTCGGGGATCAAGTACAACGTATCCGAGGAGCTGTCCACGTCCCGGCCTCCCCGATACGCGGCCCTGGGTTTCGAGTTCCAGGTCCTGGACGATGACGAGCACCCGGATGCACGGACAAGCCCGACACACACCGCGGCCGCCCTGTACGACCTCATCGCCCCGCAGGGCCAGGTCCTGAAGCCCGTTGGTGAGTTCAACAGCTCGCGCATCGTCTTCAAGGGCGGGCATGGCGAGCATTGGCTGAACGGAGTCAAGGTCCTGGAATTCGACCTGGAAACCACGGAGATGAAGGAATGTCTGGCACAAAGTAAATATCAAAATATCCCAGGCTTTGCGGATAAACGCAAGGGGCACATCGTGCTGCAGGATCACACCGACGCGGTCTGGTTCCGCAGCCTCAAAGTCCGCGGGCTGGACAATAATTAGGGAGAGTAGAGATATGAAAAAACAAGAGAAAGTCGAAGTCCAATACATCAAGATGAACACGGCGCTGACCATTGCCCTGGTCTGCCTGATCGTGGGATTCCTGGGCGGGATCGTCTACAGCACGTACAAATCCGGGGGGAGAACCATGGCAGGCGCTGCCCGGATGAGCGCTCCCGAGCCCACAGCCCCAGCTATGACCCCCCAGCAGTCCCAGAGGATACTGGCGCTTGAGAAAGAGGTGTCCGCCAATCCGGGGAACCGGAACGCCTGGATCGAGCTGGGCAACCTCTATTTCGACGCCGGCAACCACCAGGGAGCCATCCGGTCCTATGTCGAGTACCTGAAGCTCGATCCGGACAACCCCAACGTCTTGACAGACCTGGGAGTCATGTACCGCCGCAACGGGCAGCCCCAGGAGGCCCTCGCCAGCTTCGACAGGGCCATGGCAGTCGATCCCCGGCACGAGCAGTCCCGGTTCAACAAGGGCGTCGTGCTCATGCAGGACCTGGGTCGTCCCGAGGAGGCGACACAGATCTGGCAGCAGCTGGCTGAACTCAATCCGGATTTTCAAATGCCCTCGGGCCAGCGTCTCCAGGATGTGCTGGATGGGATGAAGAAGGAGTGACCTGAGTCTATTTGAGGACATCGGGGTCCAGGACCCCGCTGCGGTCGAAGCTGGTCTTCAGGGTCAGCAGGATCCCCAGGATGACGGCCAGGGCCGTCCCGGAAAAAATCGCCATCATGATCGCGATCTGGTATTTGATAGCCACGAAGGGATCGGTGCCTCCCAGGATGATCCCCGTCATCATCCCGGGCAGGGAGACGATGCCGATGGTGGCCATGGTGGCGATGGTCGGAGCCAGGGAGGCCGTATAGGCCTTCTGTAAAAACGGCCGCACAGCCTCCTTCAGGGTCGCACCCTGTGACAGCGCGAGGAGGTAGCTTTTTTCCTCGGTGAGGAGGGAGCGGTAGAAGGTGCTCAGGCCGACGATATCCGCCCGCAGGCTGTTCCCCAGGATCATGCCGGCGACAGGGATGAAATAACGGGCGTCCATCAGGTTGGGCAGGCGCACGATGACCCCCAAGAGATAGACGAGCGGGATCCCGGTCCCGATCGCGAGCGAAACAAAGATCGGGAAGATGAAGGGCCGTAGCTTGAGCCGGCTGGAATTCACCAGTGAAACATCGGCCACCACCAGCATCACCACCAGCCACAGGATGTTCAGCCACCAGGCGTTCAGCTTGAATACGAGCTGGAGATAAAGGCCGACCATCAGGAGCTGTACGGTCAGCCGCACCACCGAGATGGTCAGCGGCTTGAGCAGCTTGACCCGGTAGAAGAGGATAAAAGCCAGCGGGAACAGGAGCAGGAGGTAGCCGAGCAGCAGGCCGATGGTCCCGATATCGAAGGCGGACGTGCTCATGAGACGGTCCTCAACGCCCCCACCGGATCCAGGATGTAGGTCCTGTCGCAGGCGGCCCTAAGCTCACGGTCGTGGGTGACGAACACCGCCGAGAATCCCCTTTCGGCCTGGAAGAACTCCGCAACGGCGGCCCGGGCTTCCTCGTCCAGTGCAGAGGTGATCTCGTCGAAGAGATAAAGCCCGCGGTTCAGCATGAGGGCTGAGATCAAGGCCACCCGCTGCTTTTCCCCTCCGGAGAGTGAGCGGGAGGGTTGGGAAAGGAGGTCCGGATCCAGGTGGAAGGCGCCGCACAGGTCGCCGAGACGCCCCTCATCCCAGGCCAGGTCGTGATTGGCCTTGTAACTGAACGGCTTCCGGATGAACTCCCCGGCCGTGAGGCCTCCCAGATCGGGCTCCTGAGGGACATATCCCATGGACCGGCGCAGCGGCCAGACGGTCCCGGAATCGAGCCGGATCCCCCCGATGAACAAGGAGCCGCCGGTAGGGGCCACGAAGCCCAGGATGCATTTGAGCAGCGAAGACTTTCCACCCCCGGACTTCCCGGTGATGGCGATCCTCTCACCTGCGGCGAGGGACAAGTCCAAGTCCTTCCACAGGCGCCTCTGCCCGAACTCCAGGCCGAGTCCCTGAATCTCGAGCGGAACAGAACCGGCGGCTTCACTCATCGCGAAAAAGAGGGTATTATATCAGCAAATGTCCGCAAAGACACACCGCCTGTATCACAAGACCCGGGTCCCCGCGCCCGTGGACGAAGTGTTCGGATTCTTCAGCCGGGTGGAAAACCTGGACCGGATCACGCCGCCATCGCTTCATTTCCGGATCCTGACCACTGTGCATCTTCCCCTGAGCCTCGGCACACACATCGACCTGGCCATCAAACTCAATGGCTTCTCTGTACACTGGAGAACGGAGATCACAGGCTGGGACCCTCCTCAATCTTTCGAAGATACTCAGATCCGGGGGCCCTTTCGGCAGTGGGAGCATTTCCATAATTTCAGTCCTGAGGGGGATGGAACCGTAATGGAAGACGCGGTGATCTACCGCTGCCCGGGAGGCATCGTTGAACCACTGGTGGACTTCTGGTTCGTGCGGCGAAGGCTCGAGCGCATCTTCGACTACAGGGAACAACAGCTCCAGGCGATCTTCCAGGAGACCAAACCGCCGGATCAGGCGGACGAACACCCCCTCAAGTCCGAGTGATCTGTTCCGGAACCCGCTCTACTTCCGGTTCTTCACATAGGTATCGAACCAGCCGATCATCTCGGCCAGCACATGCAGGACCGACTCCTTCGCCCTGTAGCCGTGGCTTTCATGGGGCAGGAACACCAACCGGGCCGTGGCCCCGTGTCCCTGGAGAGCGTGGTAAAGGCGCCGCGACTGGATGGGGAACGTGCCGGAGTTGTTGTCGATTTCACCGTGGATTAGAAGGATGGGTTCGTTGATCTTTTGCGCATGCATGAAGGGAGAGACCTTGAAATAGATCTCCGGTGCCTGCCACAGGGTTCGGCGCTCGCTCTGGAATCCGAAGGGTGTGAGTGTGCGGTTGTAGGCCCCGCTGCGGGCCACACCCGAGGCGAAGAGGTCGCAGTGCGCCAGCAGGTTGGCGGTCATGAAGGCGCCATAGCTGTGGCCGCCCACCCCGACCCGTTTCGGATCGATGACCCCCATCTCGTCCAGCTTGTCGATGCCGGCCTTGGCGGCGGCCACGATCTGCTCCACGAACGTGTCGTTCATGGTCTCGGGGTCGCCGATCACGGGCATCTGGGCCGCATCCAGCACGGCGTAACCCTGGGTCACGAAGAACAACTGGGAGGTGCCCCGGAAGAAGGTGAATCGGTTTGCCGAACCGCGAACCTGGCCGGCCACGCGGGCATCGCTGTACTCGATGGGGTACGCCCACATGACCAGCGGGAGCCTCTGCCCTTCCTGGTAATCCGGCGGCAGGTACAGGGTACCGGATAAAGGGACTCCGTCCGCGCGGTCGTATTTGACCAGCTGTTTCTTCATGCCTGTCATCTGAGGTGCGGGATCCCGGTAGTCGGTGAGTGCCTTCCTCGCCTTCTGCCTCAGGTCGTAGAGGTAATAGTTGGGCGGTTCGGTCTTGGACTCATAGCTGGTGATGATCATCTGCCGGGATTCTCCCGCAAAACCTATGAAGCGTTCATAGCTGTCTTCACCGCAGTGGAAGAGGCGTTCGCTTTTCCCCGACTTGAGGTCATAACTGTCCAGGAAGGGCCGGTCCCCCTGCGGAGAGGCGCCGCTTCCCGACAGGAAGATCTTCCCGTTTTCCACCGGGATCAGGTATTCACCGGCAGCGGTCGACATCGTCACCGGCCGGCCCGGGTCCTTGTAGCGGTCCTGGGAGCTCAGGTCGAAGATCTTGCGTGGCTCGCCTCCGGGCTTGTCCACATCGACCAGGTAGGTCGTGCGCCAGCGGCGCATCCACTGGGATTCAGAAAGAAAGCCCAGCCCCGGGGTCTGGAGCCACGAGATGCCGCCATAGCGGTGTTTGATCTTCATGATCTCCGCGGGTTCCCCTGAGAAGGGCGCGGACAGTGTCATGAGCCTGTCCCGGAACGGCACGTCTTTTTTGGGATCGCCCTCATCCAGGGCTTCTACCCACACCAGCGTTGCCGGCTTCAGCGGACGCCAATCCACGGAACGCGGCCCTTTGGAAACTCCACGGATGGGGACCTCATCCGCCAACGGCATATCGGCGAAGAGATGCACTAGGCGTCCGGCGGAATCCCAGATCTCCAGGCTGTAGGGGAAGGAATAATACGGGACGCTGAAGGAGAAAGGCCCCTTGAGGCGGCGGACCATGAGATAGTGCCCGTCCGGGGAAGAATCGGCATAGAGATACATCCCGGGTTCACCGAGCTTCTCTGTCTCACCCGTGGCCGCATCCACTCTCCAGATCTGGCTGGTCGCAAAGTATTTAAAAAGCGCAGCATCATGAGGATCTTTGAGCAGGTCCTGGAAGGTCCGCACCGAAGCCTTCCGGCCCGAGGTCTCTTGGACATTAGGCCCCTTCGGAACATCGGGCGCCTGGGGCGGCGCCCCGCGGCCTTCCACGATACCATAGACCAGCAGGGACCGGCTCCCGGGCCACCAGGCATAGCCGGAATTGATAGTTGCGTTCAGGACGGGTCCCATGAGGCGCCGTGATTTCCCGGTGGCGGCATCGGCCAGCCAGAGTTCGAAACCTGTGTCCGTCAGCCGGGTAAACGCGAAGGATCGGCTGTCGTACGACCAGCTGAGCGAACCCACCCTGGCTCCGTCAGGGAGCGCGACCGGGATATCCTTTTCATCCTTGATAGACTTGATGGTCAGACGGGTGTAGAAAGTCGTTGTCTGACGGCTGTTGTATTGAGGCAGGATCCGGGTTCCGGCCAGGCGCAGCAGTGGCTGCGCCATGAAACCTATGGACGGCATGGCCTCGTACTCCCCCAGGACCATGACCTCGTCCGAGGGGCTCATGAATATCCTCGGCGAAGGCGGCGCGGTCACGATGTCCAGGACTTCTTTGGGTGGAAGTTTGTACGTCTCCTGCGCGCCGGCCAGGCCGCCCAGGCAGATCACAGCCACACACAGCAATAACGAGGTCTTTTTCATGATGCCCTCCTTGATGTCCGGAGGGATCTGCGTCTCCCTCCTGTTTTCGAATTTTTTCTATATCACACACGGTCTCTCCCGTCAAACCTGACACTGTTACTGTCATCACAGGCACAGCCCCTGTCATCACGAGCGCAGCGAAGTGATCTCCTGGCTTCTCTCAGAGCACCCGTCACTCGAATACAGATCGATTCACACCCGAGGGGGGGCTCGCGATGGCAGCCTATTTTCACAGCCTGGGGATCCAATACAAGAGAATCCAGGAGCCATCCATATTATTTACACCGCGGGCTTTTCCTGGCTGCGGCTTTGTGATAAACAAGAGGTGCAAAATGTCTGATTTACCCATCACATGAGCTAGGAGGACGTATGGATCCAGGGAATATTCCGGTTTTGAAGATCGAAGGAGACACCATCCCGCAGGCCTATGAGAAGGCGATCCGGGAGGTCTGGGACAAGGGCACCGGCATCCGGACCGAGTACGACCGTCCCGAAGACCCTCCCAGCCGCGATGCCACCGTGATGATCGCGGTCCACAAGCCTTTCGGACAGCCGCGCTTCCACCGCTCCTTTGCCGACGGGCTGGGCGGCCTGGCCGAGTACGTGCAGGAGGTGGTCAACGGTGCCCATGACTACTGGGTCAAGCCGCTGGAAGAGATCCTCAAGGGAACGGAAAGCCAGGATACGCGCTGGACCTACACCTACCACGGCCGTCTCTTCGACTACCACATCGAAGACCAGGTCGTGGACCAGATCGCATATCTGATCGACAAGCTGGCCGAGGCCGGTCACAGCCGCCGGGCCCAGGCTATAACCTGGAATCCCAAGCTGGACCCACCCACGGCAGATCCCCCCTGCCTGCAGCGCGTGTGGGGGCGGTTGTGTGAGGACGGGCAGGGCGGCCTCGTGTTCAACATGAACACACACTGGCGCAGCCGGGATCTTTTCAAAGCCTGGTTCGAGAACGTCATCGCCATCACCACACTCATGCGCAAGATCGCGACCACCCTGGGCGACAGGATCGGCAAACCCGTAAGCGTCGGCCGGTATGTGGACATCAGCGACTCCCTGCACATCTACGGCTCCTACTTCCGCGAGATCGAGGGGGATCCCGAGCGGGGAATAAAGAGTTTTTTCGAGCACCTGGAGAGCCGCTCGTTCGAACAGCGGACCTGGGATTCCGCGTTCGTGAGGCCCTATTTTGTCGATGACGGCCTGGGAAAGGGATTGAAGCCGATGCTGGAGCGGGAAGCCGAGATGCCGGCCAAGGTCAGAGAAGCCGTTGCAGCCGAGTTGGAAGCCATGCAAGATGAGGACTATGAGGTTTAGAAGGAGCAAACCATGACCCTGTATGAACAGATCGCTGATGAAGTGCAGAAGGGAGACACCGAAGCCACAAGCCGCTTGATTGAACAAGCCTTGGACTCGGGTGAGAGCGCCGAGTCCATCCTGTATGACGGGCTGGTGGCAGGAATGAACATCGTGAGCGAGAAATTCAAGAACAACGAATGTTTCATTCCCGAAGTGCTGGTCTCGGCCAGGGCCATGAATCAGGGCCTGGAACGGCTGAAGCCTCTGCTCGCGGCAGCCAACGTGGAGCCCCGGGGCAAAGTCGTGATGGGCAGCATCCAGGGAGACCTGCACGACATCGGCAAGAACATCGTGGGCATGCTGCTGCAGGGCGCCGGCTACGAGATAATCGACCTGGGGGCGGATGTATCGGTCCAGAAGTTCGTGGATGCCGCCCGGGAAAGACAGGCGGATGTGGTGGGCATGTCTTCGCTCCTGACAACCACCATGGTCAATATGCAGTCCGTGATCTCCGGGTTGGAGGGAGCCGGGGTCCGTTCGGAGATCAAGGTCATCATCGGAGGCGCCCCAGTGACCGCCGCCTTCGCCGAAAAGATCGGGGCCGACGGTTACGCCCCGGATGCCGCCTCGGCCATAGACCTGGTCGACGGCCTCCTCGGTAAACAGCCCCGGTAAAGGAATTCAAAGGTCAAGGAAAAAAGGAAGAAATATCGTGAGTTTAGCAAAAAGAGTGCCATTCCTCGGCATCCTGGCAGGAATCGCCCTGCTCATAGTGGGATTCATCAACAAAAACAACGCTTTGCTGATCGTGGGCGCCGTGCTGCTCCTCTTCGGGATCTTCAGGCAGTTCCGGAAGTGATCCACAGCAGGATGTCGTCTCTCGCCTGCCGCTGACCGACGGCTCAAAGCTTCACGAGTTCGTCGATCCTGAAGGGCCGCTCCTGTTCAATGCTGCGCCGTGCGGCGATCCCGATCAGGATGGACAGCGCCCCCTGCCGGCTGCCGGCCCGCCGGGACAGCGGATCAGGCGGCACCTCACGGAAGATCTGATCCTGCATGATTCCATCTGCGCCCCAGTGCCCCCCTCCACCCGCGCTTATGTCAAAGGTGCGGGATGCTCCGAAGTTCCGGGTGACGCGGAACTCTGCCAGAGCGGGGATCTCCCAGGGTGTCTGATGGTAAACACGGGCATCCAGGCGTCCCTTGGTCCCGTTGAAGCCCACGGAATATCCCTCGTACGGCATGAATGCGTTGAGCGAGTAGCTTAGGGCCACCCGGTTGTGATATTGAACCTGGACGTTCATGGTGTCCCAGATGTTGATCTTCTTCCGGAACACACAGGCGTCACGGAGGTAGCCGTCCTCTGACTCGGCCTTCACGTACAGGTTCATGAGGTGTTTATTGGTAGTGATGTCCCAGTAGAACTCGCAGGTGTCCTTGTGCGGGCAGGTCATGCACCGTTGAGACCGGATGGAGCCGTTGTACCCGTATTTGCGCAGTGCCCCAAAGGCGTTCACCTCCAGGGGTTCCGCTGCCAGCCACCAGTTCATGAGGTCGTAATGGTGTGTGGCCTTGTGCACCAGCAGGGACCCGGAGAACTGTTTGAATCCGTGCCAGCGCCGGAAATACGAGGCGCCGTGGAAGACATCCAGGTAGTAGTTGAAATCCACGGACGTGACCCGGCCGATCTCCCCGGACATCAGGGTTTCCTTGATCTTGACCGCTTCCGGGCTGTAGCGGTAGTTGAAGGTGACGGTGACCTTGCGGCCGGTGCGCCGTTCGGTGTCCAGGATGTCCTGACACATCGTCTCATCCGTAGCCATGGGCTTTTCCGTGATGACATCGCAGCCAAGCTCCATGGCCCGGCAGATATATTTGGCGTGGAAGCAGTCGGTGGTGGTCACGATCACCGTTTGAGCTCGAGTTTCCTTTATCATGCGGTCGAAATCCGTGAAGGTGGGGCAGGCGGCCCCCATGTACTGCTTGGCATAGGCCAGACGCTTGGGATTGCTGTCGCACAGGCCGACCATCTCCAGGACATCCGAATATCGCTGGATCAGGGTCCGGCCCCAGGTGGAGCTGCCGCGGATGCCGGTCCCGATCAGGGCTACGCGCAGCTTCTCACCCTGGGCACGGGCCGCGAAAATGCCGGGACTCCACATGGGCAGGCTGGCGGCGCCCAGGGCCGCCGTGGCGGACGTCGACAGGAATTTCCTCCTGCTCCAGGGATCGGTTTTTTGTGTCATAGGGCCCTCCTGTGTCGAGATTGCGGTGAGTGATTCCTGTCTATCACATGGCTTGTCGTATGTCAAAAGAGCAGATGTTATAGTCTGTTCAAGTGGAAGACCCTCCCAACCACCCCATGCACTTGAACAGACCACAACATCTGTGGGGAGGAAAAAACAGACTAAAGTAGCCCATGCACTTGCACCAATAGAATCACCTGCTGGTAGCTGGGACAGACTGAATCGCTACACCATGGACCTGAATATGCTAAATCTCATGCTGGGCGCTCGGCGGGTCTTCCACTTGGATAGACAGTATCGCCACTCCTCAATCGATCATGCGGTACTTCACCAGCACGGGGATGTCGTCTTCCCCATACTCGACCACATAGAGATGAGCGTCGGTGATGCAGAGCGGATGGCGGCTCAAGCCGGCCTGTTTTATACTGCTCTGCAGGGGAAGATAGAAATTATCCAGATATCGTCCCGCTGAGTCAAAGACGTCCACCAGGAATCCTTTGTCCGCAGACAGTACTGAGGTCACGACCCAGATCTGATCTCCCAGGATGAAAAAATTCAGGATGTCGTTAAAACGATCCACAGGGGGAACCAGTGTAAATGTCCCGGGCCGGGTCTCCACCTGCCCCGTCTTGTCCGGTTTCATTTTGACCGGATCGTACTCTCTCGAAAATTCCCGGATCACCTTTCCGCTGTCCAGGTCGAGCAGCTTGAGGAGGTAGTCCTGCGTATGGAAGATCACCAGGTGTCTATCCCCTATGGGTCGAGCGACAATATCCACAATGTAGTTGGCGATTACGGCGGATTCTATCCGCTGCATAAACCATTTAACCGGAAAATTCAGCTCCGTGGTCTCTACGCTGCCTTGGTCGGAGGCGATCCGGATGTTCCAGGTGATGTCGACGATTGTGGGTTCATCTCCCAATTTCTCGAACTGGGGGCGTGAATTGTGGGCCCCATAGTATCGGCCGCCGTGAATGGCAAAAAGCCGGTAGAAAGATTGGTCCGGCTTGATCTCCCTGAGAAATTCTCCCTGCCTATCCAGCAGGACGATCTTGTTCGGCTGAGCCTGCAGGACCGTGATCTGGTCGCTGGAAATGAGGTAGTCGATGATTTGTTCCACCTCTCCAGGGCCCTGGCCCTTCTTGAAAAGATTCTTCTGGAATTCGCCGGACGCGTCGAACATGAGAAGCTGGTCCTCATCCTGGAGAAACATGCTCCCGTCGGGAGCGACCTGGAGGTTTCTCGGGCGCTTGAAATAGAAACCACCCTGCTCATCGGTGATGGACAGTTCCTTCTCCAGTCGCAGGATCCGACCCGCCTGGGGATGGGGAGGCTTTTCAGGATTTGTTACGACCTGCTGGGCCAACACCCAGGCCGGGATCATAAATGTCAGCAAAACCAATGTTTTTCTGCTCATGCCTCTGCCTCTCAGTAGGGATTCATTCCTATTACGACGGGAATCGAAGATTGGTTACGCCAGCCGCAATATTTCTGATCTGTCCAATGCGGGCGGATTTCGGAACGGTTGGATGGCGGGGGTGGTTGGGTGGGTCTTCCGCCCTGACAAACAACATCACCAACCCTCTTGTTTCATGGAAAGAGCAATGCGGCGGCGCTCGAGATCGACGTCCAGTACACGGACGCTCACCTTCTGCCCCACCTTGACCACATCCGAGGCCTTGGCCACGAAGCGGTCGGCCAGCTGGCTGATGTGGACCAAGCCGTCCTGGTGCACCCCCACGTCCACGAACGCCCCGAAGTTGGTGACATTGGTCACGATCCCCGGAAGCTGCATGCCGGGCTTCAGGTCTTCGGGCTCGTTCACGCCCTCCGTGAAGGACACGGCCTCGAACTCCCGGCGCGGATCACGGCCGGGTTTGGCCAGCTCGTCCAGGATGTCATGGAGGGTGGGCAGCCCCACGGCATCAGAGACGTAGCGGTCCAATACGATACGGCCGCGGGCCTTCGGGTCCCGCATTAATTCCCGAACGGAAAGGCCCAGGCCATCGGCCATGCGCTCCACGACCGGATAGCTCTCGGGGTGAACGGCCGAAGCATCCAGGGGATCGCCGCTCTCCCGGATCCGCAGGAAGCCCGCCGCCTGTTCGAAAGACTTGGGTCCCAGGCCAGGCACATCACGCAGGCCCTTCCGAGACAGGAACGGCCCCTGCCCTTTCCGGTGTTCCACGAGCGCGGCCGCCAGCCTGGGGCCCAGGCCGGGGACATAGCTCAACAGCTGCTTGCTGGCCGTGTTGACCTCGACACCCACCGCACTCACACAGCTCATCACAGTGTCGTCCAGGGCCTGCTTCAACGACTTCTGGTCCACATCGTGCTGGTACTGGCCCACACCGATGGATTTGGGATCGATCTTGACCAGCTCGGACAGGGGGTCCATGAGCCGGCGCCCGATAGACACGGCGCCGCGCACGGTGACATCCTGGTCCGGGAACTCCTCACGCGCCGTCTCAGAGGCGGAGTACACCGAGGCCCCGCTCTCGTTGACCAGGACAATGGCCACACGGGGCCCCAGCTCCAGGCCACGGCAGAAGGCGAACGCCTCCCGGCCGCCGGTCCCGTTCCCCACGGCCACGGCCTCGATATCGAACACAAGAACCAGGTCGCGAATCCGGGCGGCTGCCTCCTCACTGCGTTTCTGGGGTTCCAGCGGGAAGATGGTGTCGTTTTCCAACAGCCCTCCCTGCCGGTCGAGGCAGACCACCTTGCAGCCGGTGCGAAAGCCGGGATCGAGGGCCAGCACATTCTTCGAGCCCAGGGGCGGGGCCAGCAGCATTTCACGGAGGTTTTCCGTGAACACACGGATGGCGTCCTCATCGGCCGTCTGCTTGGCAGCGGCCAGAAGTTCGTTGGCCAGGGACGGGCTCAGCAGGCGTTTGTAGCCGTCGGCGGCCGCTTCACGGACCTGGCCTGCCGCCTGATTCCGCGCACGCACGAAACGCCGCTCCAGAATCCGCAGCGCCTCCTCTTCTTCTGGCTGGATCGCGACCGTCAGCAGCCCCTCGCTCCGGCCGCGGAGTATGGCCAGCAGACGGTGGGACGGGATGCGGGTGAGCGGCTCCTGCCAGTCGAGATAATCCTTGAACTTGGCGGTGTCCTCCTCACCTTTTCCTTTCGCGGCACGGCTGTGGATCAGGGCTTTGCGGGAGAAGAGGCCGCGCAGCCCGGCCCGGGCCTCGGCATCCTCGTTGATCCACTCAGCGATGATGTCGCGGGCACCGGCCAGGGCCTCTTCCACGTTGTGAATAGCCTTGTCCGGATCCACAAAAGGGACCGCCGCTTTCCCCGGATCCATGTCTTCCTGCGCGAAGATCCGTCGAGCCAGGGGCTCCAGGCCTCTTTCTACGGCCTGGGAGCCCCGTGTGCGCCGCTTGGGCCGGAAAGGCAGGTAGATATCCTCGAGTTCGCTCAGGGTTTCGGCGGCCTGGAGCCCCGCCCTGAGTTCATCCGTCAGGACACCCGACTCCTCCATCGACTTGAGGATGGCCGCCCGCCTTTTGTCCAGAGCGGCCAGCTTCTCCATGCGGTCCCGGATACTCAGGACCGCCACCTCGTCCAACCCGCCGGTGGCTTCCTTCCGGTACCGGGCGATGAAGGGGACGGTACTGTCCGAGGCCAGCAGCTCGGCAGTGGCCCGGACCTGCCGCTCCTCGATGTCCAGTTCGGCTGCGATTTTTTTCAGGTGTGCGTTGTTCATGGCGTTCGCCCTTCCCAAGGGCGATCATTGTAGCCCTTCCTGCCCGCGTTGTCGAGAGAGCGGTATGTTTGGATCCGCGGAACGGCTCTACCTTGCCGAGGGCAATGCTTCTGTCTCGAACTCAGTCGTTGATCCCGAGGAGGTCGAGGAAGAAAGCGTATTCCAGGGCCGTCTCCCGGTAGCGGCGGAAGCGGCCCGACTGGCCGCCGTGGCCCGCCTCCATGTTGGTGTGGAGTACGAGCAGGTTGTCGTCGGTCTTCAGGGCCCGGAGCCTGGCCGCCCACTTGGCCGGTTCCCAATACTGGACCTGGGAGTCGTGCAGTCCGGTCGTGATCAAAAGGGCGGGATAGTCCTGGGCCTTGACCTGGTCATAGGGGGAGTATGACAGCATGTAGTCATAGAACTCTTTCTCCCGGGGGTCTCCCCACTCGCTCCACTCCCCGGCGGTGAGGGGGATAGACTCGTCCAGCATGGTCGTGACCACATCCACCCAGGGAACTCCCGCCACCACACCCTTCCAGAGGTCGGGACGCATATTGAGGACGGCCCCCATGAGCAGGCCGCCGGCACTGCCGCCCATGGCAAAGACCTTGTCCGGGGCGGCGTAGCCTTCCTCGATCAGGAACTCGGCGCAGTCGATGAAATCGGTGAATGTATTCTTCTTCTTGAGGAGCTTGCCGTCTTCGTACCACCAGCGGCCCATCTCCTGCCCCCCGCGGATGTGGGCGATGGCATACACGAACCCGCGGTCGATAAGGCTGAGCCGGTCCGGCCGGAAGGTGGGGTACATAGTGGAGCCGTACGATCCGTAGCCGTACAGCAGCAGAGGCCCCCGGCCGTCCTTGTTGAAGCCTTTACGGTAGACGAGGGAGACCGGAACTTGTGTGCCGTCCTGGGCTGTTGCGAACAGCCTCTCCGCCTGATAGTTCTCCGGATCGAACCCGCCCAGGACCTCCTCTCGTTTCAGCAGGATCTTCTCCTGGGTTTCCATGTCGTAATCGTAGACGGAGCTGGGTGTCGTTAAAGACGTGTAGCT
>CBFDBC010000062.1:0-16233 GCA_965602945.1 uncultured bacterium | reverse complement strand
AAAGACAAGGCCCGGGCTGCGCTCGAGGCCTCTCTGCGCCTTGTTCCCGATCAGGACAAGATCCGCGGGCTCCTGGCCGAACTGGGAAAAATACAGGACGGGAACTCGGAATGACTCGGTCTGCCTTTGGATCCCGCTTTGAAAAATCCGGCAAAAAGGAGGGTGGATCGAGATAATACTAAGTGAGCGAGTGTGTGCCCGGTGCAGAGCGCCCTCTGCTATGCCCAAAATTCATCGTTTTTTGGGATAACATTTTTGTTTCTTAAACGTATATAGTAGTAGAGGGCAGTACAGTTTGGCTGAGTGGGTTTTGAGATGAAGCACACGAGTACACAGGGACGGACAGGACATGAGATGCCCCAGATGCTCTGCGGAGAACCCGGAGGAGTCGCGATACTGCCATAGCTGTTCCGCTCCTCTGTCTCCCGCCTCGGACTCCGGATTCAACACTACAGAAATACTCCCGGAACCCTGCCTGGATTTTGCTCCCGGCGCCAGCTTCGCGAATCGATATGAGATCATAGAAGAGCTGGGCCGCGGGGGCATGGGCTGTGTGTACAAGGTTTTCGATACCGAGATCGGAGAAACCCTCTCCCTGAAACTCATAAATCCCGAGATCTCCGCCGACGAGCAGGCCGTGGCGCGCTTCCAGCGCGAGCTGAAGCTGGCGCGCAGGGTGTCGCACCCGAACATCTGCCGCCTGTTCCACTTCAGCCACGCCAACGGTACATACTACATCACCATGGAGTTGGTCTCCGGCCAGAACCTGAGGCACATGTTGGGGATGATGAAACAGCTCAACCTGCAGACCGCCGTGTCAATAG
This sequence comes from uncultured bacterium, assembly GCA_965602945.1. GTDB lineage: Bacteria > Acidobacteriota > Aminicenantia > Aminicenantales > Aminicenantaceae > JAUXEH01. The sequence goes on along the minus strand of CBFDBC010000062.1, from coordinate 15,409 downwards.
GCCGGCAGGTGTGTGCGGGCCTGGCCGAAGCCCATCGGGAGGGGATCGTCCACCGGGATCTTAAGCCCGGCAACCTGATGATCGACCGCAAGGGAATGGTGCGGATCATGGATTTCGGGCTGTCCCGCTCCCACAAGGATGAGAGCTTCACCGGGGCGGGACTCGCCATGGGCACGCCCTACTACATGTCCCCGGAGCAGGTGGAAGCCGGAGAGGTGGACATCCGCTCCGACATCTACTCCCTGGGCGTGATCCTCTTCGAGATGGTGACGGGCGCGGTGCCCTTCCAGGGAGAGACGCCGGTACTGACCGCCATCAAGCACAAGACCGAGAAGCCCGCAGATCCGGGCGCCATCAATCCCCTGGTACCTGAGAGTCTGAGCAGGGCCATCCTGAGATGCCTGGCCAAGGACAGGCGCCGCAGGTTCCAGGACGCCCGGGAGCTCAGCGACGCGCTGGCCGAGGTCGAGCGGGACCTGAATGCGCTCACGAGCATCATTTCGACGGAAGAGGCCGGATCCCAGGTTTCGTCCGGAGCACGGAGATCCGGCACTCCCGAAAGTGCACTGCCTTCCGGGCCGGGCCGGGCCGGCCGACGCAGGTTCTTGAGAGGCTGGCCCGCCATCATGAGCCTGGTCGTGGTGGTGGTCCTGGCCCGCCTGGCTTTTCTGGGCTTTGGAGATTCCTCGGGCCCTGCGGTCCTCCCGCTCCGCACGATGCTTGTCGTGCTCCCGTTCGAGAACCTGGGCCCCCCCGAGGACGACTACTTTGCCGCGGGCCTCACGGAGGAGCTCAACACGCGGCTATCGGCACTCAAGGAACTGGGCGTCATCTCCCGCCACTCTGCCCGCTCCTACGATGCTGCCGGGAAGACGGCGCGCCAGATTCACGAGGAGCTGGGGGTTGACTACATACTGGACGGTACGGTCCAGTACCTGCACTCGGAGGATCAGGCCGACCGGGCCCGGGTCACGGTTCAGCTCATCCGAGCCGCGGACGACACGCAGCTCTGGTCCGAGCTGAATAACCTGGTGATGGAGGACATCTTCGACATTCAGGCCCAGATCGCCGAGGACGTGACCAGCAAGCTCGACCTTACGGTGCTGGAACCGGGGCGGGAGGCCCTGACGGCCCGGCCCACCGAAGATCTCGAGGCCTACGACATGTACCTCCGGGCGCGGGAACTGGCAGGCGTGGCCCTGATGCGGGCCGATGCCGAGGCCTACGCCGAGACCATCTCCCTGCTGGACAGGGCGGTGGAGCGGGACCCGGGATTCACCATGGCCTACATCACGCTGGCCGTCACCCATCAATGGATGTACCAGTCCGGACTGGACCGCACCCAGGAGCGGTTGGACCTCGCATGGGCGGCCCTGGCCCAGGCCAAGCGCCTGGACGCGGGCCTGCCCGAGGTGATGCTGGCCGAGGGATTCTTGGCGTACGGCGGAGACCAGGACTATGACCGGGCACTCGAGCTCTTCGAGCGGGTCAAGCGCGTGCGGCCCAACCTTCCCTACACCTACCTGGGCTACATCCAGCAGCGCCGGGGCAAGTGGGAGGAGGCCCTGCGGAACCTGGAGCGGTCGTTCACCTTCCTGCCGCGCTCCGCAGATTTGGCCTATCAGATCGGCTACACGCACATGCAGCTGCGGCAGTATGAGGAGGGGTGGGATTGGTGCAACCGCGCCATCGCGCTCGACAGGGAGAGCTACCTGCCCTACCTGGCCAAGGTGCGGATCGCACTGCTGGGCCGGGGGAACGTTTCTGAGGCACGCTTCATCTCACGGACCATCCCGCAGCATCAGTACTCTGATTACCTGCTGTTCCTGCTGTGCGTTTTGGAGCGCGACCATGCGGGCGCCCTGGATGTACTGGCTGCGTCCGAATTCGAGTCGTTCGTATGGGAGGACTTTTACACTCCCAAGAGCTACCTGATGGCGGCCGTGTACGATGACCTGGGGGACGAGGTTCAGAAGCGTACGTATGCCGAACGGTCCGTGCAGGAGCTGGAGACGGCGCTGGAGGAGAACCTGGAGGATCCCCGCATCCGGCTCTCCCTGGGCCTGGCCATGGCCATGCTCGGGCGCAGCGAGGAGGCCGTGCGGGAAGGGGAGGCGGCCGTGGAGTGCCATCCACTGGAAAACGATGCGCTCGAGGCCCCACGCTACGTGCTGGGGCTGGCGGCCATCTACGCCATGGTGGGCAGGCCGTCAGAGGCCGTGCGCTGCCTTGACCAGCTGCTGTCCATCCCCTGCGGGAACATCGTGTCTGTCCCCTGGCTCAGAATCGATCCGTCCTGGGACAGGCTCCGGGATTATCCGGGCTTTCAGAGGCTGCTGGACAAGTATGGGGGAGATACGGAGGGAGGCGCCTGATGAACTGTCCCGAATGCCAGAGCGCGAACAACGACGACTCCCGTTTCTGTGCCCAGTGCGCGGCACCTCTGCTGGCAGGAAATCTGGATTCCCCAGGAGCGGCCGCGGCAGAACAGTCCGCCTCGGCGCTGGATCTTGCGACCGGCACGGTCTTTGCCGACCGGTACCGGGTGATCGAGGAGCTGGGGCACGGCGGCATGGGCCGCGTGTACAAAGCCTATGATGCCGAGATCGAGGAGACGGTGGGGCTCAAGCTCATCAAGCCGGAGATCACGGCGGACCGCGGTACCATCGAGCGATTCCAGAACGAGCTCAAGCTGGCGCGCAGGATATCGCATAAGAATGTGTGCCGTCTCTTTCATTTCAGCCGCAGCAGCGGGACCTACTACATCACCATGGAGTATGTGCAGGGAGAGAACCTGAAACGCATGATCCGGATGACGCAGCGGCTCAACCCGGCTTCGGCCGTGGCCATTGCCCGGCAGCTGTGCGCGGGCCTCGAGGAGGCGCACCGGCTGGGGATCGTGCACCGTGACCTCAAGTCTAGCAACATCATGATCGACCGGGAGGGCACGGCCCGCATCATGGATTTCGGGTTGGCGCGCTCGCTCGGGGCCAAGGGCAAGACCGGGGCCGGGACCCTGGTCGGGACGCCCGAGTACATGTCCCCGGAACAGGTCGAGGCGCGGGACGTGGACCAGAGGTCCGACATCTATTCGCTGGGGGTGATCCTGTACGAGATGGTCACGGGTACTGTGCCCTTCAAGGGCGACACGCCGCTCCACACGGCTGTCAAACACAAGACCGAGACTCCCTCCAGCCCCAGCCGGGTCAATGCGCTGGTGCCCGAGGACCTGAGCCGTGTGATCCTGAAGTGCCTGGAAAAGGACAAGAAGAGGCGCTACCAGGACACGCAGGAGATGATGGCGGACCTTACGGACATCGAGAACGAGATATCGAGTACGATCACTTCCCTGAGGAGCGAAGAAGCCCGGGAACCGGCCTCGTGGATAGGGAGGCTGAGGTCGAAATGGAAGGCCCGCTGGTGGCTGATCGCTGCGGGGATCCTGGTGGTGGCGGCCGTTCGTGTGGGCCTGCTGGTGTGGGATGGGGAGGGTGCCGCGGCGCCGGGCGCAGGACGGGTGATGCTGGCCGTGCTGCCGTTCGAGAACCTGGGTCCCTCCGAAGACGAATATTTTGCCGACGGCTTGACCGAAGAGATCACGAGCCGGCTCTCGCAGCTGCACGGGTTGGGGATCACATCGCGGCCCAGCGCCCAGCACTACAAGGGCACGGAAAAATCCACGCGCCAGATCGGCGCGGAGCTGGGCGTAGATTATGTGCTCGAGGGCTCGGTCCGCTGGGAGCGGGGGGGCGACGGTGCGGGCCGGGTGAGGATCACGCCGCAGCTCATCCGGGTGGAGGACGATACGCACATCTGGTCCGAGATCTATGAGCGGGTGCTGGAAGACATCTTCGCCCTCCAGACCGAGATCGCAGGGGAGGTCATCCGGGCCCTGGACCTGGTCGTGCTGGAGCCGGAGAGGCAGGCGCTGGCCGACAAGGGCACGGACAACATGGAGGCCTATGACAGCTACCTGCGCGGCGGGGAAGAGGTGCAGCGGGGCTGGATCACGCGGGACCGGGACGCCTACATGGAGGCGGTGGAGCTGCTGGAGCGGGCGGTTGCGCTGGACCCGAGGTTTGTATCCGCGCACCTCAACCTGTCCTATGCCCACATGATGGTGTATCACCAAGGGATCGATCGATCGGATAGTCGTACAGAGGCGGCACGGGCTGCGCTGGAGCAGGCGGAGGCCCTGGCGCCCGGTTCACCCTATGTCAAGATCGGGTGGGCGTACTATCACTACCGGGCCCTGCGGGACTATGAGCGGGCGCTGGAGCTCTATCGAGAGGTGCAGGTTGCGCTCCCCAACTACCGGACGGCGGTCATCGGATATATCCTGCGTCGGCAGGGACTCTGGGAAGAGTCGCAGGCCGAGCTGGAGGAGTTCTACAGGCATGCCCCCAGGGACCCGGACCTGCCCTGCCAGATCGGCCTCTCCTATGCGATCATGCGGCGTTTCGAGGAGGCGGAGGAGTGGTATCAGAAGTCAATCGACATCCGGAGCGACTACTTCCCGCCTCAACTGCATCGGGCAAACCTCCCGCTGCTGGCCTCCGGGGACATCGACGCCACCGAGGCGCGTTTCGAGGCGCTGGAACAGGACCACCCGTCCAAGGATTACATGCGGTATTACCTGGCCATGTGCCGCCGCGATTACAGCGGAGCCCTGGACGCACTGGGAACCGTGTCGGGAGATGCCTTCTTCGGATTCAACTACTACCTGCACAAGAGCCTGACCTATGCCGAGGTGTACCACAAGATGGGGCAGCCCGAGCTGCAGCGGTTCCACGCGGAGGCGGCACGTATCGCGCTGGAGAATTTGGCTGAGCGGCAGCCCAACGATGCCCGCGTGCATGCGGCGCTGGGCATGGCGTACGCGTATCTGGGGCGCAGCGAGGAAGCCGTGCAGGAGGGGCAGCGGGCCGTGGAGCTGGAACCGGTGTCTGAGGATGCGGCGTCAGGACCCGAACACGTGATGTACCTGGCGCTGATCTACACGCTGGTGGGGGAGTACGACCTGGCCATCGATAGGCTGGAATATCTGCTGTCCATCCCGGCCGGGTCGAGTGTTACTCGGGCCCTGCTGGAGATCGAGCCGTTCTGGGATCCGCTGCGCGACCTGCCTGCCTTCCAGCGCCTTTTGGGGTCAGGCTTTAATATCAAAGCCTGACCCCGTTTCTCAATTCGGTAAAATCTGTTAGAATAGTGGTCTGGCAGTGAAGACCGCTGCAGAAAGGAGATAATGGAGTGACGAATATTAGATATGGAATACTCATGACTGGCCTGGTCGTGCTGCTGGCTGCCTGCGCCGGATCCGGTGTCATGCTGGTCGTCCCGCCCCTCACGGAACCTGCGTCTCAATCTCACACGGTGGGCAAGTTCGTGTGGTATGACCTGCTTACGGGTGATGTCCCCGCGGTCAAGAAGTTCTACGGCGGGGTGTTGGGCTGGGAATTCGAGAGTGTTGACGAGACTGACAACGTCTACACCCTGATCCTGAACCGGGGCATGCCCATCGGCGGGATCATTGACAATAAGGATGCTACCAAAGTCGACGGGGAACAGTGGCTGAGTTATCTGTCGGTGGCCGATGTGGACACAGCCGCCGGGATTGCCAAGAAGAACGGCGGCAAGGTCCTGCGCAAGCCTTTTGATCTCAAGGAACGAGGACGGGTGGCTGTGGTGACGGATCCCCAGGGCGCACTGATGGTGCTGGTGCGGTCGACGAGCGGGGACCCGGCGGATGGCGAACCCCCGTTCTCCAGCTGGCTCTGGACAGAGCTCTTCACATCGGATGTGAACGGAGCCGCCGGTTTCTACAGCGCGCTGGCCGGTTATGAGATCGATGAGATGGATACCGGTGTCCGCGTCCCCTATTTCGTGTTCGAGACTCTGAACAAGCCGCGGGCCGGGATGCTGGCGATCCCCGATCAGTGGAAAGATGTGACTCCCAACTGGCTTCCGTATATCCGCGTGGAGGATCCGGCGGCCGTGGTCGCGAAGGTGGAGGCGCTGGGCGGCAGGGTGCTGCTGGCGCCCGATCCCAAGGTGCGCAACGGGAGTGCGGCCATCATCATGGATCCCACGGGCGGTGTCCTGGCGATCCAGAAATGGCCTTATGAATGATCGATGCGATTATATATGTATGAAAAGCGAATAAAGGACGCGATCCGATGAAAAAGATACCTAATATCCTGGTCCTGATCGGTGTAGTGGCGATGCTGTTGGTGCCGGTTGGCTGCGGTCCCCCCGGCTCGACGCATGTTACGGTGGGCGTGGGCGTGGCTTATCCCGGTGGATGGGGACCGTACGGCGGCCCCTACGGCGGCGTCTACATGGGCCGCCCCATCTACTATTCTCCCATCCCCTTCCCCCTCTTCTAATTGCTAATTGGGGACGGACCATGAATTGTGGTGCGATTAAATAAGTTATTCTCACGTTTGGGCAATTTTACTACCTTACATATTCACTTTTAGGCTCAAAACCGCAATTGTAAGGCCTCTTGATCTCTCTGAGAACATATCCTTGTTCTGTTTCGATCAACTTAGTCCTGGTTGAGGTGATCTCGAGTTTTTTGTGGACTCCCTTCACATAGGCTTTGCTACCTACAGCGATTGCCTCTGTCCATTTGCTGTCTCGGCTCAGGAATGAACCCTCCGCAATAGAACTGTCCATTAAACCAGAGTAAAAATCCCAGAACTCTTCCCGGCTATTGAGGCACATCAACTCTAGTAGATTTTTTGTGTCAATGATTGTGTAACGCTGTTTTTGTCTCTGAAGCTCATAGAAACTGCAGAAAGGCCAGTGGCTGGGGTGATCGACGATTCCAGCTCGTACCATGTTGAGGTCGATGTAGATCAGACAGTTTAGGAAATGCCTGCCAGATTCAACTGCCGTGGCTTGATAGCGATCTCCCCAATAGGCCCCGCATCGGGCTTTCCTTTGATTGTATTCCTGAGCCACACGGCTCTCGACCAGTGAAAGCGATCGGGATATGACGCCATGCCTCCCGTCATCATGGACCAACAGATGGATGTGATTATTCATTATAGTGTACCCAAGAATGCATAATCCGTATGTCTTTTTCACCTGATACAACCAATAAAGCCAACGTTTTTTGTCCCTCACATACCTGAGGAGAAACTCTCGTTTGTGGCATCTGTTGGTGATGTGATAAATCAAACCGGGTATGAAATGTCTGTTTGCCCGTGGCATGTTTTCCTCCGTTTGCGTGATTTTCTACTTAGAGTGACGGTTGAAGGGGTGAAATTGCTCATATAAGGGTGCTTTTAGAAGAGTTTCACGGGCTAACTTTAGCTATATCATCATGTTTCATGGTCCGTCCCCAAATAATCAATTTTTATTCGACTAGGGCGACCAAAGGGACGGATATGTGCGAAACCGACGTCTGAGGAGCACTCTATGGAGAGGACTGAAACAAGGGGTCAGGCTAAATCCAAGCAGCAGCTTGTACAAGAGCTGGCACTCCTGAGAGAGAAAGAAAAGGCCCTGGAAGAGGCCGAGTACAATCATCTGAAGGCGGAAAGCGAACTCCAGCGTGTTAACCGGGCACTCGAGACCGTGAGCGCCTGCCACAGGGTCTTGGTGCAGTCCAAGGACAAGGCCGAGCTTTTCCAGGAAATCTGCCGGGTCATCGTGGACGTGGGCGGCTACAGCATGGCTTGGGCCGGTATCGCCCGTCAGGACCGCAGCAAGAGCATCCAGCCGCTGGGATCTGCCGGGACCGCAGAAGGCTACCTGGGATCGATTAAGATCTCCTGGGAAGCGAGCCGCAACGGCATGTGCCCGGCGGGGAAGGCCATCCGAGACAAGCAGCCCTTCGTGGTCAAGAACATCCTGAGTCAAGAGGAAGTCATGCCCTGGCGTGGCGAGGCCCTCAAACACGGTTTTGCCTCGGTCGCTTCACTGCCCCTGATCAGCAAATCCGGCACCTTCGGGGCATTGTCCATATACTCGCGCGAACCCGAGATCTTCAACGAAGATGAGGTGGATCTCTTGATGAAGATCGCAGACAACCTCGTCTACGGGGTCATGGCCCTCCACACCCGTACCGAACGCTACCGGGCGGAATCCGAGGTCAAGACTTCCCTGGACAAGCTCCGCAAGGCCCTGGGCGCCATAATCCAGGTGTTGGAGCAGACGGTCGAGATCCGCGATCCTTACACGGCCGGCCATCAGAGACGCGTGGCCGATCTGGCCCGCGCCATCGCTGAGAATATGCACCTGAGCGAAGACCGCAAGGACGGCATCCGCATCGCCGGGATCATCCATGACATCGGGAAGATCTATGTGCCGGCCGAGATCCTGTCCAAGCCCCGACGCCTCTCCCAGATCGAGTTCAACCTCATCAAAACCCATTCGCAGGTGGGGTATGACGTACTTAAAACCATCGATTTTCCCTGGCCTGTGGCCAAGATCATCCTGCAGCACCATGAACGCATCGACGGCTCCGGCTATCCCCATAACCTCCGTGGAGAGGAGATCATGTTGGAGTCCAAGATCCTGGGCGTGGCCGACGTGGTCGAGGCCATGGCATCACACCGCCCATATCGTCCGGCCCTGGGAGTGGACGCTGCCCTCCAGGAGATCAGCCAGAACAAGGGTGTGCTCTACGAGCCGGCCGTGGTCGACGCCTGCCTCCATATCTTCCGCGAAGAGAACTTCACCTTCAAAGACGTCTCCCTAGAGTTCTAAAGATTGAATTGCACCTGTCCCCATTATTAGGGGTGATATTGCGGTTTTTCGGGGTTTGTGCTAAAAAGGGGGCTCGGAGGAGTATCGGATGAAGAAAAAGCTCAAGCAACGGCTGAAGAGGGACGAATTAGCCAATCTCATAACCAAGATAATAGAATTCCTTAGGAAGAACCAGAGGGAGCTCTTGATCGGCGCTGCAGCCCTTGCCTTAATCGCCCTGGTTTTTGTCGGTGTCAAGTTTGTCCAGGGGCTCCAGGCTCAGAAGCAGAGCCAGCTCCTCGGCCAGATCCTCGCACTCGAGGAAGAACTCAAGGAAAATCCCGCCAAACTGTTAGAGCTCGAAAAGCTCGGCAGCGGCAGCAGATACGGCCGCCTGGCCTTTGTCAAGGCGGCTGCCTACAGCTTCGAAACGGGCGACGCAGACAGGGCGCTGGAGGCTCTCCAGCAGGTGCCGGATTCCCGGAGAGACCTGGTCTACTACCAAGCCCGCGACCTCATGGGCCAGATATATTTTCATCAGAAAAAGTACGACGATGCCCTGGCCGTATTCGAGGCCATGGAGCGCGATGCCCCCAAGGCTTATGCCATGGACATCGTGATTTTTCGCAAAGCCCAGGTCCTGGCTGCCCGCAACGACATCGATCTGGCCATCGCGGCCTACAAGAAACTTCAGGAGGAATTCCCGGGCTCCTACTTCGGCTACGAGGCCACCCGCGAGGTCCAGAAACTGGAGCAAAAAAAGTAGCCTCTTTTCTTGCAAATATCACGAAAACAACTATAATAGTGTATTAAATTTTTCAGGAGGAATCCAATGGCCTTATTGATCAATGAAGAGTGCATCAGCTGCGGTGCCTGCGAGCCCGAATGCCCCAACGAAGCCATCATCGCCGGCGACGAGATCTATGAGATCGAAGCCGCTAAATGCACAGAGTGTGTGCCCGTATACGACGAGCAGCAGTGTGTCGCTGTCTGCCCCACCGACGCCTGTGTCCCTGACCCAGATCACAAGGAGTCACGCGTAGAACTGGAAGTTAAGTACAAAGGCATTCACGGATAAGTCATTAGACATTTTTAGTTTCTGATCCACCTGAAATAGGAGTGATTTCTATCACTCCTATTTTTTTGCCGCCATGAACCAAGACAGCCCATACTCGAATCCGCCTTCGCCCCTCTCTCCGCCTCCTATCCCTCCCGAATCCCGGCCCCAGGTGCCCCCCCTCAGAAGGAAGCGCTCTTTTTTTGACAGGGACCGGATCTGGCTCAACGTGATCCTCTTTGCCCTGACAATCCTGACTACCTATGCCATGGGGCTTTCGATGTGGAGCCTATCCTATCTGTACGCGGACGCTCTCGAGGCAGGAGAACTGCTCGAGGTCAACGTTGATATCCTCTGGGATCCCGAGGTCGTCTCCCTGAGCCTCATGTACATGGTCGTGCTCCTCGGTATCCTCCTGGCCCATGAGATGGGGCACTACCTGACATGCCGCCGCTACCGCCTCAACGCCACTCTGCCCTTTTTTATCCCTCTGCCCAACCTGATCGGCACGATGGGAGCATTCATACGGATCCGTTCTCCCATCACCCGGAAGCATCAGCTTTTCGATGTGGGGGTGGCCGGCCCACTGGCCGGGTTCATCCTCACGATTCCGGCCGTGGCCTACGGGCTCGCGAACTCCAAGGTGATCCCCGCCCTCCCGATAGAAGAGAGCATACTCTTCGGTGAGCCCCTGCTCTTCAAGCTCCTGGGGCCCCTGGTCCTGGGGAATATTCCTCCGGGGTATGATATCGTCCTGCACCCGGTGGGCTTTGCAGGATGGGTCGGTGCCCTGGTGACGGCCATGAACCTTTTCCCCATCGGCCAGCTGGACGGAGGGCACGTGGTCTATGCTCTGTTCGGCCCCCGCACACGCAAGCTGGCGCCGTATGTGCTGGCCGGTTTTGTATTCATGGGAGTTTTCTTCTTCGCCGGATGGCTCGTGTGGGCCGTGCTCATCGGGATCCTAGGCCTCAAGCATCCGCCCGTGTTGGACGAGTTCACTCCCCTCGATCCCCGCCGGCGTTTCGTCGGCTATCTGGTCCTGGCCGTTTTTGTGCTTTCCTTCATCCCGGACCCCATCAAAGGGGCCAGCCTCCTGGACCTGCTCCGCCCGCTTTCCGGCGCCCTGCCGCTACCATGAAGTTATTCACAGAATCTGTGGAAAACGTGTGGATAAGCCCCCCCGGCTCCGCCGCTATGTTTGTGAATTTGTTACACATATGACAAGTTGCACAATATTTGGGCGCCTTTTGTAACTATAATAAAATCAACAACATACAGAACATGCTGAAAATAAATGAATTACGGGGATGCTTTTTCCGCCTTCTGTTTAGGCCTGAAAAATTATCCCTGGAAACAACTTTGCGCATACCTTCTCAAAGTGTTAATAATCAGCCCTTTCCGCCAGGTTCACCTCGTCTCCCAAAAGGAATCCGTGACCTTCTCAGGAGGCTCCCTTTTTTTAGGGAATGAGTAGCCTGCGCTCGCCATTCGATGTATAATAAGCTAAGTTAAGCTACCTATGGAAGAACGATTCAAGAAGGTCGAAAGCGAGTTCGTCCAGCTCCGCAAAGACTACCAGCAGGAAAAGATCACAGAACGCGAATTCAAAGATCGGCTCAAGCAGCTCCGCATCACTGACAAGAACGGCCGCTGCTGGACCCTGGGCGCCAAAACCGGTAAGTGGTACTACTACGACGGCACCGACTGGTTAGAGGCTGATCCCCCCACGCTCCAGCAGAGCAGGGCCATCTGCATCTACTGCGGATTCGAGAATGACATTAAGAGCGAAGCCTGTGATTACTGCGGAGGAAACCTCATAAAGGGAGAGTTTCAGTGCCCTCAGTGCGGACACGAGCTGATTTCCCCCAAGCAGGACTGTCCGGAATGCGCAGCCCTGGAGATGGCTAAAGCGGCCGTTGACAGGGAAGAGGAAGACGCGGCGCCTCCCTCCAGTGAGGAATTCACAGCGGAGGAGAGCGCTTTCGAGACCACCCCCGAAGAAAGGGCCGCCGTCTTTTCCCAGTTCGAGGAGTCGGATCGTGAGCCGAAGGGGGGTGAGGTCTTTTCCGATGACGGGGGCCCCAATCTGTTGGTGCGCCGCGTGGAACCTTTCTCCCTTTTCCTGTTCATGGGGATACTCGGCACGATCGTTGGGATCATCCTGGGGGTGTTTGTAGGCATCTCCCATTTTTTCATGGGAATCGTCCGTTCCCTCCCGCCCGGCATCCAATCAATGCACAGCTCGCTTTTCGGAGGGGTGGTCTACGGCCTCCTGGGCGGCCTCTTTGGGTTTGCCTTTATGGGGATCCTGGGATTTGTCTACGGGCTGCTCGCCAACCTGGTCCTCTCCTTTTTCGGCGGCATCAAGGTCCGCATCGACAAGATCGACTGATCAAGTGCGGCTGCGCTGGCGGTTAAGGGCGAAGGCGATCTGCCCCACGGAGATGGCTTCGTCGTTGGGCGAGTATAGGACCGGCCGCAGGACCCTGAATCCCAGCTCTTTCAGCCTTACCTCCGCCTTTTCCAGGAGCGTCCGGTTGAGGAATACGCCCCCCGAAAGTACCACCGTGTCGAGTGACTGCTCTTCCTGTGCCCTTATTGCCGCCGCAGCGATTACGTCGGCCAGCGTGTTGTGGAAGCGCACGGAGATCAGGCCGGCCGGGATGCCCCGGCCGACATCGGATACGATGCTTCGGATGGTCTCGGCGAAGGACACCACGTATTGTGGTGGGTGAGGGAGGTCCTTCTGTATTTCCTCCCGGGTCAGGGAAAACGAGTAAGACTCGCCGCAATCGTGATCGGCCGCCGCCTCCAGCCGCATGGGCGCTTCGGCCTCGTACTCGACCTGCAGCGGTGCCAGCCCTGCCAGGAAGGAAACGGCGTCGAAGAGCCGCCCGCAGCTCGAAACCGGCGGGGTGTTGAGCCCATGCCGGATCATCTCCCGGACGCCTTTGATCTTGTTGGGCTCCACGCGATCCAGGGCCTCGACGTGTGGGAGTTCCTCTCCGAAGGCATCCGACAGATAGGACAGGGCCATGCGCCAGGGCTGCTTGGCCGCCAGGTCCCCGCCGGGAAGTCCCACGTAGCGGAAGTGACCGAATCGCTCGTATCCGGAATAATCGGCTGACAGGAACTCCGCCCCCCAGGGAGTTCCATCCTCGCCGTAACCGAATCCGTCCCACGAGACCCCCAGCACGCGTGTTTCAGGCGGCACCCCGTGTTCCAGCATCACGGCCAGGACGTGCGCAAAATGGTGCTGCACCTGGAGATGGGGCAGGCCCATACGAAGGGCATGCCGTGTGGTGTGGAAGTCCGGGTGTAGGTCTGTTACCACGGCCTCGGGCTTTATCTTGAACAGGGAGGACAGGTGTTGGATGGTCTCCTCGAAGTAGGCATAGTTCTGGTACTCGTCCAGGTCCCCTAAAAACTGGCTCGTCACCACATATCCGTTTTTGTAGGCCGAGACCGTGTCCTTGAGTTCGCCCCCCAGGGCGAGGATGTGGCCTTCGCCCCTCAGCCCTTCGGGAACAGCCTGGGGGTAGGGGACATACCCACGCGCCCGGCGCACAAACAGAGGCCGGCCGCCGCTGATCTTCATGACCGAGTCATCGGCCCGCATGGCGATGGGGCGGTCGTGTGTGAGGATGGCATCACACAGGCTGTAGATACCTTCCTCTTCTTCTTTCATGATGGGGGAGTCCTTCCGGTTGGAGCTCGTGGCCACGATCAGGTCTAGGTCCCCGTCGAGGAGGAGATAGTGGAGAGGAGTGTAGGGCCGCATGAATCCGAGTTCCTTGAGGTTGGGGGCGATACCGGGCAGCCCGCCCTTATGCCGGAGGAGAACGATCGGACGCCGGAGCGATGTGAGCCGCTCACGCTCTTCCTGGGAGACATGGGCATGCCGCTCCACGATCTCGATGTCCAGGGCCATGAGGGCCAGGGGTTTGGTCTCGCGGGCCTTTATGGCGCGCAGCCTGGCCACGGCCTCCCCGTTCAGGGGATCGCACACCAGGTGAAACCCTCCCAGGCCCTTGACCGCCAGGATCTTTCCCGACTTGATGAGGCCCGCGGCCTCCGCCACTTCATCCGGGATGCGTTCCGGGGCTTCAGCCTCGATTTCTCCCCCGCGATAAGGCTCCCGCGTCCTGGCATCGATCAGCATAACCCTGGGTCCGCACCTGGGGCAGGCCACGGGCTGGGCATGGTAGCGCCGGTCCATGGGATTTTCGTATTCGCGACGGCAGTCGGCACACATCTCGAACGCGCGCATCGTGGTCTTGTCGCGGTCATAGGGGAGGGCATCCACGATGGTGTAGCGCGGGCCGCAGTCTGTGCAGTTTATGAAGGGGTATCGATACCTGCGGTCGTTGGGGTCGAACATCTCACTCCGGCAGCTGTCACAGACGCAGATGTCCGGGGAGATGAAAACGAAGCTCTCGCCGCCCCGAGTTTTTTTGATGCTGAATTCACCGCACGCCGTGTACTCGCCCTCCCGCACGTCTGTCTTCTCGATCCGGGAGAGAGGTGGTTTGTCCCTGTCCAGGGCCTCCAGGAAATCCCCGAAGTCCGCGGGCAGGGCGGACTCCAGATGGATCTCCACGCCGGAGCCGACGTTCTTGACCCAGCCCGTGTAGCCCAGCGCACTTGCTGTGCGATAGACAAAGGGCCGGAATCCCACGCCCTGCACCACACCGAACACCACGATGTTTACGGCCTGCGTTTTTTTCATGACTGTAAAAAAGGGACAATAAAAAAGGGGACAGGCCCCTTTTTATTCCAGATCTTTGATCTGGCCTTCCAGTTCCTGAGTCTTGACCTTGGTGCGGTCTATCTTGGTGTACAGGATCTCCAGTTCCTCGTGATCGACGCGTTCGATGTCCACATGCTCGCCCAGCTTCCGTAACAGCGGCGTCTTCTGCTTCTCGATCTCCTCGATGCTCTCCGTGACCTTGTCCCGCTGCTTTTCCCACTCCCGGATGTCCTTCTGGAGCTTACGACATTGGTCTTTGGTCTTGTCCTTGTTCTTTTTTATCTTGCGATTTATTTCGTCCACGGTCTTCTGCTGGCCCGAGATTTCCTTATCCAGCTCCGTCTTTTTACCCTTGAGCTCCCTCAGCGAAGCATCCGCCTCGATCTTACGCTGGGCCAGGGATTTGATCTTTTCTTCCAGGTTTTCGAGCTCGAACTTCTTGACCTCTTCGAGGACGTCTCCCTTTTCTTTGAGCGCCATCAGGTCTTTCTCGGCAGCGGCAAGCTCCTTGGATGATGTATCGAGGTCGGATTTCTTCTGGGAAAGCTCTCTGCCCGTGTCCTTTTCCTGGGTTTTGACATCTTCGAGCTTGTCGAGATAGGGCTTCATCTCGGCTTCCAGCTTGAGGCCGGCGGCCTCCTGTTTCTTCTGAAAGTCCGTCATCTCCTTGTTGACGCCGGTGATCTTTTCTTCCAGTCCGGAGTGTTTGTCCTGGAGGTCGGATTTCTGCTTGTCCAGACGGGCCAGCTGGTTGCGCAGGGAGTTTGCGCTCGGAACCTCGACATCCTCTTCCCAGGCCCTCCTGCCCAACTCAAACATGAAAATTTCATGCCTCTGTTTTTCCTTTTTCAAGTTGGCCAAGAGCCGTACCTTGCGCAGCCGGTTCCTTATGCCCTTGAAAA
>CBFDBC010000061.1:0-16429 GCA_965602945.1 uncultured bacterium | reverse complement strand
TGTATGAGCAGACGGGCTCTACAGTCAAGGCCAGGGAGCAGTATGAGAGATTCCTCGATCTGTGGAAGGCCGCCGACCCGGATCTGCCTGAGGTCAAAGACGCCCGCTCCCGTATAGATCGTGCTCCGACCACTTCAACATCAAGAAAATAAACAAGATAAATCCTTAGAAGGCTATTAATTTCGCCTTAGAAGCCTAGTTTTGGGGGTAAAATCGTCAGTCTAACTATCTTTTTGGTGAGACCTTAAATGGAGAAATGATCCCGATTTTGTTTTCCTGTCCGTAGAGGACTTCCCGGCCATTCAGTACCGGCCACCAGATCCCGTCTTCAACCCGGATGTTTTGTTTCGATATCAGGATGTAAGCCGTTGGGTGCGCGAAAAATGCGCCAGGCAGAAGATCGACCCAGATGAGCATTGAGTTGTCATGGATTCTAAACAATCGCTCAAGGGGACCGTCCTGGAGCCGGTCGAGTGAAGTGAGTTCACGGGGGAAAATATGGATGGAGAGCGCTTCTTCCGGGGGTGGCCCTTCCAGATTCGGGGGCATTTCGAACGGGCTGATGAGGGCATACCGGCCCTGTTGGCCTGAAAGAACCCTCTTACCGTTGAGCACGGGCCACCAGTTCCCTCGCTTGACACGGACTCCGCTCTTGGAGATCAGAACATAGCACGTCTCGTGTGTGAAGAACATGGCGGGTGCGAGGTCGACCCAGACAAGAAATGTGTCTGAGGCGATGCGAAAGGTCCTGCCGCTTGGGCCATCCGTGAGATTGTCTTGGGGAACAATGGCCTGTGGATATAGGTGGACATGGACTTGGTCATCCCATCCTTGTGAAAAAAGCTGCAGGGGGATGAAGATTAGAAAAAGAGCTAAAGTGACAGTGGTTCGCTTCATGAGTGCAGCCTCCTTAAAAAGCTGGTATCCCCTTTGGGTTGCAGATGCTGATGTTATATACGTCAAGGCTAGTGTGTGTGTTTAGTTTAGTTTTTTGTTCTGTTCGTCACGGATGCGTCTGGCCAGCACGTTGAGTTTTTCCTGGGTGCTTCGTGTGCCGGTTCGAGCCGCTTTTCTGTGCGGAGTGGGGTGCCATTCACGGCGGACGCTGCATCTTGAGAGTGGATAATTGAAAAGATTGTTCATTGTTCTATCCCTCGCGTGTGTTTAGATTGCATGATTTATGCCAAAAAGCCGAAATGCTGTGTCCCCATGTTAGAAGTCCATCTAACGCCTTTATTATGAATAGGATAGATGATGGAAATTCTGGCGGCCTGGCATAGCTGGCCATGCATGGTTTGCGGCGAATTGTCCTTTATGGATTACAACTGCTGATCAAAATGTACTTTTCCCAATTGAACAAACGGATGGCTTTAATTCTCTTAGATGTATGAAAATGGCCCCAAAATCGGTATTCTAAGGAGATATTTCCATACTTCTAAGGTGTTAACACAATTGAATTCAATAGGTTAAGATGGTCGGAGCGCCCTTAATTCTTAATGAAGATCTTTCGCTCCATCGGTTTTGTGAACCCGATTGTATGTTGGAATGTCTTCAGCATGCGTTGATATAGCTTGTCATCGCCGAATCTGTTGTGCATTACCACATATAGCTTGGGCTTGATGAAGTCATTCATGACTGTCTTGCCGGCTTCATAGTCCCAGGTTTCGGCGAAAACCACATCGATGTGTTCATTCTGCAGGCCGAATTGCCGGAAATACTCGATATTCGCCTCGTGGTATATGTCGCCCATGTGCAGGAACTTCAATCCTTCGAGATCGAGTAGGAAATGGGATACGCTATACTCCCGCTCCTCAGGTCTGGACTGAGGGGAGTGGCTGACGAGATATGTCTTTAAGGGCACACCGTTGACGGCCTCTTCGTGCAGAGTCCCCCACTCGGGCGTCAGGTTTACGATCTGGTGCTTCACCTTTTCGAACATCTCAGGATCCTGTTCTCGGGCGAGCGCGATGGTGTGTTTGTTGGCGACCATACGCGTTTCCTGGTGTTTAGTCAAAAAGGGGTAGGCCACGTTGGTCGTGAAGTGGTCCGAGTGGTTGTGTGAGACCAGGATCAGTTCGACATGCTGAAAGGGGGACTCACGATTCAACATCTTTGTGAATACATCATCCGGCGTGCGCACGATGTCGATCCTTGGATGTCTGTACAGAGCATCGACCAGGATGGTTTTCCCGCCGCCGGAAATCATAAAACCGCAGGTCCCCAGGAAGTACACCCGGACGGCCGACTTCAAGTCAGAGTCAGCGATGTAGGTGTACGTGTACGAGGTGCCTGAGAAAACGTTTGCTTTTGGACCTCGTGGCTGTTCCACCGATCCATGCACACCCGCATCTCCATTCGAGGGCATGCGCCTCACCCATCGGTTGACTTCCTCTCCGATCTCTACCGAAAATTGGAAAAAACGTTTCAAAATCATTCCATCCGTATCGATGAGGAACGTTACGAATGGAGCGGTGACGCCGTAAAGATCCCACAGTTCGGGGCTTATCGTGTGTTGGAAATGATGGGGATTGTCTTTGAGATAGTCTTTGAGCGCAGCCTCATCATTGGTTACAGCCAGGAATGTAACGGCAGAGTCACTTCTGTGTTCTTCGGCCAATCGGCTGTAGAGGGCAGCCTGATCCCGGGATCCTGAGCACAGAGGGGACCAGAATGTGAGGATGGTGAGTTTGCCCTTTTGATCCGCAAGGTTGAGGGTCTGTTCGCTTTGCCAGAGCGGCACATCGAAGTCAGGAGCAGGGAAACCCTGATCGACAGGGGTGCGGTCTGTCTCTTCCAGTATTAGTTTTTCAGCCTGAAAATCGGCCCGGACTCGGAAGAATTTTCCTCCCAGGGCCAATATTTCGTGCTCCGTGGAAAAGAATTTGTCATAGGAGCCCGAAAAATTGTTATCAATAAAGAGTATGGCCCAGCGCTGGAGAGCGACGTTAAGTGTTTCGCCGCCGATGATGATTGTGGCCTCCCACAATTCATTGAAGTGATATTCGATCCTGCCTGGGCTCCTTTCGTAGAGAGAGAGCTCTGTCTCTTTGATTGTTTTTTCCTTGTTGAGGTTGATGCTGTAGCGGATGGGGATCCGGGCTGTGCGGATGTCTCCTTCGCTGGTGAAAAGCACGGGCATCTCATCCGAAAAATCGTTGTCATGGTTCTGGTCGAAAATGTAGAGTACAGAACCGTTTCGGTCGGCCCCTCTGATACCAATGAGAAAAGACTTCGGAAAAAGCGGAATCGATGTGAATTCGACATTGGATAGTCCGGTGGGGAGGTTGGTGATTTTCTCTGGCGGTGAGCTCTGGTATACAAGATTTCCCTCCAGCAGCGGCGTGCCTTTGGTGTCGTGATCTAGTTTTGATTTTTCGAGATTGAATTCATGGATTTGATTAGTAGCGGACGCTGCAGCAGAAACTGTGACTGTAGCAGCGGCTGTGGCAGAGACTGCAGTGATGCAGAGCAAGACCATAGTCAACAGCACCGTCATATTCTTCATAAACTCTCCTGTCTTGTAGTGTCGACTGTATTGAACTGTATAGATGTGTATACGAGAGAGGGAGCGGTTGCGTTGGCATAATTTTCGATGAACCTGCACATCGTAGAATCGTATTTAGATTTGGACAAGGTTCAGACAAATATGATGAGGAGACCGATGACAAAGAACAGCCAAATGCAGCCTTCTGTATTCATTTTGATTGTGATGCTCCTGGCCATGGGCTCGTTCGCTCATGCTCAGAGCCAGCGCGTGGAGGCACGGGAGAAGAAGATCAATGAGGAGCGGCAGCCCCCGGAAAAGGTCATGGATTCCATAGGTGTCAAACCTGGGATGGTCATCGGTGAGATCGGAGCAGGCAGGGGCCGCTACACCGTGCACCTGGCGCGGCGGGTCGGCCCCGCAGGCAAGGTGTATGCCAACGATATCAGTGAATCCGCACTCTCATACTTGCGCGACCGCTGCCGGAGGGATAACATCGAGAACATCGAGATCATCCTTGGAGAAGAACTCGACCCGCTGCTTCCTGAAAAATCGCTGGACATGGTCATCATGGTCTGGGTTTATCACATGCTGGATGAGCCGGTGCCGCTCATGAAAAAAATGAAAGACAGCATGAAACCCGGGGCAACGGTGGTGATAATCGACCCGCCCGACGATGAGATCGATGCGGAGATCAAAGAGATGAAAGGCAAGCTGGATCCGGATAGGCTCACCATTAAGGAGAGGATCGTCAAGGGGATGGGCGAGGCCGGATTCGAGCTGGTACGCGAGGAGACATTCCTCCCCATGGACACGATTTACATTCTGAAGATGAAATAGATGCAGAAGAACCAACTTCACTCGTCAACGATTTTGGGCTCAAGATTTTCTTAATCGGCCATTTTTGACCCTAAAAGTGATGGATTAAGGCCTAAAAATGGGTATTTTTAGGTGTTAACTCTATTGTTTTCAATGAGATTTCATGGTCCGTCCCCGAATTAAAAGAACACTTCGAAGAAAAGGGAGCGGATCTCTGAGACGGTTGGGCCGCCGCGGGACTGGGTGAAACAGAGCAGCATGAGGTCGTCTTTGGGGGAGGCGATGGCAAGGGTGCCGTCCGAGCCTCCGTGGCCGAACACGCCATCGGATTCCCTGAAGATCTGCCACTGGAATCCGTAGCCCTCGTCTCCGTTTCTGCTCAGGCGGGAAGGCGTCAGGGCCTGCTTGACCGTCTCAGGGGAGAGGAGGCGCTTGGCGCCTCCTTGTCCGGCCGTGCCGCCGATCTGTCCCATGTCCATCCACATCGCCATGAACTTTGCATAATCGAGGGTCGTGGAATACATGCCGCCACTGCCGCGGAAATAGGGAACGGCCTGGCGGGCGGTGTTGACCCAGTACTTGATCCACACCTTCTGCATCCGCCTGTAGGTGCTGCTGACCCGGGGGCGCAGGGGATTGTCCTTGAACATGTTGCAGTCGGTGCCCTTGAGGCCGAGTGGCTCGATGATGTTCTTGCGGATGAAATCCTCGGCCGGCATGTCCGAGACCACGCTCACGATATGGGCCAGGGTGGAGGACCCGGCGTCGCTGTAGTTGTAGCGGCTGCCCGGCTCATGCGTAGGCCCGACCTCCCCGATCTTTTCCACCAGGGCCTTCAGGTCGGAATATGCCTGGGGGCCGTTGGGATAGCCCGGCTGGTCGTAACCTCCGGTGTGGGTGAGGAGCTGCCCGATCGTTATGTCGCGGCACTTGTCGTTGCGGAAAAACGGCAAATACTTGGCGACCTTGTCCGCGATAGCCAGCTTGTTTTGCTCCGCCAGCATCAGGATCGAGGTCCCCACAAAGGGCTTGGTCATGGACCGCATGCGGCAGATGGTATCGGTTTCCATGGGGCGCTCGGATTCCCTGTCTGCCCAGCCGAAGGCCTTGTGGAGCACGATCTTGCGATCCTTGATGATGGTGAGGACGGCTCCCACAACCTCGCCGTCATCCAACAGGCCTTGGATCTTGTCCGAGAAGATCTGCAGGGTTTCGGGCTTGAGCCCGACAGTTTCGGGATCTACCTGGGGGAATTGGACGGCTGGTTCTTTTGGGTGCTCAGCAGCGCTGGTGTCGTAGGTTCTGGCGGTTCTAGTGATCGAACCAGGGTAGAGAGGCGCGCTCAGAAGCTGCCCTGCCAGAAAACACAGCAGGACTAAGTCGGCAACGATCGCATAGTACCTAAGAAGCAGCCCTTTTCGCATGACATTCTCCTCTGGATAATCATACGAGAGGGATGGGATCTGGTTATTTGAGTGGGGACGGATTATGAAACCCTGAAGCTGAATGATCTGCGGCTTTTGGCTTCAGAATCTCTTAAATGTACGAAAATGGCCCCCAAATGGGCACAATAAGCTGGTATTTTTGTACAATTTAGGTGCTAAATCTATTGTTATCAATGGGATTTCATGGTCCGTCCCCATATGTCGTGGTAGGTGCGGCCGTCATCTATCTGGATGGTGGGGAATTTATTCCAGAACAGGCTCTTGTCGATGGCTTCCAGGCCGGCCATCACGAAGACGGTTCCGATAAGCAGCGCGAGAAAAGCTAAAGCTTTACGAAAAGACAGCCGCTCCTTGCTGACTTTGAGCCAGAAGATGAGGGCAGCCGCACAGATCACCCCAAAGGCCGCCACGACGGCCCGGTAGTCCAGTCCCAGGAGGCCGGCAATGTCGCCCAGTTCACCTCCGCGCCTTTTCAGGAGCGATATGATGCCCCGCAGTAGAAAGTAAAATACGTTGGCCAGCATCAAGGCCGAGAAGAGCCTCCGCAGCTTTGGATTCTCTTTGTATTTTCGATAAAGCCAGGCGGCCATTCCGAGCAGGATCAGGTTGATCAGGGGACCGCCGGCGGAGCCGATGGCATACTCGGCCGCGGTGATGTCCCGAAGCGGATACTCCTTTGCCAGCGACATTGCCGCGGGCACACCCTGGAACCAGTAAAAAAGGCAGTGGCCAAGCTCGTGAAGAAGTGTGGATACGATTCCGGCCGTGAACACCAACAGTGCATAAACAAGACCCTTTTTCAATATTACCTCCCTGCGATTTTCCCATTCATTCTATGCCCTACGAGTATGCCTCGCAAGTTTATTTTATATAAATGAACCTTTTTTCAAGAAACTAGTATATATTAGTGATGAATATGTACAAGATACTTGAAAAAAGCATAATAACAACATGAAATCTGCATCAGAAAATAAGACAAAGGTGAAGCATGAGAGAACTTAGCAAAGCCGAGGAGCTCGTTCTTCTTTCGATCCTCAGGTTGAGAGAAGAGGCATACGGCGTGTCTATCAAGCAGCAGATCCAGCAGACCACGGGCCAGCAGTACCCATACGGGACCCTGTACTTTCTCCTCGATCAGCTGACCCAGAAGGGCCTCGTGGACAGGAAAAAGGGGGCGCCCACTCCCGAGCGGGGAGGGCGCAGCAAGACATATTATCGTCTTACCGTCGACGGCCACAACTCCCTGAAGAGAGCGTTCGAGCTGCAGCAGAAAACATGGAACGGCTTTGTTGACATAAAGCACAAGGAGGCGGGCAGATGAATAGGCAGGCCGCAAAGGGGCAAACATCAAACAAACGGCCCCCACGGCTGGCGGAAGGGCTGCTCCGCCTCCTTGCTTCCCGTAAGAACAAGACCGATCTCCTGGGTGATATTGAGGAGGAGTATCGCTACCGCCGCAGCCAAAAGGGGCGCCTCAAGGCCGATCTCTGGTACATCTCGCAGATCGTGTTCCCCATCCCTTTCTTCATGCGCACGTCAGTATTCTGGAGCTTCGCCATACTGCGAAACTACACCAAGGTGGCGGTCCGCAGCATGCGCCGTCACAAGGCCTTCACCGCGATCAACACGGCCGGGCTTTCCCTCGGCATGGCCTGCTTTCTCCTCACCGTCGTGTGGGCTCAGTATGAGTTCAGTTTCGACCGGTTCCACAAGAAAGCCGGCAGCATCTCCCGCGTGATTTCCACACAGCAGCAGAGCACCGGGCCCCGCCTCTATGCCGGGGCTCCACTTCCCTTGGGCCAGCATCTCCTGGACAATTATCCGGAGGTAGTGTCGTTCGCCCGCTTCCGGCAGGAGAGGTTCTACTGGAGGCTCCAGATCGGCGATTCCATCGAGTACAACACCATAAGGCTTGCGTACACTGACCCCGAGTTTTTCGAGATGTTTGATTTCCCGCTGGTCGAAGGGAATCCCTCCATGGCCCTGGAGGACACATCATCAATGCTCATCTCTGAAAGACTGGCGGCCACGTATTTCAAGAACCGGTCACCGATAGGTGAGGCGGTACTGGTCATGGATAACAAGGTTCCGATGCACATCACAGGGATATTGAAAGACGTGCCCGAGAACTCGCACATGCAGTTCGATATCCTGGTCAACATCCGGGCTTTTGAAGTTCTGTATGATACAGATGTCTCCCGAGAGATGTGGGATGACTGGACGAGCGCATCATTCGGGCTCTTTGTCCAGCTGGAGCGCGGTGTCTCGAGTGAGGAGTTCGGAACCCGCATCTCGACGCTCTTGAACGATTTCGATCCTGAGTCCAAATACACGATGTCCCTGCAGCCGCTGACAAAGATACACCTGCATTCAGCCTCCATTGGGGATTACGGCCGGATCGGTGGCGGTGAGATCAGCACGATCTACCTGTTCCTGTTCATTTCCTTCATGGTCCTGCTCATCGCGTGCATCAACTTCATGAGCCTGGCTACGGCACGGTCGCTCAAGCGGTCCAAGGAGGTCGGCATCCGCAAGGTGAGCGGAGCCTTCCGCACGGACATCGTCAAGCAGTTCATGGGGGAGTCGTTCCTGCATGTGTTCGGCGCACTCGCGCTGGCCCTGATCCTGGCCGACCTGTCCCTTCCTCTGCTCAGAAACCTGACCGGGAGGGCCCTGGAACTGGATCTGCTCCGGGTTTGGCCTCTGGTGTTATCGATCCTCGGGGTCACCTTCCTGACGGGATTCCTCTCCGGGGTCTATCCGGCCGTGTTCGCCTCGGCGTGCGATCCGGTTCAAACCCTGAAGGACCTTGGGGAGACGAGGCGGTATTCCTTTATTTTCCTGAGGCGTGTCCTGGTATCGGTCCAGTTCGTGTGCGCATCCGTCCTGATCATCGTGAGCCTGGTCATACTGTCACAGCTCCAGTACCTGGAGAAGAAGGATCTCGGGTATGACCATCGAGATGTTGCGGTCTTCAGTATAGGATCGGTCAGGAAGAACCTGGATGCATTTCGGGCCGAGCTCCTTAAAGATCCGAGCATCCTGCATGTGGCTGCGGGTGCGGCACCGACCTGGGGCACGTCCGGCCACCGGTTCGGGGAGGGCGGACAGAGCCGGCTCAGCTGGGAAGGAAAGCGCGACGATGACATCGTCTTGATGGACATGCACTTTGTGGATCACGATTTCCTCTCAACCTTTCAGATGGAGATCAAGCAGGGCCGGTGGTTTTCCCGGGAGTTCCCGACCGATAAGGACAATTATGTGCTCAACGAGTCAGCCGTGAAGGCCATAGGGATCTCGGATCCCATAGGCAAATGGTTCAAATTCGGCGACGACCAAGGCCAGATCGTGGGGGTTGTGAAGGATTTCCATACCAGTACGCTGCGGAGCGAGATCGCCCCGACATTTTTTGTGTGCAGCCCCAACATCCATGTCATGGCCAGGGTGGCGCCGAATGATCAGCAGAGGGCCCTGGCGCATATCGAAAAGACGTGGAAGCAGTTCGTGCCGGAGAGGCCCATTACCCTGCAGTGGCTGGACGAGCGGCTGAGCAACTTCTACTCGGACGACCGGAAGCTGGGCAGCATCGTGACAAACTACACCGGGCTGTCGCTGCTGATCTCGTGCCTGGGTCTGCTGGGCCTGGTGTCGTTCCTGGCCGAGCACAAGACCAAGGAGATCGGCGTGCGCAAGGTCCTGGGGGCGCCGGTGGGGTCGGTGGTCAGCCTCATGGCCAAGGAGTATGTCGTGATCCTGGCGCTGTCGAGTTTGATCGCGTGGCCCATCGGGTATTGGGTCGCATCCCGCTGGCTGGCGGATTTTGCCTACAATACGGGTTTGGATGTGTGGATTTTCCCTGCCGCCTTTGTATCGGTATTTGTCGTAGCCTTCCTGACTGTCGGATACAAGACCCTCAAGGCCGCACTCCGGAATCCGATCGATTCCCTCCGCTACGAATAATATTCGCGCTCCGACCATTTTAACCTATTGATATTGAACATATTAGCCCCTTAGACCTGTATTAATTTCAGCTTAGAATGGTCATTTTGGGGTCCAAATATGCTCTTTAAGCAATGATTCAATAACTTCTGACTGAGATAGGCAGCAGTTTGCTTAGAATGCCCATAATGGCCCTAAAAAGACTTGTTTAAGCCGAAATTAATGGCTTTCTAAGAATGTAAGTTGATAATTTTCAGTTAGATGAAGTGGTCGGAGCGCGATCTATATATTCCAGGGACTGGTGGCGGAAGTAGGTGTTGTAGAGGTCCGCATAGTGGGAGCTGCGGGAAAGGAGTTCCTGGTGGGTGCCCTCCTCGACGATCCGGCCCGTATCCAAAACGATGATCCGGTCGGCGTTCCGTACAGTGGAGAGCCGGTGGGCGATCACGATGGAGGTGCGGTCCTGCATCACGAGTTCCAGCCCTTCCTGGATCAGGGCCTCGGTGAAAGGGTCCACACTGGCCGTGGCCTCGTCCAGGATCAGGATGGCCGGGTTCTTGAGCAGCACACGAGCCAGGGCCACCAACTGTCTCTGTCCCATGGATAGGCTGGCCCCACGGGCGCCCACCTCGGTGTCCAGGCCGTTGGACAAGGGTTCGAGCCAGCTGCCTCCTGCGATGCGTTCCGCCGCCTTGCAGACCTGCGCATCGTCTGCGCCGGGCAATGCGTAGCGGATGTTGTCTTTGATCGTTCCTGCGAAGAGGAACGGGTCCTGCGGCACCAGGCCGATCTGTTTCCGGTACTCGCCGAGATCGAGCCGGCGGATGTCCCGGCCGTCCGCCAGGATCCTGCCCTCCTGGAACTCATAGAACCGGGCGATCAAGCGAGCGATGGAGCTTTTGCCCGCGCCCGTGTGGCCGACCAGGGCCACGTTCTGGCCGGCCGGGATCGTGAGGTTGAAATCCGTCAGTACCCTCTCCCGTTCCGTGTAGGCGAAATTGAGGCTGTCGAACTCGATCTCTCCCCGAAGACGAGGCACCTTCTCCGTCTCGTGCTGCACGACGGTTGGCTCCGTGTCGATCAGGGCGAATATCCGCTCTGCCGCGGACAGTCCGTCCTGGAACTGGCTCCAGAAGGAGGCGATGCCGATCAGGGGCCACCAGAAATAGCCTACGGCCTGCATAAACAGGTACCACTCGCCGGGGCTGAGGGCTCCGGACAGGACGTACGATCCACCCACCCACAGCAGCAGGGCCACGGCCAGGCCCCCGGACATGCTGAGCAGAGGGAAGATACTGTTCATGGTCAGCCCGCGCGCCAGTCCCACCCGGTAGGCTTTCTGGTTGTTTTCGAGAAACCGGTCGAAGACGGCCTGCTCCTGCCGGAAATTCTTGGCCACTGCGATGCCGCTTATCGACTCCTGGATCTCGGCGTTGATAACGGCGGTGACACGTTTCGCGTTCCGAGTAACCTTGCGCGCGATTCGGCGGAAGGCCAGGGCGACGACAAAGGCCAGCGGGGTCATGGCCAGGATGAGCAGGGTCAAGCGTACGTTGATGAAGAAGAGCCACAGTGCCAGGAGCACCACCAGCATGATCTGGCTCAGGAGATCAAGCACCAGGGACACCACATTGGAGAAGTCCTGTGTGTCCGACGTGACCCGGCTCACGATACTTCCGGTGGGATTCTTATCGAAGAAGGAGAGGTCGTTGCGGACTACGGCATTGAAGACATCCTCGCGCAGACGCAGGACCACATCTCCCACCATACGGGCGGATGCCACCTGGCGGATGTAGTTGAACCCCCAGGCGAAGATCCCCAGGAGGACGATTCCCAGGGACAGCATCAGGAAGGCGCGTAGGGACGGATCCTCCCTGACCATGTCCAGGGCCAGGGAAATGAGGATGGGACCGGCCGTGCCGGAGGCGGCGTTGAGGGTGAGCATCAGGGCGGCCAGGACCATGCGCGTGCGGTGGGGGAGGAAATATCCCCAGATGCGCCGCAGGAGGTCACGGTCCCGGTAGGAGCGGTCGTAGTCTTCGCTCTCCAGGCCGTCCAAAATAAACGCCATCTCTTTTCCTTATTCCTTTATTCGCAAGTCTGTCATGTCCATGTCGTTCATCAGTTGTCATTCATAACGGGCGAAGATGCGGCGGTAGTCGGGGGACCGGGCCATGAGCTCTTCGTGTGTGCCCTGGTCCGCCAGTTCACCTTGGCGCAGGACCAGGATGCGGTCGGCCCAGCGGATCTGGCTCAGGCGGTGCGTGATGATAAAGGTGGTCCGCCGGCTGGCGATGCGCCGCATGGCATGCTGGATCTGGTCCTCGGTGGCGCTGTCGATGGCGCTGGTGGAGTCGTCGAGGATCAGGATCCGGGGATCGGTGAGGAATGCCCGGGCGATGGCGATGCGCTGCCGCTGCCCTCCGGACAGGTTGACACCGCGTTCGCCGATCTTTGTTTCATAGCCTTCGGGAAAGGCGGCTATGAACTCGTGGGCCTGGGCCTCGCGTGCGGCGTTTTCCACCTCGTCCGGGCCGGCGGAGCCCTGCCCGAAGGCGATGTTGTCGCGCAGGCTGCGCGAGAACAGGAACACGTCCTGCTCGATGGTGGAGATCTGGGAACGCAGGCTCTCGAGGTTCCAGTCCCGGACATCCGTGCCGTCGACAAGAACCCGGCCGGAGCCGGTGTCGAAGATGCGGTTGACGAGGCGTGTGAGCGTGGTCTTGCCGGAGCCGGTCATGCCCACGACCGCCACGGTTTCCCCGGGAAGCGCTTTGAAGCTGATGTTCTTCAGCACGGGTGTGCCGTTGTAGGCGAAGCTGACGTTGTCGAAGGTCACCTCCCCCCGAATGGCCTGAGCCGTGCCCTCCAGATTCTGGTCGAGCTCTGTCTCGGTCCGGATGAGGCTCAGGATGCGGCGGGCGCTGGCCATCCCCAGCTGCACCAGATTGAAGGAGAAGATGGATATGAAAGTGACGAAGCGCAGGGTGCCGAAAAGCCCCATGAACGCCACGACCTGCCCCAGGGTGATGAGGTCCTGGCGCCAGAGGGTCAGGGCGTGGAAGAATCCGGCGCCCCAACACAGGCTGAAGACGAGCATGGGCAGGTAGCGGGCCTGGATGAGGCCCTGGCGCACGAAATAGTCACGGAACTGGCGGGCGTTACCCGTGAACTTGTCCCATTCGTAACGTTCGCGGACGTTGGCCTTGACGATCTCGATCCCGGCCACGGCCTCGGTGAGGCCGGCGTTTATGGCGCCGAACTGCTCACGTTGGGCGATGCTGACCGGTTTGAGGCGCCGGTTGTAATCGTAGACCGTCACCGCCAGCAGGACGGTGAAGATCAGCGGCACGAGCAGTAGGCGGGGATGGATCAGCCCGATCATGAACACGGGCACGACGAGGCCCAGGGCCGAGTCGATGATGAGGTTGAGGCCGGGGCTGAACATCAGGTTGACCGAGCGCACATCGTTGGTGGCGCGGGCCATGATGTCGCCGATGCGCTGGCGGCCGTGGAAGGTCAGGCTTTTCCCGAGGAGGCTCAGGTAGAGGTCCTCGCGGGAATTGCGTTCGATGCGCTGGGCCAGGAATTCCATGGTAAAGTTGCGAAGGATGCCGGAGAGGCCCTGAGCCAGCGCCAGGACTGCCACGACCGTGACCGGAAGGGCGAGGTCGGAGAGGGCGAAGGCGGCCGCCGATATCGAATCGAAGGCCCGCCCGATGAAGACCTGGATGCTGGCGTAAGCGAAGTTGTTAGCTACGGCGCAGAGGAGCATGATCAGGGGAAGGTGAGGATAACGGAGCAGGTGCGTGACGATCCAGCGGACCGGGCCCCGTGTGCTGTAGCTGTAGTTGCTCTCGACCCAGAATTCCCGTTTGGTCACTCTCTCCGTCTCCCTGGAACCTCATACAATAGCTCAAAAAGACCTCCCTTTGCCACTTTATTCGCGCTCCGACCTAATTAAGTTGTAGATAATGAACAAGTTAAATACTTAGAGGGTCAATAAATATGCCTTAGCATGCCCATTTTGGGGTCGAAAAGGGGCTTTTAAGCGAATAGTCGCTGTGAAACCGATCGGGAATAAGCCATAATAGGGGAGAGTCTAATTCATAAATCGACATGATTATGGAGAGAAAAAGACATTGAATCAGAGCTCTGCGATCAAGGCTGTTGCCGTTGCGGCTCTTTGCGTGGGGCTGTTGTTCTTCTGCATGAGCTGTAAAACCATCACCGGTTCGGATGAGGGATTCGAGGCCCGCATTATCGTCCACAACAACTGCGGGGCCACGCTGGATATCCTCATGGACGACAGCTTCCAGTTCTCGATCGTCACGGGTAGCAGTGCGAACATCGAGAACCTGACCGAAGAACAGCATAAACTCGAGG
This sequence comes from uncultured bacterium, assembly GCA_965602945.1. Classification (GTDB taxonomy): domain Bacteria; phylum Acidobacteriota; class Aminicenantia; order Aminicenantales; family Aminicenantaceae; genus JAUXEH01. Next base: position 2,356 of record CBFDBC010000061.1, on the reverse strand, counting down.
CTTTCCTGACCGGTACCGGGGTTCTGGTTCTGACGGAGTCGTTCGACGCCACGGTCGAAGGGGATTATGAATGGACGATCGACGGGCAGGCCACCATCGTGATTACCAATGAGGCGAGGGAAATCCTCTATATATATGAAGCCGGAGAATATTTAGGTGTGATAGAGGATGATGGATCCGTGACCATTTCTGAGGTTCCCTTTGGTACTTTTAATCTGGAGGCCAAGACCATTGATGACGGGACGGTTGTGGCCGCTACATCCATCGAAGTCACCGAGATCAAAGAATACTCCTGGGTCGTTAAATAAATCGACAAGATCAAGCCGTAGATCCGTACTGCTTTCGGAACGGATTGGGGTTGACATTTGGCGAGCCTCTTCATTTAATAAGAGGGGAAGGAGGACAGGGGATGTCCAAGACGTACTTCACAGCCATTGCGATATTTTTAGGATTTTTTCTGCTGGCCGCAGCAGGTTCCAACTATTCCGTTGCGGATTATGGCTCTTCCAGGCCTGTTTATGATTCTGCCGCCGAGGATCAAGCCCAGAACAAGGCCGCTCGTATATCCATTGTCAAGAGTGTCAGCCAGCCGGAGGCGGCCGGACAAAAAGCCTCTGCCGGGCAGGCATTTCTCGTGATAGAGACCGAGTGGGAGAACATCCACCCCAAGCAGAAGGTGGACAAGGAAAAACTGGAGGGCAAGACAGACCGTACTATGGGCGTCGGCGGTCTGGCCGGTGGGAAAAAGAAAAAGACCGAATACGTGGATGTCGATGTAGCCTACCAGATCCCAAAGCTGTTCGATCATGCCTACCTGCTGGCGGACGGGATGGCCATCGCCCTCCATGAGGCCACGGAAGACATTTCCGGCGGGAATAAACTTCATGAACGATTCACCATCGCCAAACTGGGCGAAGTCCGGAAAGCGACATTAGTCTATCTGGTACCGGAGGGATCGAAAAACCTGGCTTTCCAGCTGTTCGACTACCAGTACGGACACGTTGTCGTGCCGGTCAAAGGGGATGTGAAAAGCGCCAAAGGAACCGGGAAACCGCCGGCGAAAAGCCTGGACAGCGCACAGACGGATAAGGTCGAGTTCGCCTCTCTGGGCCTGCATCTCCAGCCCCATTACCTGGGCCAGGCGGCCCCGTCCGGATGGATCTATGCCGTAGCCCTGCTCGCCGGCAAGAGCCTTTCCGGGGGCTCGACCAAGGACATCGTGCAGATCAAGCCAGAGGAGTATACTTGGGTGACTACCGACGGCGGCTACCTCTACGCCTGTTCGGGAAGTGCCACGGCCGTCACCGGCGTCCTCCGCTTCACACCCGAGATCTACCAGATGCAGGAGCTGGCCTTCCTGGTCCCGGACACAGACGAGAATTTCAGGCTGGGCGTTCGGATCGAGAACCAGGTGCTGGGCCTTGATCTCGGCACAAAGTCGCCCAAAGGGATGCCGGCGGCCAAATCTACCCATACGGATGGCGATGTGATGGAAATCCTGGTTTTCGGTACACGCGAGGATCAGGGTAAAGTCGTAGTCGACCTCGGCATCCGCTCTCTTTATGACCGGGGGGGGATTGACATCCAGATGAAACAACAGTTCTTCCTGCGGATCGGGGAGGCGGAATTCTCGGTGGACGGAGCGGCCACGGCCGCGCTCCTCCACCATCCTCCGGTCCCTTTCACTGTTCCCCCGGGCACCTCCCTGCGTTTTGAACTCGCCTTCGATGCCAAGGGCACTGCCACGGCGCTGAGATACCGCGGCTACGAAAGCGAGGCGGCCCTGAAATTCAAGTAGTAGTGAGGAGGAATCATGCCTATTTCCAGGAAATCCGTCTTTTTTATCCTATTAATATCTCTGATATCTCTCTCGATGGTTTCACCGGCACACGTTGCCCCTTCCTATCGAGATGATGGCATTAACAGGAGTGCAGCGCAGGCGGCATTTGTCACCGTCGGAGAGCTCACCCGGTCATTCGGTGGGAGCTGGCAGGAGGCTTTCGCTTTTGTCAGGGACGAGATCCGCTTCGAGCCGACGGCCCATCTGATGAAAACCGCCCAGGGAGTGCTGTGGGGGCGTTCCGGGAACGCCAGGGAACAGGCCCTCCTGCTGGCGGAAATACTGCACGAGCTCAGACTCGAAACCCGCATGGCCTCGGGCCGGCTCGGCGCAGATCGGGCCGCTGTCCTGATCGGGTCGCTTTTTCCATAAAATAAAGATTTCTCCAACGCCGATGACCTGATAACGTCCCGTGGCGTGGAGCTCGGCGGCCAACACCTCGTCCAGAATCTCCGCGGTCTCCTTTGGGACGTGCTTGGCCGCCAGGGGCATGACGCCGACGGTCGGCGCGTTGGA
>CBFDBC010000060.1:0-16506 GCA_965602945.1 uncultured bacterium | reverse complement strand
AGTCGCCGTCCGGGGTCTGGGCTTCCAAGCCCAGAAAGAGTCCGGCCATGACCAAACACACCATTAACGTGGATTTTTTCATACTTCCAACTCCTTCATCAACTGTGATGTCTTGCGGCGGTAGATACCCAATCCGGCGATCGCGGATCCCAGGAAAGTGGCGATGATCCCGGGAAAGAATCCGATCACATAGCTCACGGGAGTGACCTTGGCCCGGATCACATCGGCCATCATCAGGGAGGCATTCTGCATCATGTGGCTGATGTCGAACCCCTTGTACTGCAGCCAGTAGGAGAAGAACAATCCCAGGATGGTGCCGAAGGCGGACCCGATGACGCCGACTAGCAGGGATTCGGTGATCATGGAGCGGTACAGGTGGCCCTTGCTCTCTCCGACGGCGAGGCGCACCCCGATCTCGCCGTAGCGCCGGAGGCTGCCCAGGATGCCGGAATTCCACAGCACGATGGACATGGCGGTTATGAAAACGATCAGAACGACGGCCGTAAACATCTTGAGTATGCCCATCATGTCGCCCAGCGCGGACAGCTCCATCAGCCCCTTCATGATCGGGGCGAATTCATCGGGATCATCCGCCATGGAGGCATTGAATTCCGCGGCCAGCTGCTCGGAGCCCTCTAGCCTGAAGACGAGATCATCGTAGAAGCCGAGGACCTCACCGGCGGCATCCTGCATGTCCAGCACGGCCTGGACGTCAGCCAGGTCCGCGATTATGGCGCCCCTGTCCAACGCAGTCACACCGAATTTTACGGTGCCGGCGATCGTGAAGTTGGCCACGGCCATGCTGCCGTACATGGTGGAACCGATGAGTGTGGCCGTCTCTCCCGCGGTGACTCCCAGGCGCTCGGTAAAACCGTGACTCACCAGGATCTCTCCCGGCTTTTCGGGAAGCCTCCCTGATATCACGGATCCTTCCAGGTCGAGGAGCGACCATTCGGGAGTATTGGGAGAAAAAAGGTCCAGGGCCATGCCCATGACGGGCCCCTGAGCACGCGTTTCTCCGTTCTCATCCGGGATATCAAGAAGCCCGCCGAACTGAATGCGGGGGGTCCAGATCATGTCGGGGTAGCGGTTGTGCAGATCTGCGAGCAGGTCGGATAGGCCGACGAAGGCCAGGTCATTGGGGATCTGATCCACCTCCTCCGCGTAAGCGCGTGACATGACCTTGACGTGCCCTGTAGAAAACTTGGCGCTGGTGTCGAAATAGTTTCCGAATGCCCCCTGGATGTAGCTGTAGAGGAGCACGGTCAGCATGACACCGGTCATGACCGTGAGGATAGGGAACAGGCTCCGGGAGCGGTCCCTGAGAATGCCTTTCAACAGAAATTTGATCATGTCACCTTCCCCCGCAAGGCCTCGGTGGGCTCCAGCTTGGCGATCTTGCGTGTGGGGAGAAAGCTCACAAAGGTGGTGACCAGGAGCACCAGGAGCACCGTGCCCACCACTAGCCCGGCCGTGATCGCCGGATACAGCGTGTCCCCCATGGCGAAGCCGTAGCTGTCCATGGCTCCAGGCATGGTCCAGCCTACCTTGTTCGAATATGCAAGAAGCGGGATCCCATACACGGCGGCCACGCCTGCCGCGAGCACGCTGTGCATGACCCCTTCCAGCGTGAACATTGCTATGACTCTAGTCCGGGTCAGGCCCAGGGCCATCAGGGTACCGATCTCCCTCTTGCGCTTGAAGATGGAAAAGATCTGGGTGTCGAAGATGGCCAGCATGGCCAGGAGCAGCAGGACGATGTAGAAGATCGAGGATCCGATCGTCTTCTGCTTGACCAGGGCCTTCACGTCCTTCATGAGGAAGCCCAGGTCGCGGAAGACCCATCCGGACAGGCTGCCCGGAGGGCTGGCGTCTCCGTCCTGCTCCACGACCACCATGGTGGCCTCGCCCTCCATCCGGGTCAGGTCCTGCAGTGTGTCCAGAGCGATCCAGAACTGCCCCTGGTCGATGCTGGGGACCGCGACACTGAATACCTGGGCGATCTTGAATTCCTGGGCATCGAAGACTCCCTCCGCATCCCGCCATCGGAGCGTCACGAAGTCTCCGACCTTCAGGCCGGTGCTGGCCGACATGCGGCTACCGATCATGACCGGGAGTTCCGCCCCCTCCTGCTTCAGAAAGCGGGAGGGGAGAGACAGGATCTCCTGTCCGGGATCGATCCCCTTGAGCATGGCTGTCATCATCCGCCCGTTGGGATAGGCTGTGGCCTGGACGATCAGGATGGGAGTCGCTTTTTCCTGGTCCACCCTGTCCTGCAGGGGCCCCGGCAGGACACCGTGGGCGTCCTCCAGGGTCAGGGGATCATAGGGATCGTAACTCGCCTGCCAGTACTGCCCCCCGGCATACTCGGCGGCGACCTGCAGGCGCATGGCCTGCTCCCCGATGCCGAGATTGTAGCTCTGCATCCAGATGATGGCCACGAATGCGAACGAGAGGACGCCGACGTTCAGCCAGGTCCTGATACCTGCGCCCAACAGGTTCCGCAGTGCCAGTTTGAACAGCGTTGTCATTGGTCCGCTCCCTTCTGAGGCCGATCCGGCTGCATGGCCTCGTCTCGTGCCACCCGGCCGTCGATCAGGGTGATCTTGCGACGGAGATACCGGATGACCTTCTCGTCATGGGTGGCGAAAATAAAGGTGGTCTCCAGGCTCTGGTTGAGCGCCACCATGGTGTCGAGGATGTGGAAGGAGTTTTCCGCATCCAGGTTGGCGGTGGGTTCGTCCGCCAGAATGATCGCCGGCTTCTTGACCACGGCCCGCGCGATGGCCACCCGCTGGCTCTGTCCGCCCGAGAGCTGCGCGGGCTTGGACTTGGCCCGGTCGGCCAGGCCCACCCACTCCAGCGCGTCCATGGTCATCTTTTTTCGCTCCTCCGCCGAATAATCGAGGAGCAGAAGCGGGAACTCGACATTCTCGAACACCGTGTACACCGGCAGCAGATTGAACGTCTGGAAGATGAAACCGATGTAGTGGTTGCGAAGGGAGGCCGCCTGACGGTGGCTGAGGTTTTCGATTCTGTGGTCCATGACCACGGCACTCCCCTCAGTGGGCTGGTCCAGCGAGCCGAGGATGTTCAGCAGCGTGGTCTTGCCCGAACCGCTGGGCCCCACCAGGCCGGCAAACTCGGCCTTCTGGAACTGCAGGTCGACCTTGTTCAGGGCGAAGAGCTTGTGCTCCCCCATGGGGTAGATCTTGACCAGCTCTTTCGTTTCAATCAGGTGTGAGTTTTCCATGTGTTTTTCCTTGTATTTAAAATCAATAGTTGAATACGACCATGATCTGGAACCCCTTGCCGATGAACTGGCTGCCGTCTGTACGGTCCGGGTAGATCTCGAAGCGCAGGGGATTCCAGAATGCCATGAGATGGAAGCTCCAGCGGTCATAGGTCCGCTGCCAGTTCACGAAGCTGTAAAAGTCCTTGTTATCCCAGCTGTAAAAGAAGATGGTATTCACCGTATCCAGGATGCTCGCGGGATAATTCACGAACAGCCCCGTGAAATCGATCCCATCCCCCTGCCCGAAGGCCTTTTCGCTCGATGTGTACATGAAGTGTTCGGCCAGCACATTCAGGCCGTTGCCCACGTCGAAGGTGTAGTCCATGCCCAGGGTCATGGCGCGGTTCCAGGGCCGCGGCAGCATCTCATAGTCCTGGTGGATCAGGGCCGCCTCGAACCAGAGGCCGACGCCCACATCCCACTTCCCATCGAGGGCAAACCTGTTCTCGGAGGCTTCGGGCTTGCCCGAGCCCCGGCGTGGGAACGGGAATCCGCTGAAATCGGCCCTCCGGTGGTGATATGTGAGGGCAGCCTCTCCTTTCCCCAGGGGGAACTGGGCCCGCCCGCCCCACTCCAGGGTGTTGTCCTTGGTGGGGATGACCTCCAAACCCTTGGGATCGTCATTACCGAAGAGTCCCCAAAGCCACAGGTTTGCGTTGTTGACAAAATAGTACCGGGCCAGGACACCGTATACTCCATCTGTGAGCTGCAGGGGATCCCGGGGATCGATGCTGTCGAACCACATGAGGGAGCGCAGGAGCATGGCCGGCCCGAAGTTGATCTTCTGCAGTCCCAGGCGCACTTCGAACTGCGAGGAAGACATGCGGGCCCACATGCGGTAGGGCTTGACGTTGCCGTCGGTCGTGATCTCGTCCCAGCCTTGGAACACGGCCGTGCCATAGGCATTCAGCGAAAACTCCGCGTCCAGGGAGAGAGAGGAGGAGACATCATGGGCCAGGAAGAACTCGGGGATGTAACGCACTCCGAATTGAGGATCGACCGGATCCTGAAAGCGGGCATTTCCCCAGCCGGTAATGAGCCCCTTGTGTCTGAAGTCCTGTCCATAGGTCGACGGAATGAAAAGACAACACAGGACAAGAGTTCCAAGTACTTTGGGAACGGCTCGCTTCGCATACGGCATCATCTCGTTCACCTGGGCAGGATCCCGTAAAAGAAGAGGCTCAAGAGCTCTCTGGTCAGGTCTTGAGGGGAACCGTACAAGCCGGTCAGTCTCTCGTCGGTTGCGAGCTCGATCATGTGCTGGATGAAAAAGAGCAGGAACTCGGGCTTGATGTCCTGCCGGATCTCGCCCTTCTGCTGGGCCTGGGCCAGGTCATCCAGCAGGAGCCGGATATTTTGCTGGGTTTGTCCCTGGATATATTCAGCGATCTCCGGAATGGGAGAATGCACGAGTTCCTCGACGATCTCCCGGCTCACCTCAGGATTCGCCTCGATCTTCAGTTGAATGAAATCCGCGGCCTTCTCGGCAAAGGGGGCGTCGCAATCCATGATGTCGCGATAGGCCTTGATGCCCGTCTGCATGACCTTGCTCAGCACATACAGGGCCAGCTCTACCTTGTTCTTGAAATGGGCATAGAAGGTCATCTTGGAGATGCCCGCAGTCCTGCAGATCTCCTCGACCGAAACCCGCTTTATGCCGTAGCGCCAGAACAAACCATGGGCGGCCTCCACCAGCTGGATATATTTCGGGCTGGGGTTATCAGCTTCTATTGCATTCCTGATGTTCATGGCATTGCTTTACGCTATTCGTTTTATTTTACCTTTTTCGTCCATAATATAAGTTAAATGTCATAATTTGTCAAGTCCTGTAAGCTATTTATATATACGGCGCCCTCTTCTTTCTTATTCAAAGAGGGATCAAGAAATGCTGGAGACCCAGTCCCAGGGTTTGTCGACGAACTCCCTACCCGCTCTTTTTCGTGTACAGGTTGTAGAACCAGGCCAGCAGGGCGCCCATGATCCAGGCGTCCAGGGCGGCATACAGGGTGACTACGATGATCCCGCCGAATCCCCATTTGCCATAGGTGTACCCGGGATAGATGGTTGAGAGCAGCTTGAGGAATTCCGTCCCATAGGTTTTGGTTGCCAGGTTGAGCAGTCCGGCCCCGAAAACCGCCAGAGACCACACGGTAGAAACCGCGCACCCGAAACGAGCAGGCGAAAGTTTCATGTTTCCCTCCATTTTGTGATTTTCACGCTTTGGGTCATATATCTCAAATTTCATCAGGCTTCCGATTCGTCCTCTTCCGCCAGCATGTTCATGATCAGGCCTGCATCCAGGAAACCGATCAACGTCTCCTCCTGATCAGGATTCCAGGTCAGCACGATGTCGAACTGCTTAAAAGCCCCCTGGAGCTCCAACTCTTTGACCACGGGAAAAAGCTTATCCGAGACCGTCTTCATCAGGACATCTCTGGATTTCCACATGTATCACTCCCCTCACACCGCCTGCGCAGCAGCTGACGGTGGGCGGCTTATTTGTGTATAGCATATGTATAAGGCCCCCGGGAGTCAAATAAAGAAATAAGTAAAAAAATGGCTGTTTTCAGGGGAGGATTGCTTTATAATCGGACGTTATCATGCGCAAGTCCCTCATCTTACCGGTTCTACTGGCGGCACAGGCCCTGCTCACGGCAGCCGAGATCCCTCCCTCTCCCAGGCCGGTCGAGGCCGTACGCAGCGGCGGCGCGATCCGGATCGATGGCATCCTGGACGAAAGTGTCTGGCAGGGCCGGGGTGCGTCTGGTTTTCTGCAGTCGGAGCCGGAAGATGGTGCCGAGGCCACCGAAAAAACCATGGTCTGGGTTGCATTTGACTCAGACAGCCTCTATGTGGCGGCCCGGATGTTCGATTCGCATCCCGATGCCATAGTCAGCCGCCTGGGGCGGCGCGATGACGAGGTGGGATCCGACTGGTTCACCTTTGCCGTGGACCCGTATTATGACCGCCGCAGCGGCTTTCAGTTCTCCGTCAATCCCGCGGGCACGATACTCGATGGAACCCTGTTCAATGACGAAGGGCGGGACATGACGTGGGACGGCGTCTGGGAATATGCCGCACGGTTGGATGACCAGGGCTGGACGGTCGAGATGCGCATCCCCTATGATCAGCTCCGATTCAAACAGCAGGAGGCCTACACCTGGGGCGTCAACTTCTTCCGGACCATCAAGCGGAAGAACGAGGTCAGCGCCTATGCCTGGATCCCCAAAGAGGAGAGCGGCTATGTTTCCCGCTTCGCACCCCTCACCGGGATTAAGGAGATCCGCCCTCACCGCTTGCTTGAGTTCCTGCCCTACACGATGGCGCAGGCCCAGACCAGCCCCGCCGTCCCCGGCGATCCCTTCCGGACCGGCACCGCCTACAACGGAAACATCGGATTCGACATGCGGTCCTCGCTCAAGACCCATCTGACCCTGAACCTGACCGTCAACCCGGATTTCGGCCAGGTGGAGGTGGACCCTGCCGTGATCAACATCAGCGACCAGGAGACCTACTACGCTGAAAAACGCCCCTTTTTCGTGGAAGGGGCGGATATATTCCGCTTCGGGTACGGCGGAGCCAATACCGTGCGCAACCTGGGATGGAGTGACCCGCGCTTCTTCTACAGCCGCAGGATCGGGCGCTCGCCTCAGGGCTTCGTACCCGGGGGCGGTTATGTGGATACCCCCGACTGGACGCGCATCCTGGGCGCCGGAAAGGTGACCGGGAAGCTGGGCGACGGCTGGAACCTGGGTCTGATGAGCGCATTCACGGGGCGGGAATTCGCCGACGTGGACATGGGTGGCGGCCGCTTCACGCATGAGGTGGAGCCCCTCTCGTTCTACGGCGTCGTACGTTCTCTCAAGGAGATCAATAGCGGATTCAGCGGTCTGGGCTTCATCTCGACAGGGGTCTGGCGGGACCTGCGACAGCCCGGGCTGGAGACCCTCCTGCCCCAGGCTGCCCTGACCCTGGGAGTGGACGGCTGGACATTCCTCGATCGGGAACGCGCCTGGGTGATCACGGGCTGGGTGGGAGGAACCCACATCCAGGGCGGGGAGGCGGCGATGACGCGTGTGCAGCGGTCTTCTCTCCACTACTACCAGAGACCGGATGTGGACTACGTATCTGTCGACCCCACAGCCACCAGCCTGACGGGATGGGCCGGGCGCCTCTATCTCAACAAACAAAGAGGCAACTTCGTCTTCAACACGGCCGTGGGTGCCATATCCCCGGGTTTTCATGCGATGGACATGGGGTATCATTCCCGCGGAGACAAGATCAACGCCCACCTGGAGTCCGGCTACCAGAGCTTTCATCCCGGGAAGGTGCTGCGCACCTGGCGGCTGACCCTGGCCACCTACCAGAGCTATGATTTCGGCGGGATCCGTTTCGATGAGAACTACGTCCTCAACGCCACCACTCAGTTCCTGAACTACTGGAGGGCGACCCTGAACCTGGCCTACGATCCCGACCGCTACAGCCATTACTTCACCCGGGGCGGCCCCCTGGCCCAATACCCCTGGGGGATCATGCGCCGTCTCAGCCTCCGCACGGATGACCGGCGGCCGGTGATATTCGGCCTTTCCGGACACTACCGGACCCATCCCTACGGGGCACACAATTATTCCGTGGGTGTGACCCTGGAATTAAAACCCACCGGCAACTTCCGGCTGTCCGCCGGGCCCTACTACTCCTGGCGGCACTCGGTCGGGCAGTACATCACCCAGGTCCCCGACCCCATCAAGGTCGAGACGTACGGCGCGCGTTATGTCATGTCGGATGTCATCCAGGAGACCGCCTCACTGGAGCTGCGTCTCGACTGGACGTTCACTCCCCGGCTCAGCGTCCAGGCCTACCTGCAGCCGTTCATCGGTGTGGGCGACTTTTTTAAATACAAGGAGCTGCGTGCGGCTCGGACCTTTGAGTTCGATGTGTACGGCGAAGGCGGCTCGACCATAGTCCGCGAGGGGCAGGTCTACACCGTGGATCCCGACGGCCCGGGACCGGCCCCGCCCTTCTCCTTCCTGGACCGGGATTTCAACCTCAAATCTCTGCGCGGGACCGTGGTGCTGCGCTGGGAATACCATCCCGGCTCCACTCTGTTCGTAGTCTGGACACAGAACAGGGCCGACCATGCCTACCCCGGAGACTTCGACCTAGGGCGCGATGTATCGCTCCTGTTCCAGGCTGCCGGCGACAACATCTTCCTGTTCAAATTCAACTACCGATTCACCCTATAGTGGAGAACGAGGTGAGATCCGCTCGCCCGGAGGGGAAAAAATGTCGACATTCTTTATGAATTATTCAGGCTCCTGTATTAGAATAGGAGTGAGAACAGGTTCCCCATGCCGGAAGTCATCGTCAACAAGGTCGGAGACGTCAAGATCTATGGCAAGGGCCAGCTGGGAGGCAAGGGATTCGGGCTGGTCAAGATCAACGAGGCCGACATTCCCAGGGCCCACAAGCTCAGGACCCGCATCCTGAGTACGGTCTTCTACGACCGTTTTCTGGATGACGGCCGCCGCTTCGGCAAGCAGGATCTTAAGACGTTCCGGTCGATCCTCGCGAAGCTGGGAGATATCCCGATCAGCGTCCGCTCATCCGCGACCAATGAGGCCTTCGTGGAGGCCGGCAGAGATATCTCGGTGCATGCCGGGGAAAACACCTCGTTCATGCTGCCCAACAACCACAAGGATCCGGACGTGAGGTTCCATCAACTGGTACGGGCCATCTCCCACATCTACTCGGATTTCGAGCAGAAACAGCCCTCGGGAAGCGGGGAAAAGATGGCGATCGTGATCAATCCCATTCCCGGAGTATCCGAGAATTCTGATGCCGGGCCGGTGTATTTCCCCATGGTATCGGGAGTGGCGAATTCCTTTTTCCCCTATGCCCTGAAGACACAGAAGGCCGAGGAAGGTTTTGCCCGGCTGGCCTTCGGGCATGGATACGCTACGGTCCTGGATGATTTCCCTGTGATCTCCATGGCCACCATCCGGAATCCCATCCCCGTCCGCCTGCTGGGAGAGGGACAGAAGTACTTCTATGCGATCGACCTGACGAAAAACCAGGATCTGACGGGCGAGGAACTGGAGACCATGAAGAGGCTTCACATCCGCTTCGCCGACTTCAAAGTCACGAAGCGCCTGGGCCGCCACAAGAGCTCAGTCACGCTGGAGGACCTGATCCAGGACGACCGGTTCGGATTTCGCAGAAGCCTCCTGGAAATCATGGAGACCGTCGCCGCACGGATCACCTCCCATTTCCAGATCGAGTTCGTCTTCAACCTTGCCGCGGGGGCCCGGGACGGCGGCGCAGGCACCTTTCACGTCGTTCAGTTGACCCGGCTCCCGGTCATGACGTTCGAGGAGATCCGGTTCCCGGCCTCGGTCCGGCACACCTACCTGACGATCAGCAACCTGCAAGGCCATGGCGTCAAGAGGAACATCCGTCACGCCATCGTGCTCTCTCCCTTCCGATACCACAAAAACCGGCACGACGAGGTGGTCCAAAAGCTCTCGAAGCTCGCGGCCGGATTCCAGGAACGGCGCGAGGGCTACATCATTCTGGTTCCCGGACGCCTGGGCACCACCAATCGGGACTGGGGGATCCAGGTGGAGTTCAAGGACATCGGCCAGCCCGCCGGCATCTTCGAGTTCGGTGTGGACATCTCGGGCAGGCCGGAGCCTGTACACGACACCGTGACGACCGGGGGGATCTATGGGAGCCATTTTTTGTATATGATCCAGGGCGGCCACGACGAAGAGCAAAAACGCATCCAGACCCGTATGTTCGGTACTCAGGGAACACATTTCCTCACCAACCTCATGAGTAACCGTGTGATCTACGGCTACATCGCTCCTTTAGAGGACCGGATCGACCCCTGGTTTTTCTCGCCCGACAAGGGAGATGACGCCATTTATGTCCAGAGCTTTCCTCAACCGGTCACAATCTATGCCGACTCCATCAACCAGACGTGCAGCATCCTGGCTGAGAAAGGATAAATCCATGCAGAAAGCGGCCAAAGCCTTCACACCCCGCATCATCAATCCCGTCAAGATCGAGCAGGCGCTGATCTTTTCAGCGGCCGAGGAGCTGCAGAAGGCTGCCAGGACGCTGAAGCGTGACATGCCCTGGGTGACCCCCCGGATCCTCACAGGCCCCGCAGAGGCGATGCAGCAGCTTCACGGGAAGGCGTCGGTCCTCATATGTGACGACACCGCCCTGAACCTCCTGGATACGGCCGCCATCCGGGAAAAAAATCCCGACCTCGTGGTCGTTCTTCTCTCGTCCATGAAGGTCATCAGCTGTTCGCCTCCCTCGGTGGCAGTGGAGAAGTACCCGTACATATCCCGGGCCGACCTCATATTCGGTGTCAACCGCAAGGAATGCGCACCGCACAGGATCGTCACTTCCGTCGTCAGAAGCGCAGAAGACCTGTTGAATATGGACCGGTACTCGCAGGCCCGGCGGTATATCTTCCTGATCGTGGACGATGAGCCGCGCTGGACCTCCCAGTTCCTCCCTGTCCTCTACGACATAATCGGCCAGCGGGCCGCCGTCAAGGTGACCCGGACCTATGAGGAGACCCTGGCCTTCCTGTTCGGAGTCGGCAGCGAGGAACAGATCGATCAGAAGGATTACCGGAGCAAGGGCCACGGCGATGATGTGGTCTGCCTGATCACGGACATATTCTACCCGCACGGAGACAGCGTCCGGCACGATGCGGGAACCGACCTGATCCATCTGATCGACACCTATTATCCCCGGTTCCCCAAGATCATCGCCTCCAAGGCCCGCGAAGCCAATGACCTGAGGAGCACCGCCTTCCTCATGCCCAAAGGCGATCCCGGAAGCATGCAGACACTCAGAGACTATATCCACGACTTTACGGGTATGGGCGACTTCCTCGTCATCCACAAGACCGGGAAGGTGCTCTACAGGATCAAGAACATCCGTGACATGCTGTCAGTGATCAAAAAGGCGGAAAAGCCCACAAAAACCGGTCAGCAGCTGCGTGAGATCCTTGAGGGCTATGGAGAGCGGGACAACTTTTCCACCTGGCTTTACATGCATGGATACAAGGACCTGGCAGACAGGCTGCTGCCCAAGCGCGCCAAAGGCCGCAGGCTCGTAAGCCTGCTCAGGCGCGCAATCGAAGAGGAGATCGAGCGCGTGGATGCCACGCCGCTGGTCATCGAAGGCCGTGAGATCTTCAGCCTGGGGGAGCTGCTCGACACACTCCGTACCCTTCCGCCCTCCAGGATCCAAGATTTCTCGGACCACGATGTGTTCTCAACCTGGCTGGACCGGAAGGGATACACCGAGCTGGCCGAGGAGATCCGGCCCATCCACGGAAGCGGCCAGCGTCTGGAAAAGCTCCTCGTGGAAAAGACCGAGAAGTGGATCGAGATCTATGCCTCACCACGGAAACTTTGACATCGCCCCACACCAAGTGGGGGACCGGGAATCACCAACAGGCAGGATTATTCGAAGACCAGGATCTCCACGCGGCGGTTCTGGGCCCTGCCTTCGCGGTTGGAATTGTCAGCCACCGCTGCGGAGCTCCCGAAGCTGATGGCTTCCATCCTGTGCAGAGGGATGTGATGCTGTTTGTACAGATACTCCATGACGGCTTCGGCCCTCTTCTTGCCTAAGAGCTGGTTCCACTCCTCTTCTCCGGTGCTGTCGGTGTGACCCTGTATCTCCAGATAACGTCCCTGGTCCTGCTCGATCAGCTTGCGTACGAATGTGTCGAGCAGGGCCTTGGCCTCGTCGCTGAGCTCGTAGCTGTCGAACTTGAACTTGGCTTCGCTGTTCCGGAGGGTTTCCTTGAAGATCAGGTTGCCGCGGGCGTACTCCTTCGCCTCTTCGAACTTGCTGTCTATTTTACCGTCGACGGTGGCCAACTCTGTCTCATGATCCTTGATGACGGAGCCGATGGTGGCCAGCTGCTCATCATGTTCCCTGAGCCTCTTCTGGTTTTCCTCGACGCCGCCTTCAACTCCCTCGACCTTCTGATCCAGGTTGACAAGCTCGGTCTGCACATATTTCTTGGTGGCGCAGCCCATTCCGGAGATCATGCCGATCACGGCCACGATCCCTGCCAGGTAGAAGATAAGATTCTTTCTCATTTAATCCTCCCTATCGGCAGAAAAAAATCGGCAGCCTGACGGCTTGCCGTAGTATTCACTTCGTCCGATTCCCCAATATATTAATATATTTCCAGTATTTTTTAAAGTGCCCCTTCAATACCCTTCCCGGGTCCGCACCCGGTATTTCTTTTTGGAGGTGCGGACCTCGATCTTGCGGTAGGCACCATCGGGATCCGTGTAGGAGGTGTAACCGATGATATACTGGTGACTGAGTTCCCGCTTGATCTCCCGCATGGCCGCGTTCAAATCAAAGGCCCGATCCAGGAAATAGGCGGTCCCACCCGTCGCCCGCGAGAACCTGCCCAGGGTCTCAACGATCCCGGCAGAGCTCATTCCGGGGGCCCGCTTGTGTTTTTCCAGTTGTTCGCTCAAAGGGATCTTATATCCGATCGTGTAGATAGGCACATCCACCCGCCGGGCGATCTCGACAGCCTGTTCGGGTGTGCTGTAGCTGTCGTTCTCGACGCCGTCCGTTATCAGGAGGAGCGCCCTTTTTTCGTTGTTCCCCCGGTTGGCAAATTCGGGCGACACGGCCACGGCATCGTTCAAGGCGGTTTGGCCGTAGGCCTGCGTCTCCTCCAGAACCGTGAGAAAGTCCTGTTTATCGGTCGAAAATGCGGATGCCACCTCCACTTCCCCGTCCGCGAAGATCAGCAGGGACACCTCGTCCTGCGGCCTGAGAAGGGTAGCTATCAGATAGCTGAGCGCCTCCTTGCTCTCCTTCATCTTGTCCTGGAGCTCCATGCTGCCGCTGACATCAAGCAGGACCGTCAGGCTGATCGGAGTCTGAAAGTCGTGCCGGAAATAGGTGATCTGCTTTTTCTCCCGGTTTTCGTAGACCGAGAAATCCTCCTGGAGCAGGTCGTTGATAAATCTCCCCTTTTTGTCCTGCACCGTGACGGCGATGGACACGGCGCTGACGGATATGTCGTAGCCTGATTCTTTCTGCTTGTCCTGGGGAAAGACGTGAGAGAAGGCCGTGCCCAGCAGCGCCAGGCCAAGGATCCCCATGAGGATTCTATGTGTCTTCATGCGACCTGCTCTTTACCTTTTAGTCAATACAGTCCCGAAAAATCCGGTCTTTATTTCTCATTTTGAGTATACCACACCTGAAACTTTTTCCCGTTTCCCCCGTATACCATAATATATGTATTTATAATAAATAGTTACAGCGAGGAGTTGTCATGCAGGAATTGACCCGGAATGAGGAGCTGATCCTGCTTTCCATCTGGAAACTCGAGGACGGCGCTTACGGAGTGACGATCAGGGACAACTTCCGCCGTATCACAGGCAGGACCCTGAACTATGGTTCGCTATACAACACCCTTTACCTCCTGGTCCGCAAAGGATTGGTCGCCCAACAGGAGAGTGAGCCCCTCTCGAAAAAAGGCGGGCGGCGCAAGATCCTCTACTCGCTGACGCCCGGAGGGCAGGAGGCCCTGCAGGAGGCCCGCAGGATACACAAACTCGCTTGGAGCGATGTACCGGATCTTGCCTTCGGGAAAAAGAAATGAGGGATCCGGCGGGCAAGCCGCCCAAAGTCTTCCGCTGGATCCTCAGCCGCCTGTCGATATACGAAGACATGTTCGGCATTTCCCGGGATTTCGAGATCGAGTACCGGCAAGTTTCAGAACGGCGGGGCCGCCTGAGGGCTCATCTCTGGCTCCTGGGAGGCACGCTGTCGGCTGTGTTCTCCTATCTCATCCTGGCTTTCAGGTGGAGATCCGTGATGTTCAGGAACTATCTGAAGATCGCATTGAGAAACATCCTGAGATTCAAGGTTCATTCGATCATCAAAATATTCAGCCTTTCCCTGGGAGTCGCCGGATGTATACTGATCTATCTCTTCAACCTGGATGAACTGTCCTTCGACAAATTCCACGAAAACGGAGACCGGCTGTACAGGGTTGTCCTTATCAAATATGACAAGGACAACCACAGGGAAACGGAACGTGATCAGTTTCTGCCCCCCCCGATGGGGCCCGAGGTGGAAGCGTCTATCAGCGAAATAAAACACCAGTCGCGATTCACGAGCAGCGCTGGAGTCGTCCGCTACCAGGACAAGCTCTTCAGAGAGACTCTCCAGCTGGCCGACTCCCCCTTTTTCGAGATGTTCTCATTCCCCCTGGTGTATGGAAGTCCGGCAACCGCGCTCGCCGATGACCACGGCATCGTCTTTGCCCGGTCGTGTGCGAAAAAGTACTTCGGCGACGAGAATCCCATGGGCAAGACGGTCACCCTCTCCTTCGGCCGCATCCTCAAGGACTTCGTAGTCACGGGTGTGGCTCAGGACGTTCCTCGCAGTTCCTCGCTGCGGTTCGATGCCTTGATCCACATCCGGAACCTCCCCCTGGCCTGGAACAATCCCGAGGTGTTCAGCCAGTGGAACAGATGGGCATTCCCGCTCTTCGTCGAGCTTCAGCCCGGCGCCACCATGGAGCAGGCCGAGGCACAGCTCGCCCGGTTCTGCAGCCGTCACTTCGCTGAAAACATCCGGAGGTACATCGAGGAGGGCTACGATCCCTTCACCTTCGGCCTGCAGAAGGTCTCCTCCATGTACCTGGATTCCAGGATCACCGGCACGAGCGGGCTTTCCACCGCATACCTCCTGTCTGCCATCGCTTTGGCCATCCTTCTGATCGCCTGCGTGAATTTCATGAACCTGTCCATCGGGCTGTCATCGGTCCGGTCTAGGGAAGTCGGAATGCGAAAGGTGCTGGGGGCCGGGCGGCGGCAGCTGGCCTGGCAGTTCATGGGTGAGGCACTGCTGACCAGCCTGCTGGCCGTGGGGCTGGGGCTCTTCCTGGCGGAAGTGCTTCTCCCCAGGTTCAACGGCCTGGCCGGAAAAGAGCTCTCCCTCTCTTCCATGTTCAGCGGTTTTCACATGCTGGCCCTGCTGGTTATTGCAGTCTGCACGGGCCTGTTCGCGGGAAGCTATCCGGCAATCGTCCTGTCGGCCTTCCGTCCCGTGGACATCATGAGGGGAAAACTCAAGGTCGGGGGCCGGACAACCCTGACCAAAGGGCTGGTCGTGCTCCAATTCGCGCTCTCCGTGGCCCTGGCCGTCTCGGCAGTCGTGCTGGGGAGACAGGCCTCCTTCCTGATCAACCGGGATCCGGGGTACGCCAGCCGGGGCCTGGTCGTGATACTGACCCAGGAGAACGAGCTGGAGGCTTCGGAGCGGATCTACCGGCGCTTCCGGAGCGAGATCCTCGGGGACAGCCGTGTCCGGGCGGTCACGGCCAGCAACCGGGAGTTCGGGCTCTTCCTCCCCCAGACCTCCCTCGAGCTCGGGGAACGGAGGATCCCCTACAACTTCAACCGGGTGGATACGGACTTTGTGTCGGCCATGGAGCTCCGGTTGGTCCGGGGCCGGGATTTTACTCCAAACACATCTGAGCAGGACTCGGTCATCGTGAATCAGAAGTTCGTGGACGAGCTGGGCCCGGATTTTGCCCTGGACAGGCCTCTGGGAGATATCTCCAGGGGTTTTCCTTACAACTGCCGCATAATCGGAGTGGTGGAGGACAGCCATGTCCGGTCGCTGCGCAGCGAGATCGCGCCCATGCTGCTCTATGTCGGCAAGGGCGCGGCCCCTGACCGGGACAGGTTCAGCCGGGTGTTCGTCCGGATCGACTCTTCCAGGCTGCAGGAGGCCATGGGCCATCTGGAAACAGCCTGGAAAAAGACCAACCCGGACAAGCCGTTCATTCACTATTTCCAGGATGATGCCCTGGCGAACCTGTACGGCAGTGAGAGACGCTGGAGCCTGATCATCCGATACGCATTCGTCTTCAGCCTGGTGCTCGCCTGCCTGGGTATCTTCGGGTTGACCGCCATGAGCCTGAGCCGGAGGGAAAAGGAGATCGGCATCCGCAAGGTGCTGGGAGCCGGTATAAGACAGATCGTCACCATGACGCTCAAGGAGTATGTCGTACTCACGACCATTGCCAACCTGATCGCATGGCCATTCGTCTATTTTGTCCTGAGGAGAGTGCTCCAGAGATATCCCTATCGGATCAGCATCGCACCCCACTATTTCCTGATTGCGGG